>CAYQWK010000901.1:0-1503 GCA_964420805.1 uncultured Bifidobacteriaceae bacterium | reverse complement strand
CTCAATCGTGGCGGTATCGAGCGCCGCCACGCGTGCTGATACGGCCACAAAACATGAAAGGCAAAAGATTCGCGTGAGAAATTGCATAACGGAACTGTATCGCCTGTGTTCAGCTATTCCAAATTGAAATATGTATTACATCGCATTACTATCCGGGCGTGACTGTCCCCAACAAGTGGATTTTGCTTCTCTATGGATTACCGACCAAAAAAGGCTCGGCGCGCGTCAACCTTTGGCGGCAGCTCAAAAAATGCGGCGCGCTGGCATAGAAGACTTCCGCCTATCTCCTGCCTGACAAACCGGAGCATCACGAGCGGCTGCAATGGTTGGCGCAGCAGGTCCGAGACGGTGGCGGAGAGGCGACCATTATTCATGTCACCGAGATCGAAGGACTGAAACACGAGGAGATTGCGCGCCAGTTCAACGAAGCAAGGGCGACGGATTACGCTGCGTTGCTTGGACCACTGAACGAATTGATTGCGCAGAACAAGAAACGTCCCGGTGATACGTTTGCGGCCGACCTTGAAAAGCTAACCCGGCAATTCGAGGAGATCCGCAAAATTGACTTCTTCGAATGCGCTCGCGCGCAAGATGCCCAAATGCTCTTAAAACGTGCTTCGAGCTTGCGGAACGGTGAGGCAAAGGCCGGAACGCCACTTGCCGCGAAGAAGTTCCTCGGTCGCACCTGGCTGACTCGTCGCCGACCGGAGATTGACCGCGTGGGTTCGGCATGGCTCATCCACAAGTTCATTGATCCAAAGGCGAAGTTCGTCTTTGCGGTAAGTCCTTCCCAGCGCCCCGACGCGATTCCCTACGATATGTTTGAAGTGGAGTTCTCGCATCACGGCGAAGACTGCACTTTTGAAACGCTGGTGAAGCGTTTCGGAATCACAGACAAGGCCGTTCTCAAGATCGCCGAAATGGTGCATGACGCCGACTTGGAGGATGGCAAATTCCAAACGACCGAGTGCATCGGCATTGACCGCGTGCTGAAAGGCTGGGGTAAGAGCGGTTTGAGTGATGAGGAACTGCTCAAGCGCGGTGGCGAATGTTTCGACGCGCTCTACCAACAACTCAAGAAGTAGCACCATGAAATGGATCACCCGTGAAAAAGTAAAAGTGGACCGCGTGGCGTGCCCGTGGCTCATCCGCAAGTTCATTGACCCGCAGGCTGACTTTCTATTCGTGCCCGCCAATCAAGTTGAAGCCAAGGCCAAGGAACTCGGCGCGACGCCTTACGACATCGAAGGCTGTGAACTCGGACATCACCGCGAAGATGTTTCGTTCGATTCCATTTTGAAAAAGCACAAGCTCACCGATCCAGCGTTGCGGTTGCTTGCAGAAATTGTTCGAGCGGCGGACTCGCATCCATCGAAGCCGCATCCCGCTGGCGAAGGCTTGCGCTGGGTCGCGTTCGGATTCAACGCGCTGGGTCTGAGCGACCACGAAATCCTCGACCGCGAATTCATCGTCTATGACGCGCTCTACGCCGAGTGCAAACGC
>CAYQWK010000900.1:0-1511 GCA_964420805.1 uncultured Bifidobacteriaceae bacterium | reverse complement strand
CGGTTCCGGCGGCGCGCCCGAAGGGGTCATCACCGCCGCCGCGCTACGGTGCCTGCACGGCGAAATGCTCGCCCGCCTGGTGGTGAATACTCCCGAACTCGAAGAACGCGTGCAGAGCATGGGCATCCGCGACTCAAAGCGCATCTACACCGCCCGCGACCTGGCCCCCGGCAAAAAGATCATCTTCGCCGCCTGCGGGGTCACCCAGGGGGCGATGCTGCAGGGCGTCCGCTTTTTCGGCGACGGTTCCCGAACGCAGTCGCTGGTGATGACCCGGAGCACTAACAAGGTTCGCTTTGTCGACGCCATTCACCTCCAACGTCCGCCGGGACCGCGCGGCGTGCGCCTCTATTAAGGCCGGCGAGAGTACACTACAAAGAACGATACTGAAATGCAATCCACTCGACGCTCGTTTCTTGCTTCGGCTGCCGCCGCCGCTCCCCTGTTCGCCAAAGCGGCCAACGTCCCCTTCCACCTGGGCGTGGCCACGTACTCGTTGCGGAAGCTGTCCCGCGGGGACGCCATCGCCGGCATCAAGAAGATGGGCGTCACACACCTTTCGGTGAAGGAGTATCACCTCCGTTACAACTCAACCCCGGAAGAACTGGCCGCCGGCCGTAAGGAATTTGAAGCCGCGGGCCTGAAGATCATGTCCGGCGGCAATATCGACCTGAAGGGCGACGAAGCCAAGATCCGCGCGATGTTCGAATACGCCAAAGGCGCCGGCATGCCCATGATTGTCTGCGCCCCTTCGCAGGCCACCATTCCGACGGTGGAGAAGATGGTGAAGGAGTACAACATCCGGGTCGCGATCCATAACCACGGCCCCGAGGACAAGTTCTTTCCCGACCCGCAGAGCGTTCTCGAAGCCATTAAGGGCCGCGACGCCCGCATGGGCCTGTGCGTCGACATCGGCCATACGGCCCGCACCGGGCGCGACGTGGTGGAGTCGATACGCGTGGCCGGCAAGCGCCTGTTCGACCTGCACGTCAAAGATCTCAAAGACCTGAAGGACAAAACCGCGCACGTCGCCGTGGGGGAAGGCGCCATGCCAATGAAGGAAATCTTCGCCACTCTCAAGAAGATGAACTTCCGCGGCGGTTGCATGCTCGAATACGAAATCAACGCCGACAACCCGGTCCCCGGCATGATCAAGTCTTTCGACCACATGCGCAAACTCCTGGCCGAAATGTCCAGCTAACCTGGCTGGGAGCTTGTTATGGAAGGCGCGCGCGAACACTCGGTCTCCACGCACCTCAAACTCGACATTGCCGAGTACGATCGCACGATTCGCACGCTGATTCCCCACCAGCCGGAGCGCGCGGAGGGTATACAATAGCCATTCGGAGAACATCCCACACTTTATGTCCGGTGTCCCGGTCGCGCACATGGTCGTTCGTCCATCCACGAAGCTGTTGATTCCACACTACGTACTGGCTGGTTTGCTGTTTGTGGCCGGAATCGTGGTGTACCTTCAGTACCCTGCCTACAAAAACGCCGCGTACTCGATG
>CAYQWK010000899.1:976-1514 GCA_964420805.1 uncultured Bifidobacteriaceae bacterium | reverse complement strand
AGGTGACGCAGGAGGGGGCGCAGTTCCTGCCGCACGTGTTGCCGATCACGGTTGGGACGAGTGTCGAGTGGCCGAACAACGACCGCATCTACCACAACGTCTTTTCGTTCTCCGATGCGAAACAGTTCGACCTTGGACTCTACAAGAGCGGTGATTCGAAGAGTGTCACGTTCGACAAGCCCGGCCGCGTGGACGTCTTCTGCTCGATCCATTCAACGATGAGTTGCATCGTGCTCGTGCTGGAGAACCCGTTCTTTGCGCGGACGGATGACAAAGGCGGCTATTCCATCACCGACGTTCCTCCCGGCACCTACAAGTTGAAGGCCTGGCACGAGCGATTGCCGATGCAGGAGAAGGAAATCACGGTGCCGGCCTCCGGCGAGGTCAAAGTGGATTTTCAACTCGGCATCACCGGGTTGCCCAAACTCTGACGCATCATGGGCAAACTCCGCGCTGCCATCCTGCTCAGCTTCCGGTCGAAGCTGTTGTTGCCGGTCTTGTTCATCATGGGAGCGCTGGTGGCAGCCATCACCTGGGT
>CAYQWK010000899.1:0-966 GCA_964420805.1 uncultured Bifidobacteriaceae bacterium | reverse complement strand
GGTGGTCACAGACCGGGTCACCGCCCAAGCCGAGGCCGATGCGCGTCGGACGCTCGATACCGCTGACGCCGTGTTCAAAAAGTCTCAGGAGATCCGCGCCAACAATCTGCTGAACCGGTTCCGTGGCCGCCGGAATGAACCCCGTTACAAAGCCACGTTCCAGACCCGCGATCCAGAAACTGTTCGCCAGTTCTTGTTTCAAGAGATTGGTTTTGAGCAAGGAGTTGATGTAATGAGTTTCACGGTTGACGATGGCGACATGCTGGCGGCGGCGGCCCGGCCCGGATTGAATCTCCCGATTGGCGACTTTCAGACGGACGGTGATCGCGCAATCAGTGAAGCCCTCGCGGGCGACGAGCGCGTGGATACCATCATCGTTGGCGACCGACTCATGGACGTGGTGGCCGTGCCGGTGATGGGGGTCGGAAATGAATTGCTCGGGGCTTTGGCGATCGGCACGGAAGTGGGCGATCGGGTCGCGCAGGAACTGAGCGCACAGACCAAGTGCGAAGTCGTGTTTTTCGCCCATGGCAAGGTGGCAGGTTCCTCGTTGAGCCCGCTGACCATCCAGTCTCAAGGCACTATGCTCGCCGGGAGTGCAACCAACCTGCAGAGTGCGTCTGCCGCCGGCGACCTCACGCGGGTCGAACTTGGAAGCACGCCCTACTTTGCGAGGTATGGCCAGTTTCAATCGGCGCCCGGTCGCGCGGACATCGGCTATCTGGTCTTGAACTCCTGTGAGGTTCCGTTGCAGATGCTGCAACAAACCCGCTTCGCCATTCTGCTGGTCAGTGCCGTGGGCATCCTGCTCGGCGGCGTGGTCGTGTGGTTCTTCGTGCGTCGTGTCGTCGAGCCGCTGGAACGGCTGCGCGACAGCGTGGAGGCAGTCGGGCGGGGCGATCTTTCGGCGCGTGTCGAAGTGTCCACCCATGACGAATGCGGTGACCTTGCCATCGTGTTCAATCG
>CAYQWK010000898.1:0-1514 GCA_964420805.1 uncultured Bifidobacteriaceae bacterium | reverse complement strand
ACCAACCAGGTCTTCGTCCGCGATACGCAGGCCGTGGTCGACGCCATCCGCGAAGTCATCCGCAGCGTAGACATTCCGCCCAAGCAGGTGATGATCGAGGCGCGCATCGTCGAGGCCTCGACCGGATTCGCCAACTCGCTCGGGGTTCGCCTGACTGCAGGTGCCATGCAAACCGGTGGGGGCTACCAGATACCGGGAACGAGTACCCGTATCGCCTTCAGCGCCTCCCCCAACAACGGCCTGGCGACGGGTAATGTCGACGTGTTCGGCAATCCGCCGGCAACTCCATCCCTGTCCGCAACTCCGGTGATATTCCGTCCAAGCTACTCGCTTGCCGGTGCAGGCAACTTCGGCTTCATGCTGTTCAATGCCGCGGCGACACGTCTGGTTTCAGTGGAGTTGCAGGCGGCGGAGAACGATTCGCGCAACAAGAGCGTTTCCGCGCCGCGCATCATTACGTTGAACCGCAAGGCGGCGACGATCAACTACACCCGCCAGGTCACCATCCTTGCCGGCGTCAACGCCACCACCGGCCTGCCGATTTACCAGACGTTCTCCGCACCGCTGACCCTGGGCGTCACGCCCTCGATCAATCCCGACAACCGCATCAGCCTGGAACTGAACATCGCCAAGAGCACGATTACCAACGCAACCACGGGTAGCCTCGACAGCAATACTGTGACCACGAACGTCATGGTGGAAAACGGCGGCACGGTCGTCATCGGCGGTTTTGCGATCGAAAGCGAAACGCAGACGCAGGATCGTGTACCCTTCTTCGGCGACCTGCCCTACGTCGGCTTCCTGTTTAAGACGACATCCAAGAGCGCAACCCGCAGCGAGTTGCTCGTGTTCATCACGCCGCGCATCGTTGCGGAGTCGCTGGCACAGCGCTAGGCGCCGGGAATACCGTATAAGTGGGGCCGGCCCTGTGCCGGCCCTTTTTTCGTGCGCTGCTAGAATCGAACGGTGAATGCGGGCAAGGACAACATTTTCCTGGTGGGCATGCCGGGAGCCGGCAAGACAACCGTCGGACGGCAACTGGCGCGCCGGCTGCACAGGAGCTTCGTCGATGCGGACCATGAAGTCGAGGCGCGCACCGGAGTTCGCATACCGGTGATCTTCGACATCGAGGGCGAGCAGGGATTTCGCGATCGCGAGACGCGCGTAATTTCCGAACTGGCGGATGGTAGCGGGCAAGTCGTCGCCACTGGCGGGGGAGCGGTCCTGCGCGAGCAAAACAGGGCCGCTTTGCGGCGTGGCGGTACGGTTGTCTACCTGCATGCGACGCCGTCCCTTCTGTTCGAACGAACGCGACTCGATCCGAACCGGCCGCTGCTGCAGGTGGCGGATCCGCTTGCCAAACTCCAGGAGTTGTTCGCGCAGCGCGACCCCCTCTACCGTGAAATCGCAGATATCGTGGTCAATAGCCTGGCCGGAAGCGTAAGCCAGTTGGTGAAGCAGGTCGAAAAGGAATTGGACCGGAAATGCGGCAATTGACCGTCGAACTTGGTGCG
>CAYQWK010000897.1:1034-1515 GCA_964420805.1 uncultured Bifidobacteriaceae bacterium | reverse complement strand
GTACTGGCCCCCTGGTCCTTCGCCTTCCGCGCCGGTGTAGGCGATGCCTGCGCAGCCATAGTCAATCCCGCGCTGGGTGATCTGGAAGCGCGGCACGTAGGTGGCGGCTGCCCCTGGTGCCAATGAAATGGTCAACCGCAGTGCCATGTAGGTGGAATTCGGGCACTGCTCGCGCGTGACGGTGACTGACGCGGGATATTCATTCATGCCCTCTGTCGCCGGGCGGGGCGGGAAGTTGTAGGTGATGACCGCCAGATTGGTGCTCACTGTCGCGGGTTGCCCCGCATCCGGACAAGTGCCGGGAGCGAAATTCCATTGGCGAACTGTCTGTGCCGAGGCCGTCGTGACGAAGACGGACAACGAGGCTGCAAGAAGAATACGAACAAGGGTGCGGGTGAGCAGGCGGAAGTCGCGCATCGCGAGGCTCCGGAAGCGAAATCTGAATGCCGCGAGGCTACCAGCCAAGCGCTTCGATTTGGGA
>CAYQWK010000897.1:0-1024 GCA_964420805.1 uncultured Bifidobacteriaceae bacterium | reverse complement strand
CGCGAAGTGCAATCCAATTTGCCGAATGGGATTGCAATGACTCTGTTAGGTCCGGCCACTTCTCGTGGCGCTCCCTGGGAATATTCACTCCAGCGCAGGGCGCGGGCTGTGCTGCCCTTGCTACACTGCCTCCCAGTCACCTGCCTCATTCGTGGTCCACCCGCCTATCCGGAGCCCCCCATGCCGTTCCGCATCGCCGTCCTCGCCCTGTTCCTTTCGTTCTCCGCCTCCGCCCTTGCCCAGACATCGGCCCAGACCCCTGCCAAGCCCGCCGAGCCGCCCTACCTCTACGACCTGCTCGCCAAGCCGGCCTATGCCAAGTCCTGGAAGGCGCTGTTCAAGGACGAGAAGAAAGTGGATGCCTGGCTCGCCGCCTACGCCAAAACCCAGGACGGCCCGGCCACACCCGGCAAGCCGGTGAAGCTGGAGGGCAAGAACTACATGGTCAACATGGTGTGCAAAACGCACGACTGCGACACCAACCAGTTCTATGTGCTGTTCAACGAAGACGGCAGCGCCGCCTGGGGCCTGCTGGTGAAGGGCAAGGGCAACGACCGCTTCTTTGGCAAGCCGGATGAAGGGAAGATGAAGGCGTTGCGGAGTGCGGTGACAACCCAGTAAGAAGTGCAGCCTTTGGTGGCAATTCGCACTCGATTGCTTCAATCCGTCCCCGCGAATATTCGCAATCCTCAATCTCTCCGAGTACAATCCGCCCGCCGCCATCCGGCGGTAATTATTTTTGGAGGCCATCATGAAAAAGATCCAACCGGCCGCAGACCTCTTCTGCTTTCGAACCCAGCAGGGTTAAGACCAGCAAGCGCAAGAAAGGCTTCCCGTCCGAGACCGGCGTGAAGCGTTCACTCGGCAGCTGGCGTGTTGTGCATGGCGACAAGGAGTTGCTGGAAAAGCTGGGTCGCAACGACCCTTGCCCATGTGGTTCAGCACGCCGGTTTCAAGAACTGCTGCATGAAGAGCGGCGAGTTCGACGGCAGTGACCGCCACGATTTCTTTCAGGGATTGATGT
>CAYQWK010000896.1:0-1515 GCA_964420805.1 uncultured Bifidobacteriaceae bacterium | reverse complement strand
GAGGCCAAAAACTCGTGCCATACTTGGCCTCATGCGGTTGAATTTCCTATCCGTCGCCTGCATGTCGGGCTTCATCATTCGCTGCATCACCGCGTCGTGAATCTCCGCGTTGAGTTCGTCCGTCTGCTCCTTCACGAAGCCCGCCAGCTTGCCGCTGCGCTCCAGTTGACGGTACAGCTCCGGTGCCTGCTCCTTCATCGCCAGGCGGACGGTTTCCTTGAGGATCGGCATTGGATGCTCCAAACAGGTCGTTTTGGGTATTGTTGCGCGCCGCGCGATTTTGCGCTTGACTTTGTTGCGAAACTGCATTACCGCCGTCGCTTTTTACCCCACGATCGCCTACAATAGAGGCATCAGGAGAAGCCATGAAAGTGCCAGACAAATTCCCGCCCGGCTGCGTTTTCGAGGAATCGTTCGGCGGCGATGAATATGTTGGGTTTCCAGATGGCCGCTGGTTCCGGTTGCTCGACTCGGGCGACTTGAAGTTGATGGCCATGCGGCCGTCGTCGCCCGGACTCTCGTCGAACGAGGCCCGGTTCCGCAAGTCGGCGGCCTGGAACGCTGAAAACGCGGCGCCGTAAAGATCGCGCATCGCCCCGGACGCGGCATTACGCACAGCCGCCGGCGCACTTGAAGTGCGCGCCACTTCAAACAGCTTGTGCCCGCCGCCTTCCTTGGCGGCCACCATCTCAGGCGTGTTGACCTGAATCTCGGCCACCAGGCCGTTTTTCAGGCGCACGTTCACCATGAAATCGCCGTAGCCGTCTTGGTTCCGGCCCTCGTTCTTCAACCCCTTGTACTTGCCTGGCGGCAGAACCACTTCGGTTCGGTTTTTGACCCGCACCACGTCGAATTCGGCGTAAAGGGCGTCCAGCACGGCAACGCCATCGGCGTGAGCGTTCACCAGCACGGTAGCGCGCAGCAAGTCCTTGATACTGGAGCCGTCGTAGCTGCCGTCACTCAAACGGCCATCGGCCACCAACTTCTCGGCTGCGCGGCCGATTTTCTTGAGCCCAGGCGGCAGGATGTGGCCGACGAAGCGCTCGCCGAGCCGCTCGATGGCAGCATCAAAATCCCCTTGTGCCCCTCGCGCCATCTCCATGAACGGCGCCAGCGCAGCCTCGGCATCCGCTCGGTCTTTCGGGTCGATTTTTTCTTCTGCTGCCGTCTTGTAGTGCTCGTCGACCAGGCGCTTCACCGCGGCGCGCACATTGGACGGCACGAAGCTGGCCAGATCGGGGAGTTCGCCAAAGCTCGTAATGCGGCGAACCGCTTTGCGCTGCGTTGGCTCGGCCGCTGCCGAGCCCGCAAACAAATCGCCCTGCACCGCCGCGCTCGCGGCATCATCCGAATCGAACAGTCCAACCTGCCCCGGCGCCTTGCCCATGCGCGCGGCCGCCTGCTCGGCGGCCTCGCGGTACATGGCCGGGTCAATCTTGTTCACCAGCCCGCGCGTGGCCGGGTTTGCGCGCAGTTGCGCCTGCACCCACTTCATCACGCGGCGCGCGTCCACGC
>CAYQWK010000895.1:0-1515 GCA_964420805.1 uncultured Bifidobacteriaceae bacterium | reverse complement strand
AACAACACCTTTAGTGGCGGCACGACGGTCGAGGGCGGCGCGTTGATGGTGAACAACGCGACTGGCAGCGGCACCGGTTCGGGCGCGCTTTCCGTTATTGCCGGAACCACGCTCGGCGGCGCGGGTTTCATCGGCAGCCCGACCACACTCGCCGACTTCGCCACACTCGCGCCGGGCAACGGCATTGGCGCGCTCACCTTCAACGACGACCTGACCCTGGGCGAATTCTCGAACCTGAACTTTGAACTCGGCACCAACAGCGACGCCGTGGTGGTGAACGGCGCGTTGACCCTCGCCGGCACACTGATCGTGCTGCCCGTGGCCGGATTCGGTCCCGGCACTTACACGCTGTTCACTTACAATCCGACGAACACCTTCAACAACAGTGGCATCACGCTAGGCAGCACCCCGGCGGGTTATGCGTGCCTGCTCTCTACTGCCACGCCCGGGCAGGTGAAGCTGCGCGTGTTCGACACCACTTCGAGCCAGTCGGTGAACTCGAGCTTCGTGCCCGTGGGTTCGATGTGGAAATTTTTCGCACAGACCAACGACCTCGGCACGGCGTGGCGAAGCAATACCTTCAACGACAGCGCGTGGAGCAGCGGCCCCTCGATGCTCGGGTTCGGCGATGCCAACGGTCTCCTCCCTGACACCGTCATCGCCAGCAACCGCCAGTGGACGACTTACTTCCGTCACGCGTTCCTCGTGCCCGACGCGAGCCGCGTCATTTCACTCGATGCACAAATCCTCCGCGATGACGGTGCGGTAATTTACCTCAACGGCGTGGAAGCCTGGCGCGACACGAACATGCCGCCCGGCATCATCACCAACCAGACGCCCGCGCTCATCGCGCTCGGCGGACTGGCGGAATCCACCTGGCTAGATGCGGCGTTTGATCCGGCGCTGCTGGTGACCGGCACCAACGTCGTCGCCATCGAAGTCCACCAGAACGCGCTAACCAGTTCGGACCTATCGATGGACTTTGAACTCAATGCCACAACCCTCGTGCCGACCGCGATGACGCTCGCGGTCGAGCGCGCGTCCAACGCGCTGATTCTTTTGTGGCCGGCGGCGGGTGCATTCGATGTTCAATACGCCACCAACCTCACGCCGCCCGTCGCATGGCTGTCCCTGACGAACAGCGCCGTGTTCACCAACAACGAGTGGCGTGTCACCCTGCCCGCCGCGACCAACGGCCAGCGATTCTTCCGCTTGCAGGGGCCATGATGGCTACCAGCACCCTCGCCGCCGCGCCATGCCCACCAACAATTTCCCGTTCGTCCAGCCGCCCTCCGGCCCGAAGCTCTGCGCCGCTTCCCAGCAGTCCGGCCGGCTGTGCGCCAGCAGTTTGGTGCTCAAGAGCCGCACCGCCAGCACCGCGATCAACGCCCGCAAGAGATCGGGTAAATGCAAGCGTGTTTAAGTGCGGTGTCGTGGTGCGATCAAAACCGGACAGCACTGTGCGATCAAAAGCGGAATAATGGGGATCCCACCCAGTGGAATGTTGTCGTCCAG
>CAYQWK010000894.1:0-1516 GCA_964420805.1 uncultured Bifidobacteriaceae bacterium | reverse complement strand
CTGCGCTGGTGGCGTGAACGAGGCGGCAACATCGAAGTAGTCAGTGAGTTTGAACTGCGCGCCGCATTGACCGAAGGTTTCACCCCCAATCGCATCCTCATTAATGGCCCGGCCAAGCATCACTGGCTGCCCCAGCTTCCGCTGCGCGGACTGTCCGTGAACTTCGATTCCATCGCCGAACTCAATGCACTGCTGCCACTGGCCAAGAAGTTGAAATGGCGCGTTGGCCTGCGCAATTGCACGAGCCAGGAGTTTGACCCTGAGAATCCAAAGTTGCCGACGCAGTTTGGTTTTACGCCGAATGAAGCAAAGGCGGCGATGCAACGATTGAAGCGGGCTGGCGTGACGGTGGAAATTGTCCACTTCCATCTACGGACCAACGTGGCTTCACCGGCGATTTACGAATGCGCAATCCAGGAAGTCGCCAGTGTCTGCAAAGCCACAGGAGTCAGCCCCAAGTTTCTCGACGTGGGTGGTGGACTGCCGCCACAACATACGCGTTCCCGTGCCGGAGACGTTTATGATGAAGGCTGGCGTGAGTGTGTTCCGAGCTCGAGGCAACCCACCCCCAACCCCTCCAAGGAGGGGAACAAGATTTCACATCCGCGGCGTCCTACAGGCACGGCTCCCCACCTTGGAGGGGTTGTGGGTGGGTTCGTCTGCCAACCAGTGGCCACCGGTTTGGCCCAAGTTCTTGCGCGCGCCGCAAAGCTCTTTCCTGACCTCCGCGAAATCTGGCTGGAGAACGGGCGCTTTGTCAGCGCTGGCAGCGGTGTGCTGGTCACCAAGGTTCTTGACGTGAAGGCGCGGCGCGGCGTGCGTCAACTGATCTGCGACGGTGGACGCACCATGAACGCACTCATCTCAAACTGGGAGCAGCACGAACTCCTCACGTTGCCCGAACGCAAGGGCGCATGCGCGTTGACGGCAGTGTGCGGACCGACGTGCATGGCGTTCGATCAACTGGCGCTCCGCTCGATGCCGCGCGCGATTCGCGCCGGAGATCACCTGATTTGGATGGAGGCGGGTGCCTATCACATCCCGTGGGAGACGCGCTTCTCGCACGGTCACGCGGCTGTGGTGTGGCATGACGAACGCGGATTGCGCGTCGCCCGGGAACGTCAGGACTTCGAAGATTGGTGGGGCTCCTGGGCTTGAGGCTCGGGCGGTTTTGATCCCGCTTCCGACGGCGGAATCAACGCCTTCGCTGCTTCCAAGAACGGTGTCGCCGCATTCAAGTCGTCATGGAGGCGGTGGACCCACGCTTCGCCCCAGAAGAGATTGCAACTGGTCTGGGCGCGCAACATCCGCCAGCGGGCTTGTTCGAGTTCCCGGTTGAAGGCGGCTTTGCCGAACTTCGCGTCCTTGGCCTTCGCTTCGGTGGCGTGCAGGTCGGCGCTGAAATCGTGGAGGCGTTGGAGCGCGTCCTTCTGCATCTGCGAGCCGGTCCATTGCAGGAAATCCACGCCGTGATGCCAGCCGGTGGCAATCGCTTGCACACTGGAAAGACCACCCG
>CAYQWK010000893.1:0-1518 GCA_964420805.1 uncultured Bifidobacteriaceae bacterium | reverse complement strand
GACTCGAAGCGAATCACGCCGGGATTGTCCTGATGTTTGTTGCTCGTGCCGGTTAGCTTCAAACGCTTGCCTTTGGTGGTCACTTCAGTCGGCTTGTGCGGCGTGTTGAACGCGACCGCGAAATGGACCTGCCCCGGCTTGTCCGCCGTCAACCGCACGACGATGACTTGATCCGCCGCGGTGCTGAACACTTCGCGGGTGTAAGTGACGTCGCCGCGCTTGAAGGTAGTCGTCGCCACCGCCTGATTGATGTCGAGCGTGCGGCGATACTCCGTCACCGGCGAACGTTCAGGGAAACTGAGAATGAGATTGCCCAGCGTCGAGTAAGAAGCTTGGCGCAGCGGAATCGCCATGCCCGAGTTGGAAACCAATTTCGTAGCCTCGTCCGCCTTGCCGGCAAAAATGAGTTCGCGAACTTTCGGATACGCCTCCAACGCCGCCGGGTTCGCTGGGTCATACGGACCGCCAGCCCAGATGGTGTCCTCGTTCAACTGCAAACGTTCCTGATCCACACCACCAAACACCATCGCACCGAGCCGGCCATTGCCGAGCGGCAATGCCTCGACCCACTCGCGCGCTGGTTGCCGATACCAGAGCGTCAATGGTCCCGGCGCCGGAGCGGATGACGGCGTGATCGACGTCACCGCCTTCTCTTCACCCTGGCAAACGGCTGCAAACATCAGCCCCGCCACCAACACAGTCACCGCCCGAACAAACCATCGCGAATGTTCAATCATGATTTTCAAAAATTTGATTTCACTGCCACCACCAACGCACCACTCACCGTCCAGCCGAAGCGGTCGTCACGGATTGCGTCTCTGGATCCCAACCGTTCAGCACTTCGGCAACTTTGTAACGCCCCACCTCCTCGGCATTCAATATCTTCACCCACGGCGCGCGACGCGACAGGTCGAGCGGGGTGTCGTCGAGCTTCTTGCTGCCGAATTCCACGGCACGACACGTCTTCTCGCGACCATCCCATTCGCCCCAGCCCTTGGCCGAAATGTGATCGTCCATGGCACAATTGATGAAAGCACTGTGGCCATCATCACGCCACGGTCGCATGAGCGTGCTGCTGTTCGCCGCAACGCCTGCGGCTTTGCGCAAGTTGCAATTCAGGAACACCAGTCCGTAAGCAACCTCCTTCGGCGTGCTGGGCGCGGTCAACGGCCCGCCGGAATCGCGAATCTGCAAAATATCGCAACGGTCGAACAATGCGGTGCCGCCACTGTAGATAAAGTCCACGCTGCCCCAGATCTCGCACTGCTCGAAATACGCCACGTTCCCGTTCCACGAACCAAGCGTGTCCTGCCAGCCCTTGACGAGCACGCGCTTGAACACCTGCCGCTTGCCGTCGCAATACAACGCCATCTGCGGACCCGCCGTCGGACCCGCAGTGTTTTCGACGGTGAAATTCTCCGCCCGAAAATCATCCGCCCCGACTGAAAGCACCCCGCGTTTGCCCGCGCCGTCGGTGAGCACCACCTCCTGCTGGGCCTTCCCCGTTCCACGCAGAGT
>CAYQWK010000892.1:0-1526 GCA_964420805.1 uncultured Bifidobacteriaceae bacterium | reverse complement strand
GTTCCTGCGGAACAAGGCCGCATTCGCATCTCTTCATTCGCGCCCATTCGTTCTCATTCCGGCCGCCATTCGTATTTCAAACGATCCATCCATCTTCACCACAGAGAGCACAGAGGTGCACAGAGACTCAAGATTCAGTCCTCTGCGCTCTCCGCGACCTCTGCGGTTCACAGAACGCCCAGCGCCTAAAGTTGCCTTGTTCCTGCGGAACAAGGCCGCGCTTGTTGCACAGCAACAAGGCAACCTTCCCAGCGATGCTTCACGCCCCGTTCGCCCCACCGCGATAGCAGGCCACCAGCAGCGCTCCACCCGCGATCAGGCAGCTCAGCGAGTCGGCGGCCACTTGAAAGGCGGGCATGCCGGCGTGGAGGTCGATCCACAGAAACAGCGGGCTGAAGGCTAGGAACGCCCAGGCGCAGAAAACGATCAGCGGACGGTAACGCACCACATCGCGGGCCATCAGCCACATCAGCAAGCCTTGCGCCACATACACGCACGACGCCCCCGCCATCATGTAGATCAGCAGCGGCGACGCTTCCGGCTTCCCCAAGCCCAGCAACGCCGAAAACTTCTCCACCGCCAACCGCGGCACGATGATCGCCGGCAGCGCGATGAACGACACCGCCCCGATCACCCGCAGCACGAGGCGCTGGAGGCGAGGATTGCCGCGTTCGGGTTGGAGATAGCGTTGGGAGTCGGTCATGAGCAGACGCAGGCGCAACCGAACTCCTTGGCAAGCACATTTCCGGGCAGGAAAATTCATCTTCGGGCCACGCGCCGAGAAGCAGCTGTATCCTTCCGAATCTAAACTTGGCGACAGCACCGGGGATGTGCTTCAACATACGACATCCCACGCTGCGTTTCTTGGCGTGGACAGCCCACATCGCCCCGAATCACTGGACTGCGAGAAACTCATGCCGAAAAAGAAGTCACCCAACACCCTGCGTCTCCGCAACAGCACGGCGGAGTTTCTCACCTTCGCCTACCAGACGGGCGGCGACGGCGTGGAAGTGCGGGTGGAAGACGGCACCATCTGGCTTTCTCAAAAGCACATCGGGCAGTTGTTTGACACGACGCCGGAAAACGTGCTGATGCATTTGAAGAACATCTTCGCCGGGGAGGAACTGGTGGAAGATTCAGTTGCTAAGATTTTCTTAGCAACTGCCGCCGACGGCAAAAACTACCGGATCAAGCACTACAATCTGGATGCCATCATCGCCGTCGGCTACCGCGTGAACTCGAAGCGGGCCACGGCCTTCCGGCAATGGGCCACGGGAGTGCTGCGGGACTACACACTGCGCGGCTATGTGATGGACCGGAAGCGCATGGAGAACGGGGCCTTTCTCGATGAGGACTACTTTGAGCGCCTGCTGGAGGAGATCCGGGAAATCCGCCTGTCCGAGCGGCGCTTTTACCAGAAGATCACGGACATTTATGCCACGGCCATGGATTACGACCGCGAGGCACCGATCACCCAGGAGTTCTTCGCCAAGGTGCAGAACAAGATGCACTACGCTGTGCATGGT
>CAYQWK010000891.1:0-1532 GCA_964420805.1 uncultured Bifidobacteriaceae bacterium | reverse complement strand
GCCACAACCCGCACAAGGCCCTGACGGGCGTCCATACCTATTCGACCACGGCCACCGCGACGCGCAACCGGGTAAGCAATCCCTTGCTGGGCGTGGAGGGCGTCTCGGTGAACCTCACATCGTTGACCAACTTTCAGACGATACCGACGAACCGCTACACGCTCATCGCGAAGACCACCGGGGCGACCTACGAATACCAGGTCTGTTTCAAGTGCCACTCGGGTTACAGCTTCGGGTCCACGCCGCCCGCAGGCTTGACGCCCGTTTACAACACCGGCACGGCAAGATTCACGTCCGGCAGCACCTCGGTATTTGGCACCGGCACTTCGTGGGCGTCCGGCATGGCCGGCTTGTGGATTTACCGCACCACTAATCCAGCCGTCGTCTATCGCATCACGGCGGTGGTCAATACGACGAACCTCACGATCACGCCCGCCTTCAGCGGCGCCACGGTTTCGGGGCAGGTCTACGCGATGTCGGGGGAAACAGACGTGGCACAGGAGTTCAGCTCCATGAACAAGTCGGGGCATCCGATTCTGACGGGGCTGGACAATTATGTGAACTCCACGGCCGTATCGGGCAAGAGAGGGCTGCTCGCGGCGGCGATGAAAGCGCCCTGGAACGTGAACGTCGGACAGCAGACGATGACCTGCTCCGATTGCCATAACACCGACGCAGCGCTGCCGGCGGCACAAGGCCCGCATGGATCCGCGGTTCAATTCATGTTGCGTGGGGCCAACGCCGCCAACTGGCCCAACGTGGCGAACACGTCGTCCGGCTTCACTTCGAGCTGGTGCGCCAACTGCCACAACAACTCTTCGTCCACCTACCACGGCGGCGAGCACACTGGCTACCGATGCTACGCCTGCCACATCGTCATTCCACACGGCGGCAAGATGTCGCGACTCATCGGTGACCGCGACACCATGCCCGCGCGCTACTCTTACCAGAACAACATCTCGAACATGCAGATGCAGAAGTTCACGAAGACCACTGCCACGGGCTACGGAACGGGCAACTGCGGAGCCGCCTGCCATCACAGCAGCGGTTCGGAAAATTGGTGACGCGATGAACCACTCATTGAACAACGACACGAGCACCACGAGAAACTGGCTGCGCATTGGAGCCGTGCTCTTGCTGGCGTTCGGGGCGGCAACTGGCTGGCTTTGGGGGCGTGGAGGGATTTCCAAATCTCGAGCGCGCCAGATGGTCGAGCGTTACAACCAGGTTGTCTGCGCGGCGTATCGGCAAGGCGACGTGCGATTGATCGATCCGGTTGTTGGCCCAAACGAAGGCAAGAAGCTGACCGGGCTGATCGGCGTGCGACTTGACCTCGGTCTGGCCCTCGACGCGAAGCTGGAGGCGCTCGAGATCACCAGTGTGGAACAAACTCCGGATGAAATCCGCGTTGGCACACAGGAACGCTGGCGGTATCGGGATGTGCGGCTGTTCGGTGGCAACCCGGTGGGGGAGGTGTCCGACGACACCTACGAGATGCTGTATGTCTTCAAGTGCATACAGGGGGCCTGGCT
>CAYQWK010000890.1:0-1543 GCA_964420805.1 uncultured Bifidobacteriaceae bacterium | reverse complement strand
TTTCGCACCAAAATGAAAATAACAGAAACAGACTTTCCCCGCCCGAGCCAAAGTAAGTCTCCAGATTGACGCCCAATTCCTTTCCGAGCCGCATCACCGACCACCAGGCACTCAGGTTGAAGAGCGAGTAGTGAAGGGGTCTCGTGCGCTCTGTCTCATGGGGCTGGAGGGAAAGTGCCCCGAGCTGCATGCCGAGCCGGATCGAGGCCGTCCTGACCAGGGAGTAGGCACTGTCGAACTCATTGACGAAGAGCGCCAGCGAGCCCAGCACGGCCGTTGCCCAGGTGGCGATGTTGTTCCTTCGGCCCAGGGCCGAAGATGTGATGCCGGCGCGATCGCAATCCTGCAGCAATTGCCTGAACCACGGGCCGATACCGTCGATCTCCTGCCTGCTGAGGACGCCTTCCCTCGCCAGGAGGCAGATGGCGTAAGGCAGATAGCAGTATTCGCGGAATTCGACGATGCCGACCGCATTGACGTCAGTCCTACCCGGTATAACCTGGGCATGGCGCATCGTCGGGTTCATCCGCGTCGTGGGTTCTAGAAACCAGGCGCGCAGCAGTGTTGCCGAGCAAGCGAACAGCTCTCGCCGGTTGAGAAGTCTTCCGGCGAGAGTCAGCCCATATACCTTCCTCAGGAACAGCAGCATGGAGGTGCGATCGAAATGCCCTGATTGCGGATCATCGGGGCTGCGCTTGTCCTGGACAAGTCCGTCAAAGCGCTGCCCGTCTTCCGACCAGTAGGGCGCGGCGGAGTAATAGTCGTGAATATCGGAGTGAGGTGGATGGTTTTGCTTGCTGGTCACGAAGCGGTCAGCTTCCGACAGCCAAAGCTCTACCTGACGCTCGAGGGCGACACTGGTCCACGCCTGCCCGGCGGGCGGGATGCCGACCGTGAACTGCGTCACGCCCCTGCGGCACTCCCGCGCGAACCGGATGTCCATTTCGCTGGATCGCTGTGCCACGCCTACGAACCGATTCACGAAGCGCAGCCGCTGGGTGGCGGTTTCAGCCTTTTCATCGCCTGCAGGCAGCCGCGTCACAAAACCGGCGCGCACGAAAGCCCCTTTGTCGGGCGACTCGGCGGGAACATCGACGTCCCAATGTGCAGGTTTCCACGACAGCCAGGGCCCCTCAACGCCGATGCGCTTCAGCAGCTCAACCTTGTTGCGGTTGCCGTATCTCAGCCGTTCATCGAACAGGTCCGTGGAACTGCTGTGGAAGGCAATCTGCGGTTCCTCTACGCCCTCCTCGCTTGTGGCGGTGGCAACGGCGTTCCAGTCAAAGGCGCGCCGTAATTCGATGATCGCGAACTTCGCGGCAGCGTTCGCCTGAACGCCCGAGACGAAGCCGGACCATCCCTCGGCCGAGAACACCACGCCGCCATCGAGGACAAGTGTCCAGTCTGCCCGCTGGCGCCCAAGGCTGAGTGCGTGGTTGCGCGCGGAGTTTATGCCGACCAGCGCCTGCGACTTGTGCCGCACGATCCACTCGAGCTCGAGTGGCTTGTGGCGGTTGAGATTGCTCAGCTCCCCGAACAGGCG
>CAYQWK010000889.1:0-1547 GCA_964420805.1 uncultured Bifidobacteriaceae bacterium | reverse complement strand
GTATACGTGATGCCTTTCTTCGCGGCGTACTTTGCGTGCGACCCGCAGGTGTCGCGACTGAGCGCGACGAGCGTGTACCCCGCGCGGTCAAACTCGGCCGCGTGCGCCGCCAAGCTGTCGTTCTGGCGGTCGCAACCGGGCGTGTTGTTTCGCATGTAAACCGAGACAATGGTCGGGCGCGTGAGCAGGTCCCCGAGCGTCACCGCTTCCTGGCGGCCGTTGCGGAAAACCTTGAGCAGCAGGTGGGTATCAAATTTCTGGCCGGTCTGGATCATGACCCGAGGAATGAGCCAAACCGACGCGAGGCGTCAAGGCGCCCGGGTGCGACTAAGATAAATCACGCAGTGGCTTCGAGGGCTTTGACGTGCAGGCAAAACTTCTCCAACGTCCGGCCCGTCATGAAACCGGTCAAGGTGCCAGCGCTCGAGCTCTTCCTGCACGAGATGATTCCCCTCGCGAAAGCGATGGGTGTCGGCGTGGAGCTGAGCGATGACCACAAGCTGGTGCTGATCGCGCCGAAGGAGCAGAACAAGAACTCCCTCAACACCGCGTTCGGCGGCAGCCTGGTTTCGCTCGCCACCCTCGCCGGCTACGGCGTCGTGTGGGAACTGATGCGCGATGAGGCCAACGTGCAGAAACCCGTCTGGCACATCGTCGTGAAGGAAAGTCGGGCGGCCTACCGTCGTCCCGTGCTGGGTGACCTGCGCGCCATCTGCGAACGTCCCGCTCAGGCGGCGATCGCCGAGTTCAAGGACGCGCTCGCCCGCTACGGCAAGGCGAAGCTGAAGCTCCGCGCGCATGTCGTGGAAAACGGCGCCGTCGCCGTCGATGTCACCGCCGCCTTCGTGGTGACCCGCTGATCCGCGGCGTCGCCGCGTCGGTGTGAAGCTGTCAGCCCTCAGCTGTCAGCCGTAAGCTCGGACCCCGCGACCGTCGTCCGCGCCAGCGATCACTTTTCACCCGCGGCCTCCCGCCGCCCAACCCAGTTTCCCAATTTCCCAATTTCCCAATTTTCCGATTTTCCGATTTCCCAATTTTCCGCCTAGATATGCTTCGAATCCGCCTCGTCCTTCTTCGCGTAGCCGGAGTCCTGGCGCTGGTGGTTGACGGCGTTCTTCTTCAGGTAGGCCTGGTAGACGTCGTCGGCGGTCATGCCGAGAGTCTGGGCGAGTGACACGAGGAAGTGGAAAAGGTCCACGACCTCGACCTTGGCGTTCTGCTCGTCGAATTTCTGGTACTTGGCCCACCACTTCCACGGCACGCTGTCGATCAGCTCGGCGGTCTCCTGCTGCATGGCGCGCGTGTAGTTGAGGATCCACTTGGCCTTTTCCTCGTCGGTTGGCGGCGGCAGGTTGACACCGATCCGGCGGTTGAGGGCGTCCTGCATCCGGAAGATTTCCTCGAGCTTGTCCATATGGAGGGCGAGGCTGGGAAGCCCGGAGCGCGCTGGCAAGCCCGTCTTGGCCCCTTTGGGACGGGCTTAATTGCTAGTAACCAGTCAGTTGCCGTCGCGCGCCGGGGATTTCCCCAAAATTGAGGTTGCGGCC
>CAYQWK010000888.1:648-1548 GCA_964420805.1 uncultured Bifidobacteriaceae bacterium | reverse complement strand
TTCACCAGTGGGTTTTGTCGAGGGTATTGCTGAGGGCATAGTGGCCTGTTCCTTCTCCCTCGCATGGCAAGGGGGCTCACCGGCGGCGGCGTCTTGCGGCAACGCCTGTGCTTCCTCGTCGTCGGTTCCCGTGGAAACCGGGGGCCAGGTTCGCGCTTTGGCCGGTTTCGCGTTGGGGCGTCCCCCTGTGCCGGTCAGGATGGTTTTGATCGTGTCGAGGAGTTGTTCGCGTTGAAGACGAATGGTGGCGAGGAGTATTGCGGCTGGGTCATCAAGGACGCCGTGGCGAATCTCGCATGGAGCAGCGACCCGAAGGTCTATCGCGCCATTCTCATCGCCGGCAACGAACCGTTCACGCAAGGCACCGTGAACTACGCCGACTCCTGCAAAGCCGCCATCGCGAAAGGCATCATCGTGAACACGATTCACTGCGGCAGCATGGAGGAAGGCATCCGCACCAAATGGCAGGATGGTGCCACCCTCGCCGATGGCAAATACATGGTCATCGACCACAACCGGGCCGTTGTCCAGATCGAAGCGCCGCAGGACAAGGAGATCGCCAGGCTGAGCGCCGACCTGAACAAGACCGACCTCGCATTCGGCTCCAGTGGCCGCGTTGCCTACGAACGCCAAGCCGCGCAAGACATGAACGCCGCGACGCTGGCGCCCGCTTCCGGGGCGGCGGTTCAACGTGCGGTGGCGAAGGCTTCCGCGAATTACTTGAACTCCAGTTGGGACCTCGTGGACGCGTCCAAGGACAAGGACTTCAAATTCTCCGAATTGAAAAAGGAGGAGTTGCCCGCCGAAATGCAGAAGATGACTGGGTCCGAGCGGAAGGAGTTCATTGAGAAGAAGGCCAAGGAACGCGGGGTGAAGTTCCTCCTGCCGACCGACACCGTC
>CAYQWK010000888.1:0-638 GCA_964420805.1 uncultured Bifidobacteriaceae bacterium | reverse complement strand
AGTTGCAGGCGAAAATCCAGACGTTGAACGGCGAGCGCGAGAAATACGTTGCGGCACAGATGAAGCAGCAGTCCGTCACGAACACGCTCGACGCCGTTGTCATCACGGCCGTGCGCGAGCAGGCGGCCACAAGATCGTTCAAGTTTGAGTGAGTGGTGTTGGTTGGGGAATACGCAAT
Source organism: uncultured Bifidobacteriaceae bacterium (assembly GCA_964420805.1). Taxonomy (GTDB): domain Bacteria; phylum Verrucomicrobiota; class Verrucomicrobiia; order Limisphaerales; family SIBH01; genus JANNGC01. Next base: position 460 of record CAYQWK010000888.1, on the reverse strand, counting down.
GGCGGCGCTTGGTGGGCGCCGCCATCTGTTTTTATCCGAAGCTCGAAAAGCAGGGAGCATTTTGTTGGCAGCGCCGTCAAACGGCTTATGATGACTGCCATGAAGCGATTCTCCCTGCCCCTTGTAGTCGCACTCTTCTCCCTCGCACTGGTCAACGCCGCCTTCGCCGCGCCGCGCGATGTGGAGTGGAAGGCAGTCCAGGACGCCGTCAAAAAAGGTTTACCTCAAACCGCCATCACGAACTTGGAACCCATCATCGCCGCCGCGATGAAGGAAAAGGCTTACGCCGAGGCGACGAAAGCCATCGGCCAGAAGATCGCGCTGGAAGGCAGCATCCAGGGCAACAAGTCCGAGGAACGGGTCGTGCGGCTCGAAGCGGAGATAGCGAAAGCGCCCGCCGAGATGAAGCCGGTGCTGCAAACGCTGCTCGCGGAACCGGCCGGTCGCCTCGCCGACCGCG
>CAYQWK010000887.1:0-1549 GCA_964420805.1 uncultured Bifidobacteriaceae bacterium | reverse complement strand
TCCGTGGCCGACGCTCGCTTCCGTCGCCGCTCCTCTGGACACCGACAACGACGGCATGCCCGACTTCTGGGAAATCGCGCTCGGCCTTGCGACCAACAATGCGGCTGACCGCAATACCACCAATTCGCTCGGCTACACGCGGCTGGAAGACTATCTCAATTGGCTCGCCGACCCGCATCTGCTCTGCAATCGCAACGGTCAGGCGGATTTCGACCTTCGCGCCGCGAACGGAGGTGACACCAACCTGACGTTCGCGGTCGCCAACGGCACGAATGGCACAGTCACGTTGCTCGGTGACGGCTACACCGCGCGCTTCACCGCGACGAACAACTTCAGCGGCCTCGCTAACTTTAAATACACTGCCACGGACCCGGCGAATGGGCTGTCTTTCGGACCGGATTCCGTGGGCGTGCTCATTACCACTACGAACGCGCCTAACACGCCACCGACGCTCACCGCCATCACCAACTACGCGCTTATCGCCGGCGGTGCGCTGACCTTCACCAACACTGCCATCGATACGGATACGCCCGTGCAAACACTAACGTTCTCGCTGCTGAACAATCCTACTAACGCGACCGTGACCACGAACACCGGCATTTTCACGTGGCGCCCGTTCCTCGCGCAGGGCGGCACCACGAATGCCATGAAAATCGTTGTCACTGATAGCGGTTCACCGAGCCTGAGCGCGACGCAGGCGTTCAGCGTGTTCGTCGCTTTGCCTGCCGTGCCCGTGTTGCAGTCATCCGTCGCGAGCAACGGCACATTCTCGTTAATTGTCACCGGCGACGCCGGTCCCGACTATCGCGTGCAAGTCTCGACGAACCTGATGAATTGGACGGATGTGACGAACATCGCGTCGTCAGCCGTGCCATTCACCTGGGCCGACACGAATGCCGCGAACTTCAAACAGCGGTTTTACCGCATACTGCTTGGACCTTGAATTCGATCCGACTTTTATGATCGCCACCCGCCAGATGTTGCTGGCTGCTGCATTGATCGGCGTGGGCGTTGCCAACGAGTGTTCCGCCCAGGCTCTCACCGAACCGGGTCAGCCTTACAGCACAAACACCGTTTGGGATTATCCACACACCGGCGAGCCGCCCATGCCACCGGTCAAGCCGCTCCTCGATGTTGGCCTGCGCGACACGGCCATCACCCGCGGCCCGAGCAACATGTTTTATCTCACGGGCACCATCGGGCCGGACTTCATGCGGAGCAACGAGGGCATCCGCGTCTGGTGTTCCACCGATTTGAAGAAGTGGGAAGATTTGGGCCTGGTCTGGACTTTCGAGCGCGACGGCACGTGGCAGAAGCAGTGGACAGAGAAAAACGGCGTTCGGCGGCGTGCGGTCTGGGCACCCGAAGTTCATTTCGTGAAGGGGAATTTTTACATCGCCTATTCCGTGACGGGCCTGGGCACGGGATTGCTCCTCAGCCAGTCGGGCAAAGTGCAAGGTCATTACGCGGATGTGAACTGAACGAATGGCCCAGTCACGCCAGGAATTGACGCCTCTCTCTTCGTGGATGATGACGGAAGCGTCTATTT
>CAYQWK010000886.1:0-1551 GCA_964420805.1 uncultured Bifidobacteriaceae bacterium | reverse complement strand
GTGCAAGCGTTCCATTTCAATTAGTAGTTCGTCGGAAAGAATTGCCCATGCAACGCCTTCCCCCAATGGAACCCGCTCCTGACGCAGTCCGCCCGGGGCGGAGGCATCAGCCACCAACACGGCTGCCAGTGATTTCTGCACGCTGATTCCAATAACCTGGCCATATTCGTTGAACAAAGGCCCGCCCGACTTGCCAGGGTTGACCGGCGCCGTCATCTGGATGTGCTGCACAGTGCCTGAGGGGGAATCGAATTCCGTGAACTTGCTGATGATTCCTTCCGCGAAAGACACCCTGCCAAAGTCGCGATCTGAACGCATTGCCGCGCCGGGATAACCCGCGACAATAACTTTATCGCGATCATCGAGGGCGCTTCGGGTTGCGAACGTAACGGGTTGCCCACCTGGATTTCTCTCGACGCTGAGAATGGCCAGATCCTTGGCGTCAGACTTCCAGATCACGGAAGCCTTAACCAACTCACCCGCTGCGGTCATGATGCCAACGTGGCCGCCGTCGTCCGTACAAGCGACGACGTGCCGATTGGTCGCCACATGCTTTCCCTCAGCGATCAGAAAGCCGGAACCTGCACCTATCCCAGCCTGCGGCGCGACGCACACCACAGGTACGGTGCTCAAACGCATGCTCTCAGTGAGTCCACCGGCGTTTGCCGGGCTTGACCAGGCAAAGGTGATCGGAAGGAGGCAAGGCAGCAGACAGGTGAAAAAAGCTAACCCTCGATCGTTACGAGTGCCGGGATTGCTTCTTTGTTTCGAAAGGTGCGTCGTCATAGTTCGGGAATTCGCAGTTTCGCGTACCAGATCGAAGTTCATCGCAATCGACTTCTTGAATTGTGGCGGGGTTTCCCGCAGTGAAAATCAGCGACCAACAAACAGTCGAATTTTGAGCCCTGGGTTGTTCACCCAAATCATCCATGTTTTCTGGCTCTTCATTTCGGAATAAGCGGGTAACTCGCGCACACGCTCTCCAAACGGCGGTTTCAGCGCAGCATCCTAAAAGAATTCCAGCCAATCCTCGCACCAATCGGCCACCAGAAGCTATTTATTTGATAGCGTCAGGCGGGCCGTTTCGCCTCGCGGCGCGCCAGCCACAGCGTGGCCGCGGCGATGATGAGCCCGCCCAGCAGCGTGCTGGCGGTGGGCAGGTCGGCGAACAGCAGCCAGCCCGATTCTGTCGACCAAATCTGCACCGAGCCGTCATTCGTTGGCATCGCGCAGGAGGAAACGCGGGCCTTCTCTAACCTGCGTCATCGTCATCCCTCGCTGCATCGCAATGCAGAACCGCGATGGTGAGGTTGTCTTGGCTCGGGCGATTCATGTTCAAGATGCGGCTCGTCCACTCTTCGGCGGTTTGCTGCGCGTTGGGCCCATTTGAGAACTCGCCCCATTCATCCTGTTCAACAGCAGCATAAAAACCATCACTGCACAAAATAAGTAGATCGCCCTCAAGAAGTCGAACCGGCTCCGGGTTTTGATCGACGACTTCCAGCGGGTCCAGCCCGAGGTAACTTGTCAGCGCCAGGCGCTCTGGATGGG
>CAYQWK010000885.1:0-1553 GCA_964420805.1 uncultured Bifidobacteriaceae bacterium | reverse complement strand
CTGGGACGAGGCGTTTGACATCATGGCCGCCAAGTGGAAGGCGGCGCTGAAGGAACAGCAGAAGTCCTCGGGCAACTCGCCGCGGCCGTCTCGGCCCAGCGCGGACTTGCACTCCACGTCCACGCGCTCGGCGAGCGCCGCCACATCATCCAGGGTCATCGACTCGCTCACGCGGCAACCTTCGCCTTGCGCGGGCGGCGCGGCGGGGGCTGGTCAGCGGCAGCAGCGCGCTGCGCGCGGATGCGCTCGAGCAGCACGCTCGCCGGTTCGTCGTTCGGGTCCTGTGGGACGAGCTGGCCGGAGAAGGCAGCACGGAGGATGTTCTGGCGTTGGGCAGCGGTCAGCGCCAATTGGCGGTCAATGCCCCGCGTCAGTTCCTGTGTTGACTCCAGCGCAGCACCGCAGGCGTCAATGATGCGAAGAGCCTCGTCCACTGGCGGAATCGGTATGGGTAGTGGACGAAGGTCGGACATCGAGATCCGCTTGTGGCCGGCGGTTGACTTCGCGGCTGCTTCGATCCGCGCTCGGATCAGGCCGGCCTCGAAGCACAGGATCACGAAGGGCATCAGCGCTGCTGCGCTACTGACCGGCTTGCCGCAGAAGACACGGTCAGGGAACTGAACACGGGGGCTACGTTCAGACTCGACCACTGCCGCACAACCGACGTACTCGACGGACCCGCTGAGTCGAGTGATGAGCAGATCGCCGGTTGCAAGGAAGTTTTCGGCGCGGCTCTGAGAAGCGTCGAGGTAGTTCAACTGCGTGTAGTCGATGGAGCCATGTCGAACAGCGCTGGACTTGAGCACCGGGAACTGCGTGGCAGCGCGGCCCGAGGTTTCCGCTGTGCCGCTGCGCAAGCTGCACAGAAGCTGATCCAACGACGCCCAAGCCCAGCCGTCTGGCAGAGATGGCGCTTCGGCGAGGTCGGGCGCGGCAGGCTCTCGCCTGGATTGACTTGCCCGTTCGTCGAGTATTCGCGCCAGCAATGCGGCACCTGATTCGTGCGGGTGTCTTTGGCGGCGCCAATCGCCAGTGAACGAGCCTTCAATGGCGGACTTCAGCAGGGATTGGCGATAGAGGCTGAGCTTTCGCTTCCCGGCCTCCAAATCGCGCATGGCGACATCCTGAGCCGATAGCAACGACTCAATAGCCTCGACAACACGCACCTGCTCTGCCGGGGCAGCCAGCTTCAAGGCAAAGCCTGCGAGCCTGGACGCCTCAATGCTTGCAACAGTAGTCCCGTCCTTTGTACATCGGTCCAGTACCTCGCCACTCAGCGCAACCAACTGCCAGGCGACGAAGGCCGCGTTCACGCCTGAGTGAGGTACGAAAGCCCGCATGTCTTGGTTGAGCACAACGGCGCAGTCATTGATGGCAACAGGCAGGCTATGAGCCAGGATGCCCGAACGCACAACAATCAGCACGCTGTTGGGTGGGACCAAGCTCAAGCGCTCCAGCGCGCGGTCCGTGACCGAGTCAATCGTCCGGCGAATGCGGAAGACCTTCATATCCTTCGGCGAAACCCAAGGGATCGTGCCGTCGGTCCAATAGGC
>CAYQWK010000884.1:0-1556 GCA_964420805.1 uncultured Bifidobacteriaceae bacterium | reverse complement strand
GTTCGGCATGGCGGCGATGGCTTACACGGCATTGTTCCAATGGCGCACGAGCAACAAGATTGCCGAGGTGTCGGCACGCGCTCTCCTGCCGCCGCCTGCCGATGCGGCGTTGGTCGTGGACGGGCAGACCGGAATGCAATCGAAGGTGGTGGAGCTTTCCAACCAGCGGCTTATGGCCGTCATCGAACGGCTGGAGCGTCGCGTCATTGAACTGGAGCACACCACGGTGCATCCGGGCACGGGCGAACCCATCGAGCTGGACCGGTCATTGCCCGCGCCCGAATTGGACACGCCCGCCGCCCGCGTTGCCGCTTTGCTCGCCAAGGGGCAGTCATTGCTGAATGCCGACAAGCCGGAGGAGTCCGTGGTTTGCTACGACGAAATTCTCACGCTGGAAGCGAACCATCCCGAGGCGCTCGTGAAGAAGGGTGCCGCCCTGGAGCGATTGAAGAAGGATGAGGAGGCGCTGACCTGCTACGACCAGGCCATTGCGGCCGACGGCACGCTGACCATCGCGTATCTCTACAAGGGTGGCGTTTACAACCGGCTCGAGCGCTACAACGAGGCGCTGGAATGCTACGAGCAGGCGTTGCGGGTTCAGGGCGGCGCGAGTTGACGCGGCTCAGTTCGTTGCCAGTTCGGCACGCTTGCGTTCGCGCTCCACGGAAAGCTTCGCGAGACTGATCTTCGCGCGGATGAGTTCGCGGTTTTCTTCACCCTTCACCGCCAGTTCGCGTTCCAGCTCGGCGATGCGCTTCTCATAGGTGGCGATGCGTTCCTGCAAGGGCGCGTGCAACTGTTCCAGCCGCTCGTCCAATGCCTGCATTTCCGCCTCCGCCTTCTGCTGCGACGAGAGCAACTGGGCGCGCTGATGGAACAGGCCGCTCACCAGGCGCTCGCGCATCCATTGCATGAAGCCGCCCTTCATCGCGTGCTTGGCCTGTTCGGCCCTGGCTTCGGCGAGCAGGGCGCGCTCGCGCCAGGCAACCTCGGACTCGGGAAGATTGCCTTCATGACGTGCCAGCATTGGCAGCATCGAGTTGGTGGTGCGCACGCGGCGGAGGATGACGATTAGAAAACCCAGCACGATGGCGAAGCCGCCCACGATCCAGGCCAGAAGCGTCGGCGGGAGTTGCGTGGCGGGGGATGTCGCTGCGGTGGCGCGCTGCACTTCCAGTTCCGTTTGCAGCGTGGCAATTGCGTTCTTCTCCCGCAACGCTCCCAGCGCGGCGAGCGCTTTGGTGTCCACCGGTTGCCCGCGCTTCAGGATGACCGTGCCGGTCTCATACGAATCCATGACTGTGAGCCCGTCTGTCCGCTCCGCCCGGAGCGCCGCAGTCAACTGCGTGTCAGCCGTTGCGTTCGTCCGCACGAATGATGAGAGATAGCCGCCGGCAGTCCGAAGCTGCGTCAGGAGATTCGTCTTGCACAGATTCTTCGCATCGGTCAGGCGCAGCATCTCTTCGCCGCGAATGACCTCCCCGCGCTTTTCAATGCCGCTGCGTGCGAGCGGTTCGTCGAGATTCGTGACGGTGACGATTCGCACGGAGTTGCGG
>CAYQWK010000883.1:0-1560 GCA_964420805.1 uncultured Bifidobacteriaceae bacterium | reverse complement strand
CCGCCCTCTCGTGTGACCGGAAACAGCTCGCACACCCGCCTGCCAACCATCTGTTCACGCTTGTAACCGGTCAGTTGCTCCGTGCGGCTGTTAATCAGTGTGATTTCAAAATCGACGATGCGGCCCTGGCCGTCTCGTATGGCCTGCATCAGGTCGAAAGCCTCCTGGCTGGCCTCAATGGCCGCTTGGAACAGATTCTCGCGTTTTTCCAGTTCGGCGCGGTGCACTTCGGTCTGCCGTTTGCGCTCCTGCTCGTGAAGTCGCGCCAGTTCTTCGTTGGCGGCGGCCAGCTTGAGGTTGGCTTCCTGAATTTCCCTGGAGCGGCTGAGGATTTCCGCCTCCATCCGGTCGGCCCGGTCGAGGAGGTTCTGGGTGAAGCGGTTTTGCTCAACGCGTGCGTTCTTGAGCTGAACGAACTCGGTTACGTCCTCCACGCGATGGATGATGTAATCCAGGCCCTGTTCGCCGATCACGGGCGTGTTCACCGGGCTCCAGTAGCGCACCTCAAAGCTGCCGTCGGGTCGGCGAATGTCGTATTTCTGCACGGCCATGGAGTGGGCCACGCGGTTGAGCAGCACGTGGTCAAGGGAGTGGCGCAGGTTGCGCACACCGTCGGCGGCGGGATCTCCCGGGTTGTCGGGAAAGACCTCAAACAGGTGCCGGCCGATGACGGCATCGCGCTGCGTCATGGTGGCGTCGAGGTACGCCTGGCTGGCGGCAACGAGATGAAGGCTGGGCGACAGCGCCAGAAACAGGCCCGGAGCTGCTTCGAACAGTCGACGAAAATCGGGTCCCGCGTCGGGTGCCATCTTTGCCACAATATCTTCGACTTTGAACTGTTTGAGCCATTAAATGATTGGCCGCATCTCAACACGAGGACAGTCATCGAAATACAATTGCCCAGATTGCACACATCCCTCATGTGCAATCTGGGCAATTTGCTTTGCGGCGGAGCCCAAGATCAGTCGGCGCTCTTGCCGATCAGGGCGAAGAACTCCCGGCGCAGGCGCGAGTCGGTGCGGAACTGGCCCGTCATCGCGCGCGTGACGGTCGTGCTGCCGACCTTCTGCACGCCGCGCATGACCATGCACATGTGCGCGCACTCCACCACCACCGCCACGCCGCGCGGGTTGAGCACGCTGTCGAGCGCCTCGGCAATCTGCTGCGTGAGGTTCTCCTGGATCTGCAGGCGGCGCGCGAACATGTCCGCGATGCGCGGCAATTTCGAAATGCCGATCACCTTGCCCGCCGGCAGGTAAGCGATGTGCGCCTTGCCGTAAAAGGGCAGCATGTGGTGCTCGCAGGTGCTGAAGATGTCGATGTCTTTGACCAGCACGATGTCTTCGTTGCTGCTTTCGAAAATCGCGTCGTTGACCACCTCGTGCAGCTTCTCGTGGTAGCCCTTGGTGAGATAGCGCAGGGCGAGGTCCACTCGGCGCGGCGTCTTGAGCAGGCCCTCACGCTTGACGTCTTCGCCCATGCAGCGCAACAAGCCGCATACCAGCGGCGCCATGTCATCGCCGCGCTTGAGCGAGGCAATGTCGATAAGCCCGGAGTCCG
>CAYQWK010000882.1:0-1565 GCA_964420805.1 uncultured Bifidobacteriaceae bacterium | reverse complement strand
CCGGCTGCTCTCCCGAAACATGAACGACTTCTCCGCGAACTCGACGGCCAGCGCAATCTGCTCGCCGGACAGCCGGGCCTGCGCCGCCCGCTGGCCCGCCTGCGCTCCGGCAATCTCCGCTGCAATCTTGTCGCGCCAAATCGGCAGCGTGACGCCGAGTTGCGGTGTGACGAAAACCGGAGACGCCTTCGCATCCACTTCCACGCCAAGGTTGAAGTCCGGCACGCGCGACTTGTAAGCCAGTCGCAACGAGGCGTCGGCGCGGCGCACTTCGGCTTCCATCGCCTTCAAGCGAGGATTGCGGGCCAGCGCCGACGCAAACAACTGGTCGGAACTCAAGTCGAGCGGCGTGGACTCAAACTGCGCGGGCACGGGCGGATTGGGCTGTTCTGACGCCAGACCCAGCGCGGCCTTGAACTGCGCGAGCAGCGGATTGTGCGAGTCATCGAGGTTGGCGATTTCGGTCGTGAGACGGTCTTGTTCAATCTGCGCTCGCAGCACGTCCTGCAACGTCACCTTGCCGACTTCGTTCTGCGTGCGGGCAAGTCTCTCCAAGTCCGCGACGAGCGCGAGCGTCTGGCGGTTGACGCTGACTTTGGCATCGAGGAAATACAGTTGGTAATACGCCTTCTTCAACGCGAAGGCCGTTTGCAGCACAGAGGACTCGAACAGGAAATACCGCGTGTCGCTTTCCGCTGTCGCGACGTTCGCCGCCGCCTTGAGTTTGCCGGGGCCGGGAAAGTCCATCATCAAACCCGGCATCAGCGACATCACCGTATCCGCGATGTCGCTTTGGAAAGTCAGTCGTGGGTCAGGCAGCGAACGCTCCACCGTGATGCGCCGAACCGATGCCGCCCAATCGTAGTAAGCCGCTTCGACCTGCGGCTGGTTGAGCATCGCGAATAGCAGGAAGTCATGGAGCGGCGCGTTGGTATCGAGTTTGGGCAGGGCGGGTCGTTCGCCGCCCGGACGATAAACTTGCCCGACCGCTTCTTGGTCTTGCCGCGCCCGCTTCTCTCCTTCCGTCCGCATCCCCACGCATCCGGCCAGCAGCGCGACGACCACGATGGCTGATGCCGTGAGTGTGAGCGTAATGCTGAGATGGTGCGGTGACGTTTTCATGGGCGGCCTCATTTGCACCACGCACCGCATTCGGTCGTTGTGCCCTTCGCGTTGACTTCGCGAAGCACGTTCTGCCCGACCTCGCGCCGATACCACACTTTCACAGTCTGGCCGGAATCCAGACTGCACTTGGCGCATCCGCCCTTTTTCGTGAAGCGCGTGCTCTTATTCCACACGAACGTCTGCGGCACGCCTCCGTCCTTCGGCTTGAGCGTGATGGTCTGGCTGGTGCAGTCGATGGCCTCGACCACGCCGTTGACCGAATGCTGGCGCGGCGGCAGCGCCGTCGCGTTTGGCGTCGTGGCGAGCAGCGTTGCTCCAATCAGGAGCGCCGTGAGCGTGGTCGCTTTCAGGGTCGTGTTCATTGGCTTGGTTGATGGTGAAGAATTTCGCTGGCGGCTCTTAATCTGGTGGAGGGTGTGGGGTCAGGCACTCTCCACCAG
>CAYQWK010000881.1:0-1573 GCA_964420805.1 uncultured Bifidobacteriaceae bacterium | reverse complement strand
CGGCAGGTTGTGTGGGATGGTGCTGCGGACGTTGGCTGGCGGCAGAACAAACGCGACAGCAGATTCGGGTACTGAGTCCGGGTTTGTGCGGCGTCGCCGGATGACGAATCGGAAACACGAGTCGGGAGTTTCGTCAAATTCGGGAGGCAGCAATCCTCTGGCCTCGAGAGACTTTGTCATTCGCTCAATACCACTGCCGACCCGTTCAACAAAACCTGCCATGTAAAAGATCCGCGCGATCTGTGTATTTCGCGGGTGGCTGTTCGTAACGCGATCGAGTGTAGTTACCTTGAGCGGGGGCACCAACACCCCTGGGCTAATGACTTCGACCCGGTCAGAAAACACTGAAACAATTACGTTCTCGTTCCGACTTTCGTATTCACGGTGAACCAATGCATTGGCAACGGCTTCTTCTAAAACGCTCACGGGTATTTCTAACGTGTCTTCACGCCCCTTGTCATCGATATGGCGTTCGACTGATAGTACCTTTCTAAAGAACTCCATGGCTGATTGGAATTGTTCAAGCAGACTGCCTCGAATGTCCTTGTCCTGAAAGAAGCCTGGGCCTCGATCTATTCCTTTCCAGTGAACACACCGTGTGGTTGCGCCGGGGATTCTCACCGACGGGCATGACGCAAAGCAGAGATATGCACCATTCCTAACGTCGTCTCGCTCACCTAAAAACTGAAAGCGTCGGAATTGCTCGATGACGGTGAGACCGAACAAGAAATCATCTTGTTTTACAACGAGTTCTTTCGCTAGAAACTCAGTCATCAAGCTGTGCGACATGGAACCCCATTCTGGGCCAGCAAGCCGGTGATCAAATGCATCATGACCCGGGGTAAGCCTTTCCCAATGGCTTGGATCAGTAATGATCATTGCTTGGCTTCTGACAAAACTGTTTAGCGCCTCGCTCACGAGTCGGCGCAATTCCTCGACGGAGCCGAAGGATTTGCGCACGCGGCCGGTGCAGGCGCGGCTCTTGAAAGCCTGAAGCTTCTTCTGCGCCTCCACATCGGCCTCGATGTCGTTCTTTGTGAAGGGATGATCGTCGGAGGCGGTGAAGATGAGCAGTTCCTTGAGCTTGCCCTCGCTCTTGCGCTTCACGGCGTGGTCGAATTCCATCTCGGTGATGGATTTGTCACTCCCCAGCGGCACCCAGCCGTAACGCCACGCGTAGATGCCGATGTAAATGTCCGCCTGCTCCACCATGCGGAGTGAGACCTGCACGCCCGATTTGTCCTGCGCGGGCAGTTCCTCCATGCCGATGGGAAACACGCCAGCCTGGAGACACGCAGCCTTCACGGCCTCGCGATGCCGCGGGAGGTCGATCGCAGTGCTGCTGATCATGGCGGTGATCTGGCCGGGCTTGGGAGTGGCGGAAGCAGGATCGGGCATGCGCGGGAAGAAACTTACGCGCACTCAACACCCACCGGGCCGCTGCTGGCGAGGGAATTTTTGCCAGCAACACGAGGCGGGGTGTCAACGAAGCGGCGTTGCGTGATCGCGGGATGGCGTGCAAATAGCGCGACCATGAAAGCCATCGGTTACCGCCAGTCCCTGCCTATCTCCG
>CAYQWK010000880.1:0-1574 GCA_964420805.1 uncultured Bifidobacteriaceae bacterium | reverse complement strand
GGCTGAACCGCTTCGCCCGCGCCTCGCACGTGCGCATTAACTCGACGTCGCGCTGCGGTGCCGGATCGGCGGAAGGACTCTCGTGGCGACACGAGCTGAGCTTCTGCTGCGCAAAGAGTTTCGCCGCGTCCATGCTGGCGAACGTCTTCGTCTTGCGCTGGCCGAGTTCATACCAGGAGCACTGGAGGGACGGGTAGCCGTCCTTGCGGCGAAGCGTGTAAATCTTGATCTCTTCGTCCCCACTGCCCACGGTGATGATTGATCTGCGTCGCATGGCTTTTTGCCGCGTGCGCGAAGTCAACTTTTTGCATGGAATTCTGCATGGAATCTCTGCCGTTACCGATGAAGGCTCCTCGCGGAAGCCTGATAATGAACTACTTGCGGATAAAACCAAAGAGGCCGCTGCAGCGAACTGCTCCGCGCGTCACGGCACATGCTTCCCACCACCTTCGCCCCCCGCCGCCTTCGCCCGCGCATGTGCCGCGCCGCGCTCCGCAGTCGCTGAGCGTGGGGTCGTTAGGCGCTGCTCGCGTCATCTGAAAGAACACTATGAAAATAACACTGCTCGGAGACAACAACCTGCCGCAATCAATCGAAGGCCCATTTCCTCCGCCCGTCGGATCGGAGTTTCTCGGCGAGGGTTCCCGGTTCACCGTCACAAAAGTCGAATACTCCTACGACAAGAAGAAGCAGCTTGAGGCTATCGTGACCTTGAAACGAAAGACGGAGCACTCGTGACGGGCCACAACGCTCCGCGGAACAGCCCAACCGTAAGCACATGAAACACGACTCGGCCAAGCATCTTGGCGTTCCATGCAATCACATCCAGACGACTCACGCGATAGAGCTTTTGCTCGCTGAACGTGAGGCAGGCACGGTGCGTCAACCAATGCGCGAAATCATTCCAAAATGGAATGCAACGCCTAACCAAGCGCTCCAATTTGTCCGGTTCGGGTTCGTCTGGCTGTTGGTTTGTTTTCATATTTTAGGAGTCGCTCGCGTGCGCTGAAAGAACCACCACGACAACATCATGAATGACGAAGACCGCATCCAATTCGCGCAAGAAATGATGAACATCCTTCGCGAATCCAAAGAGGGAGTCGATGGACTTACGATCAAACGGGCCTTCTTGGGCGCGCAAATCCAGATGTTGCAATCAACCGTTGAAGCGATTGGGCACCATTTTTCGGTTCCCAACGTGCCGCTTCCCATCGAGAAACATAAGGAGACGTTCACCGAAATGCTAAAAACTATGGTCGAGACGTTTTCGGATATTTGAACGCATCCCGCCCGATATGAAGACAACGATCCACGCCGCTCAGAATGGCCCCGCAACGCCTAACCATGCGCTCCAGCGAACGGCTCCGGCTGTCACGGTTGGCTGCTTGCGCAGCCACCGCGCCAGCCTCCGCCGTCGCTGAGCTTGGGGTCGTTAGCCGTCATAGGAGCGCGCCCTCCAATTCGCGAGCGAACCTATCGCACGCCGTCCTGAAATGCCGCTCGTCCTTCTCGATGCCGATGAACTTGCGGCCCGTGCGCAGGCAGGCAATTCCGGTCGTCCCACTGCCCATGTA
>CAYQWK010000879.1:0-1579 GCA_964420805.1 uncultured Bifidobacteriaceae bacterium | reverse complement strand
CTGTTGCAGCACTCTCCCATGTTGAAATAGACACCAAAGACGATCGCCGATGCCGCGGAATCCAGGTCGGCATCCGCCAAGACAATTTGTGGATTCTTGCCGCCCAGTTCGAGCCCCACCTTCTTCAAATTGCACGACGCAGCGGCCATGACCTGCTTTCCCACCGCGGTCGAACCCGTGAAGGAGATCATGTCCACATCGGGATGTTCAGCGAGCCGGCGGCCCACCGGTTCCCCATATCCCGTCACCACATTCACCGTGCCCGCCGGCACCCCGCTCTCCAAGAGGAGGCGCCCGAGCAGCACCGTCGTGCCCGAGGTGAACTCGCTGGGCTTGACAACGGCCGTGCATCCCACCGCAAGTGCAAACGGGAGCTTCTGGCTGAGAATGAGCAAGGGAAAGTTCCAAGGTGTGATCATTCCAACAACCCCGATGGGTTCTCGGAGCGTCAGACCCAGGGTGGCTTCGCCCAGTCCGTTGTAGCTGTCGCCATACACATGGCGCGGCAGCGTGGCTGCATAATCCCAGATACCAGCGGCCCACTCCATTTCCGAACGTGCCTGCGCAATCGGCTTGCCGCTTTCCACGGTCTCCACGATTGCCAATTCCTCCGCGTGCGCGCGAATGGCCGCGGCCACCCTGAGGAGCACCCGGGAACGCTCGGCACCCGGGAACCGCGGCCACGACCCGGCATCGAAGGCGTGCCGCGCTGCCGCGACCGCCCGGTCAACATCGTCGGAATCCGCTTCTGGATAACTGCTCACCACCACGTCGTGGGCGGGACAAATCCGCTCAATGCGGCGACCCGATTTCGCCTCGCACCAACGATCACCGATCAGCAGGCAATAGGACGTTTTTTTAGGTACCTGAATCATAAGCACAAATTGTTATGGAACGAAGGCTCCCATGCATCCGGACCACTTCTCGACCGAAACACCGGACGCCGCGGCGCGCCGATCATTTTCCCGGCCGAATCGCTGGAGAAAGACCCGCACGATCATGTCCTCAGGGGGCAAACCAGGCATCGAGGATCTGTTCCGCCTTGGCACGGGAATCGTCGATGTCGAGGTGCAGCTTGACCTTGTCCAGAGGCACGTTCGGCACGTTCGGTGCGTTCGGCGCACCATAGGCGTGAGGCAGGGCGAGATTCTGCGAGGCGACGCTCTGGGCTCCCTGCGACAAGACGGCAAAGTCGCGATAGTAGTTGATCACGTTGTTCGTGATTTGATTTTCGAGGCAGTCGGCCTCCTCGAGAACCCCACCCTGCATGATCTGATTATCGTGCCAGTTGAAGATGGCATTCCCCGTGATCTGCACGGACTTGGTCCCACGAAGCAGATGCACACTGATCTGAGGACCTTTCCGACCGCCCGAGTCGATAAACTCGTTACCGGTCACCGTTCCCCACACGCAGTGATCGAGTCGCAAGTTCTCACCGGTGTTCCAGCCAACGATGTTGCCAGTGACATTCAGTTCATGGGTATCAACAATGGAAATGCCATTTCGTGCACCCATGAAGACGCGGCAACCGGAGATCAGGTTGCTGGTCGAACGCCGCATGTGGATACCGTCACCCGCC
>CAYQWK010000878.1:0-1581 GCA_964420805.1 uncultured Bifidobacteriaceae bacterium | reverse complement strand
TCATTGACCTGATTGGCTTCGGCATCATCGTCCCGCTCGTGCCGGTCTTCGCCAAGCGTTTCGACGCAACGAGCCTTCAAATCGGGTTGGTGCTCGCTTCATTTTCGTTGTTTCAGTTCATCTTCGCCCCCGTCTGGGGCCGGCTCTCTGACCGGATTGGGCGAAGGCCCGTGCTGCTCCTGAGCACAGGTGGAGCGTTTCTTTCCTATCTGCTTTTCGCCTACGGCTCGAGCCAGACTTCCACGGTAAAAGCCTTGGTCATTCTTGGCTGCGCACGCGCCCTGGCAGGCGCATTTGGTGGGAACATAACGGTGGCACAGGCTTACATCGCCGATATCACACCGCCGGAACAACGCTCCAAGAAGATGGGACTGGTCGGAATGGCATTCGGTCTCGGCTTCATCTTCGGTCCGGCGATCGGGGGAATCAGCCTGAAACATCTTGGGATCACTGGACCCGGTTACGCGGCGGCAGCATTCTGCGCAGCGAATTTCCTGTTCGCGCTGTTCGCCTTGCCGGAGAGCCGCCAGATCGGCGGCGAGAAGTTGAAACCGCGGCCCCACCTGTCCCAGTGGACACACACGCTCTCCCAGCGGGGCATTGGTTTGTTGGTGATGGTCTTCTTCCTGTCCACGCTCTGCTTCAGTTGCTTCGAGGTCACCCTGGCCCTGCTCGTCTGCGCCAACTTCAACCTGGACATCAAAGACAATGCGACCACTGCCACGGTCGCGACCTACCTGTTCGTCTATTGCGGGTTGATTTCCGCCACGGTGCAAGGCGGCATGATTGGGCGCCTGGTGAGGCGCTTCGGCGAACCGCGAATCATTGGCACCAGTCTGATTTTCACCGGCACGAGCCTGGCACTGTTACCTTTCATCAAAGGCCGCGGCGTCCTGTCCTGGGCGGCCCTGACGAATGCCGGAAGCGGGTCTTGGTGGGCTCTGCTAGGTGCGCTGGCCTTGTTGGCAGTTGGCTCCAGCCTCACACGACCGCCGCTCTTCGGGCTGCTCTCGAATCTGACCTCCGCGGATGAGCAAGGGGCCAACATCGGCGTGGCTCAAGGGGCCGGCAGCTTGGCGCGTATTCTGGGCCAGTTCTCCGCGCCACTGATCTTCCTTGATGTGTCGCCACGCTCTCTTTACCTGGGTTGTGCGATGATGCTGGCGGTGACGTGCGGATTCGTGCTCGTCAAACTCGGTGGCGCCGGAGCTGCCGGAGCAGAACGGGTGAAAGCCTAGCGCAGAAAAAGCTCCGCCGCCGCGTCAGCAAATCGAAGCCCCCGCCTGTTCAACCGGAAGCGTTCGGAGTCAAGAACCGCCCATCCGCGCTCGACCAACTCCGCCATGTTCGCGGCCCACTCATTGCGCAGATCAAAGCCAGTGGCGCGCCGGAATTCCTCAAAAGGCCAACCCGCCGTCATGCGTAACCCAAATGCCGCTGTCTCTGCGGCGCGTCTAAGTGGCGGCAGCTCCTCGCGTGATTCGAACGCACGATGTCCCTTTTCAATTTGCTCGCAATACATCTGCGTGTTCGACCAGTTTCTTGTTCGCACGCAATGAACATACCCGGTCGCACTAGGAC
>CAYQWK010000877.1:0-1585 GCA_964420805.1 uncultured Bifidobacteriaceae bacterium | reverse complement strand
AACTGCCCCTTCGCGGGCTTGAACCACTTGCTGGCGTCGCGTTCGAGGATGACGGTGAAGCGGCGCTCAGTATCCGAGTCGAACTTTTGCAGCGGGTACAGGCACTTCGTGAACCCGCCGAACAGCATTTGCTTGATGCGGCCCACGTCCTCCACCGTTTCGCGGAAATGGCGCGGGGCTTGTCCCGCAGTGGCCGTGTAATTGCAGGGTTTGAGTTCCGTGAAGCCGCGACTGACCTGCACCTCGAACTCGGTCGCCTCCTCAAAGAAGTGCGCCATCATCTGGGCGTGGATTTCCCGCGCAATCAAACGGCGATCCCGATCTAGCACACTGATCGCCTCGGATTCCGAGAGGTAGCTCTGAAGATGCCTCACCATCTGGCCCGCGAGGTCGTAGAGCAGGTCGGCGTGGGTGAAGTAGTCGATGTCGTCGAAGTCCACCAGCGCGTGGACGATGTAGTCCTCCGGGCGCTGTTCTTTCAGGCCGATTTCCGCCGCCAGCGCAAATTGTTCGTTGGTGCGCAGCATCTGGCCGACGATCTCGCGCTCGCCCGGTTGCAGGCGAAGCTGGCTCACGTCCAGCAAGAACGGGCGAAAGCCGGTCGTGACCTCACCCTTGGGTACAACGGCAATGCGCGGGATGTCGATAGTCTGTTGCACCACGATCTCGGTGGTCTTGGCTACCACTTTGGTCAGATCAATCACCGGTGCCGCATCGTCCGCGCCTGCCAGCAGGTTGCCCTGCATCGGCTTCAGGCGTTCTGCCACCTCCGCTTGAATGACCTTCTGCACCTCGGGCGTGAGCAGTGCGCCACTGGTCGGCACTAGATCACGCTGCGTCTCCAGCTTGCCGATGACTTCGATCACCACGCGCGCCGCTTGCTTCTCGGCCTCGGTGGTGAACACCGGCGTCGGCGCGGGTTTTGCCTCGCCACCATCCGAGTCAGAGTAGGCAGCCGCCGAGGCTGGATCAACTGCGGGCGCGGCATCCGCCAGTCCAAGCCGCGCTGCAGCACCGGAGCCGACCTGCACGCTTACCTTCTTGTCGTCGGCACTGGGCGCGTCGAGGATGACCTGCTTCAGGCGAATCGGCGAATCGCCACGGTTGGCCTCGTCGATGATCTCCTGAAACTTGTCGTGGGCAACGATGTTCAGGCGATCCACCGCCGCCACGCCGGTGCGCTTGCCATAAGGCAGGCGCAGGCCGCGCCCGATGCTCTGCTCGATCAGCGTGCGCGCGTTGGCGGCGCGCAGCGGCACGATGGTGTAGAGGTTGGTCACGTCCCAGCCCTCCTTGAGCATGTTGACGTGAATCACGATCTCGGTCGGCTCGTCCACACTCTCCACAGCCAGCAGGCGCGAAATCATCTCTTCCTCTTCCGCGCCGGTGCGGCTGGAATCGACCTGGATCACCTTGCCCGCGTAACGCCCTTCGTAGAAGGCTTCCGATTCCAGAAGTGCCAAAAGACTCGCAGCGTGCGTGGTGTCGCGTGCGATGACGAGCATGAAGGGCTTCACCGGCTTGACACCGTTCTCGCGGGCATAAGTGAGCAGCTCGACCTTCGTGGTTTCGTGCAAGCGCACGC
>CAYQWK010000876.1:0-1587 GCA_964420805.1 uncultured Bifidobacteriaceae bacterium | reverse complement strand
TTGTCGTTCACGCGCCACGCGCCGAGTTGGAATGCGCCGCTGACGGGCAAGGGCCGCGCGTGCAGCCAGCGGTCGCCGTGCTGCGCGATCACCTTTTGCGGCAGAACGGCCAACGTGGGAAACGCACAGAGGTCGAGGAAGAATGCGAGCGGGGAATTCAGTTCGACGCGCAGCGTGTGCGGGTCGAGTGCCCGGAAGCCAAGTTGCGCATCGTTCGTGATCTTGCCGTTGTATGAATCCTCCGCGCCCTTGATGTAAAAGAGTTGCCCGGCGTAATCGCTCGCCGTTGCCGGATCGAGCGCACGTTTCCAGTACCAAACGAAATCCGCCGTGGTGATCAGCTCGCCCGTGGACCAGGTGAGATTCGTGCGCAAATGAAACGTGTAGGTGCGGCCATCGGGCGAGATTTCCCAGCGTTCGGCGAGTGCCGGCACGGGTTGCGCCGTGCGTGCGTCGAGCCGGGTCAATCCCTCGAACAACGCCTTGGTGATGCGCATTTCCGAGATGCCGGTGACGATCTGCGGATCGAGTGATTCGGGCTCGCTGCCATTGACGATGGTAATGTCGGCGGGCGGTTCACGTTGCGTGCACGAGACCAGCAACAGACCCATTCCCAGCGCGAGAAGACCGCGCGAGCGGGAAAGAAGCGGGTTCGTCACGCGCGCAACCTATCGCCGAAACAAAAACGCCGCACGCGGAAAAATCCACGGGCGGCGTTGGAAAAACCGGGGAGCTTATTTCGGCGCAGCGGGCGCCGAGTTGGAGGCAGCCGTGGCGGCGTTGGTCAGACTCTCGGCGGTGGTGGTCAGGAGATTTGTCACCGCCGGCGCCGTAACTGGCGCCGTGGCGCCTGGAGCCGCCCCCGGGAGCGTGGTTTCGGTGGTCTTGCCCGCCTGATCCACGCTTTCCATGAAGCCCTTGGAGTCCTTCTTGAACACCTTACCTTGGGCCAGGCCGATGACCAGCAACAAGACGAAGAACACAACGGTCGCGTATTTCGTGGTCTTCGTCAGGACGTTGCCCGTGCCGGCGCCGAACAAGGCGTCCGTGGCCGCGCCGCCGAACGCCACGCCCGCGCCGGCTTCCTTCTTGGGCAGTTGAATCAGCACCAGCAGGATCAACAACAGGCAGTCCAGCACCAGGGCCACGGTCAGCAGTCCGATTAAGAAAATCATAGGTTTGAGCTTAGACTAGATGGAATTCTTGATGATGTCAGCAAAACTTCTCGCTTCGAGGGCCGCGCCGCCGACCAGCGCGCCGTCCACGTCCGGCTGGCTCATCAACTCCTTGGCATTGCCGGGCTTCACGCTGCCGCCGTATTGGATGCGGACTTTCTTTGCAGTCCCTTCTTCGAACAACCTGGCATGCACGCCGCGGTTGAAGGCGTGCGCGTCCTGCGCCTGCTGGGTCGTGGCGGTCTTGCCCGTGCCGATGGCCCAAACAGGCTCATAGGCGACGACGGTTTCCAGCATTTGATCCGCGGTCAGGCCCGCGAGACTGCCGCGCACCTGGGTTTCGAGAACCTTCTCCATGAGGTTGCCTTCGCGCTCGGCGAGCGTTTCGCCGACGCAAACGATCGGCTTGAGC
>CAYQWK010000875.1:0-1590 GCA_964420805.1 uncultured Bifidobacteriaceae bacterium | reverse complement strand
ATGGGCCTTGTACGCCTTCGACACGAACCAACGGCTGTATGCGAAGCCCCCAAACTTCGCCGATGGCGCCTTCAATCATTCGAGCTTCATGTCCGGAAAACCGGTGATCTGTGCCGGGGCAATTGAAATCTCACCCGGAGGAAAGTTGCGCAGCCTCAGCAACGAAAGCGGTCATTACAGGCCGACCATTGGCGACCTGGCCCACATGCTCGAGATTCTGCACGAAGAATTTAACGTCGAGCTGTGCGGGGTCGAAGTGGTCGCCAACACCGCGTCCGGCAAGACGACCCTCGACGGGTTCCAGTGCATGAGCATTTACCGGAACTATCCAAAGAGCCGGCTTTGTGATTTCGAGGTTTGAACGACACGCCATCTGGCGTGCGGCAGCTCAAAGCTGCGCCAGCGCCTTGTCCATCGCGGCGTAAAGCGTGTTCATGGTCGCCTCGGTTTCGTCGCCCATGTTCGACACGCGGAAGGTTGTGCCCTTGATCTTCCCGTAGCCGCCGTCGATCAGGAATCCCTGGTCCTTGACGAGCTTCTGAAGTTTCGCCACATCGACGACGCGACCACCGGGCTTCGCGCCGTTATTCACGCAGGTCAGCGTCACGGACTCGAAGCCCGCCTCCGGGAACAGCGAGAAGCCGTTCTTCGCCGCCCAGGCGCGAGTCAGATTCGCCAGCTTGAGATGCCGCGCGTAACGCGCCTCCAGCCCTTCGGCGAAGAAATCCTCGAGCTTCGACGCCAGCGCGTACACATGACCGATGCTCGGCGTGCTCGGGGTCATGCTTTGCTCGGCGTTCTTCTGGAATTCCACGAAGTCGAAATAATAGCCGCGGTCCTTGACCGTGGCGGCCTTCTCCAGCGCAGCGGGTGAACACACGAAAACCGCCAGGCCCGGCGGCAGCGCGAAGGCCTTCTGCGTTCCGGCCAGGAGCACATCGATGCCAAGCTCATCGAACTTCAACGGCAGCGCGGACATCGAACTGACGGCATCGACGATGAACATCACGTCCGGATACTTCCTCTTCAGCGCGGCGATCTCGGCGAGCGGACTCATCGTGCCCGTCGAGGTTTCGTTGTGAATGAGCGTGAGGGCGTCGAACTGGCCGGTCGCGAGTTTCTTGTCGATGGCCTCGGCGCGAATGGGCTGGCCCCACTCGACCTGCAAGCCCTCGGCGTCCTTGCCGCAGCGCTTTGACACGTCGAGCCACTTGTCCGAGAAGGCGCCGCACATGCAGTTGAGCACCTTCTTCGTGACCACGTTGCGGATCGCGCCTTCCATCACGCCCCAGGCGGATGAGGTGCTGAGATAGACGAGCTGCTTTGTGGTGAGCAACTGCTGCAACTGCGGCTGCATCTTCGCGTAGAGGTCTTTGAATCCTTGGCCGCGATGCCCGATCATCGGGGAGCGAAATGCTTGGAAAGTTTTCTCGCTCACTTCGACCGGTCCGGGGATGTGCAATTTCACGTGTGCCATAAAAAGTGCCGGAAGTTTTCAGAACACCCCGGCGAACGCAAGTGAGACTTGGACGCACACGTGAGCGCGAATTGACTCAAAAAGAATGTTACCGAGGGCGGGGTGGAATGGTT
>CAYQWK010000874.1:0-1595 GCA_964420805.1 uncultured Bifidobacteriaceae bacterium | reverse complement strand
CTCGTCCGGGCCGGGGTGGAGCAGAAGTTTGGCCTGCCGCCGGAGCTGATCCGCGTCTATCTGGCGCTGGTCGGTGACAGCAGCGACTACATCCCCGGGGTGCCGCTGGTGGGTCCCAAGACCGCGGTGAAGTGGCTGCAAAGTTATGGGGATCTCGATGGCGTGATGACCCATGCCGAGGAGATCGGCGGCAAGGTCGGCGACAACCTCCGCGCCGCGCTGGAGTGGTTGCCCCGTTCCCGTGACCTGGCCACCATCCGTTGCGACCTGGCGTTGGACGTGGCGCTGGAAGATCTGCGTCCTCGCTCGCCGGACTTGGGCCGGTTGCGGGAGATCTACCGCCGCATCGAAGCCACCCGCTTGCTGGCGAGCCTGGGGGCGGAGGCCCCAACCGAGGCTCCGGTCGCACCTCAAGCGCCGGGGCCGGATCAGATACGTAAAGGCTATGAGTGCCTCCTGACGCCGGCCCAACTGGAGGCCTGGGTGCAACGTCTCGAACAGGCCGATCTCTTCGCCATCGACACCGAGACCCAGGGGCTCGACTACATGCAGGCGGGGCTGGTCGGTCTGTCCTTCGCCGTGGCTCCCGGACAAGCGGCCTATCTGCCCCTGGCCCACAGCTATCTGGGGGCGCCGACACAACTGGACCCGGACGCTGTTTGGTCTCGACTGGCCCCCTTGCTGGCCGACCCGCAACGGGCCAAGGTCGGGCAGAACCTCAAGTTCGATCTCAGTATCCTGGCCAGGCACGGAGTGGATCTCCAGGGGATCGCCTATGACACGATGCTGGAGTCCTATGTCCTCGACAGCACGGCGACCCGCCATGACATGGATTCCCTGGCCGCCAAGTATCTGGATTGGCAGACCATCAAGTTCGAACAGGAACTGGCGGCGACGGTGAAAGCGCCGTATGTGAGCACGGTGAATTCGTGTACGTCCGCGCTCTTCCTGTACCTTCTTCTCCACGGTGTGGGGGAAGGGGACGAGGTGATCGTGCCGAGTCTTACCTGGTGCAGCACCGCGAATGCGGCGTTGTATCTTGGTGCGACGCCCGTTTTTTGCGATATCGATCCGAAGACCTTCTGTGCGAGCGTCGAGTCGATCCTGGCGAAAGTAACGACGAAGACGAAAGTGGTGACGGTCGTCCACTATGGCGGCTACGCCGTAGATGTGGAAGAATTGCGCCGCCAATTGCCGCGCCGTATCGCCATTGTGGAAGATGCCGCCCATGCGATGGGTTCCTTCTATGAGACGGGGATGCCGGTCGGCTCCTCCGGGAACCTTACCTGCTTCTCGTTCTACGCGAACAAGAACCTTTCCACCGGGGACGGCGGAGCGATCGCATTGTTCGACGAGGAAAAGAACGAACAACTCCGCAGTCTGCGCCAGCATGCGATGAATGCGAACGCGTGGAACCGGTTCGTCAATCCGAAATCGATCCTCTATTCGATGATCGAGAATCTCGGATATAAAATGAACTATACGGACCTGCACGCGTCGATCGGACGGGTGCAGCTGCGCCGTCAGCCGGACTTCAACCGCGTCCGCAACCGGATCGGCGATTACTACTACGAGCATCTGAAGATGCTGCAGCC
>CAYQWK010000873.1:0-1598 GCA_964420805.1 uncultured Bifidobacteriaceae bacterium | reverse complement strand
CTCGCGCGGCGGTGAGCGCGTGGCGGTGGCCAAGCCGGATTATTTTACCAAGACCAACGGCGGCGTGGTCGTCACGAACATGAATTCCGTGATCGTGGACGAGGTGACCTACAAGCCCGGCGGACGGTGGGGCAAATGGGCGGATCAGGGCGGCAGCAGTCTTGAGTTGATTGATCCGCGGTCGAACCATCGGATGGCTTACAGTTGGGGTGACAGCGACGAAACCGGCAAGGCGCCGTGGACAAAGATCGAGGCCGTGGGCGTGCTGGACCAGGGAAACACTTATCAAGGCGGTGCCATCGACCGGCTCGAAGTGACCATGCTCGGCGAGGGCGAGTGCTTGATCGACGACTTCGAGGTGTTCGCCCCCGGCGGATTGAACCTGGTTCAGAATCCAGGATTTGAGTCCACCTCGCTCACGCCGTGGACCCCGCAAGGCAACCATGTATTGACCACGATTCACAACAGCGGTCGCTCCGGAGTGTATTCGATGCGCATCCGCTCCAGCGGCAACGGAGACACAGGCGGCAACCGGATTCGCGTGGCGTTGACCAGCCCGCTCACAGCGGGAACGACGAACGTAACGTTGCGCGCCTATGCCCGGTGGCAGCGCGGCTGGCCGGAAGTGTTGCTGCGTCTCAAAGGCAATTACATGGAGGCCTACGGTATGCTGACGCTGCCAACCAACCTCGGCACACCTGGCGGGCCGAACAGCCGCGGCGCGACAAACAACGCTCCGGCCATCGCTGGAGTCGTTCACACGCCGATTCTGCCTGCGGCCAACGAGCCGGTGGTGGTGACGGCGCGGGTTCACGATCCGGACGGCGTGAACACGGCCACCTTGTATTATCGCCTTGATGCGAGTCCGGGCTTTTCGAGTGTCTTGATGAACGACAACGGCACAAACGGCGACGCAGTGGCGCGGGACGGGATCTACAGCGCGACACTAGCCGGCCAGGCATCTGGAGCGTTGATCGCGTTTTACGTCGAGGCTCGGGATGTGTTCAATGCGGCAAGCCAGTTCCCGGAGAACGCCGGCACGCAGGCGCGCGAGGCCCTTGTGCGGTGGGGCGACCCGGTGCCGGTCAGCGCGTTTGCCACCTACCGGATGTGGATGACGACGGCGAATGTGAACACGCACATCAACCGGCCCGCGGTCAGCAACCAGGACGTGGACGGCACGATGGTGATCAACAACTACCGCGTGATTTACAA
Source organism: uncultured Bifidobacteriaceae bacterium (assembly GCA_964420805.1). GTDB lineage: Bacteria > Verrucomicrobiota > Verrucomicrobiia > Limisphaerales > SIBH01 > JANNGC01. The sequence continues at coordinate 383 of CAYQWK010000873.1, read as the reverse complement.
CATGGGCACGCATTACGGCGGCAGCCCGTACCATCAGGGGCAGAACAGTTCCCCGGTGAGCGGCAATGTTCACTATCAGGCGTCGGTGCCGAAAGATGACATGTACTTGGGAACGGCGAGCTTTAACAAGCTGCACGCCCCGGGCAACGGCGCTTTTGACGACGGCTCGTTGATGCGGGAGCAGATTTCGTTCTGGTTCGTGCGCAAGCTGGGGCTGCCGTATTTGTATCGCCGTTATTTCGCGATGTACTTCAATGGCAATCGCAAGGGCGGGGCGAACGCGTTGATGGAGGATTCACAGCGGCCCGGCGGCGAGATGATCGACCAGTGGTTCCCGGAGGAGAATTCGGGCCGTCTCTTCAAGGAGCAGCCGTGGTTTGAGT
>CAYQWK010000872.1:0-1598 GCA_964420805.1 uncultured Bifidobacteriaceae bacterium | reverse complement strand
ACCCAGGCGAAGCGGCACCCGAGGTAAAGTTGCTGCGGAGCCACGGCCTTGATGGCGTCACGAACAGTACGGAAATATTGTTCGGCGGTTTTGGAGTAGAACGCGGCAAGGTCTTCGCGAGCCCTGGCCTTGTCCGGCGCGTTGGTGCTTTGCAGCAGCGCGTCCCACGAGGCGTGGCTTGTGCCCCAGGATTTGTTCAGCTTATCGACGCTGCCATAACGCGTTTGCAGATCGCCCACGAAGACCTTCTTCGCCGCCTGGTCGGCCGGCGATTTCAGTGCCCCGATGGCCAGCGAGAGTTCGTCGCCCCAGGACATTTCGTTGTCGGAGAAGTAGCCGAGGCACCACGGGTCGTTCGCGCTCTTGTCGCGCTTGGAATTCATCTGCTTGCGCATGGACTCGGCAAAGCCGGGATCGAACACGTCCGGGAACTTGCCCCAATAGCCGTCGCTGCCGGAGATCATCTTCGCGCCGTGGGAGCCGACCGCGTCCACATAGACGGTGCGCCGCATCAGCCGGAGGTTGCTGTCCGACCACATGGCGAGCGTGTTCAAGCCCCAACTGCGGAAGCGGTCGTGAATGACGCCGGGATGAACGTCCTGCCAGCTTTCGCCGTACTTGCGCTGCAAGTTGGCGGCGTTGAAGGCGAAGGTGCGCGGCGAGCGGCCCGCGTAATGTCCCTTGAGCGCGTAACTCTTGCCGAGGAAACGCTTGAACTCATCCTTCGCGCCGGGGAAATCCTCGAACCACGCTTCGCGTTCGTCGATGGGCGTCGAATGCCACGAGCGAACTGAATCTGCCCCGACCGAAAAGAACAACCGTCCTTCGGGATCGACGAGCCACCATTTGCCATCGCGCTTCTCGGTGCGGAAAAACCCCGTGGCCTTCAATTGCGGGCCGCCGGTCCAGCCGCCGTATTTGTTCCAGTCCGCGGGCGCGGGATGCGCGGCCAGTTCCCTGGCTTCGAGATCGCGGCGGGATTTCAACTCGTCGAGCGAGTGGACTTTCCCCGGCCAGTCGCGGTGCTTGTACTGTCCAAAGGTGTCGATGAACGGAAAGAACGGGGTGGCGTCGGACATCGACGCGGTGGGTGGGACGTGGGTTCCCGTGGCGCGGAGGTCCGAGATTTCAAACTCATGGTCGGTCTTCGGTTTGTTCACGAAGACCACGAGCTGCGAGATGCGGGCGGGATCAACCGTGCCCGGACCGCCCACGGTGACAGGATAGCCGCGCATGCCGAAAAGCCGCGTGTCGTGCCTGGCATTGCTGGCGCGGCGCAGCGTGACGCGGAGCGTTTGCGTCTCGCCCGCGGCGAGCTTCGCGGAATCGGTCACGCAGTTCTTCGTGCCGTCCGCGCCGGGATTGTCCACGCGGCAATTCACCGTGACCGCCTCGCGCCCGGTGTTTTTGACGCGCAGTTCGACCGTTCCGAACTTCGCCAAATCCCACGAACCACCCGGAGCGGGCAAGGTGATGCCGGGCCACGGCTCGGTGTGACCGGCAAACACTCGCAGCGCGTTCCCGCGAACCTCGGTCCGCGTGTCGCGAGTTGGCTGCACGCCCTTGAAGCCCGGCCCGAAGGTAAGGAGGGGTAAGGG
>CAYQWK010000871.1:0-1603 GCA_964420805.1 uncultured Bifidobacteriaceae bacterium | reverse complement strand
TCGTGAATCACTACGGCACGCACGAAAACCACCTGGTGATGAATCGCGGGGTGGGTCGCGAAACCATTGCCCGCAACAGCCGTTCGGAAGTGCGCAATGTGCAAGTCGAGCAAGCCTCCTTTGCCCCCGGCGGTGCCAACCTCGGCCGCATCGATAAACGCGGCAATGACCTGGTCGCCTATCGCCCGCAACTGCCCAAGGAACCGCCGGTGAAGCCTTCAGTGGTCGCCAGCCGCATGACCCAGAACATCAACCAGGCTCGCACCACTGAAGCCCGGCCCGGTCAGCCCGCAGGCACCGGTCGCACCGCGACACCAGCAACCCCGCCCGGCCTGAATCGTCCAACACAAGTGCAACGCAGCACCGGTAATCCTGCCCCGCCAGACAAAACACCGGCTACCTCGCCTCGTGTTGAAACCTCGCGCCCGTCTCCGCCCACATCCACGCCCGTGCGTCCGGACCACACGCCGGCGCAACCGCCGCGTTCGACGCAGCCAGAGAAGCCGAAACCGACCGAGCGTTCGACCGCGCCGGCCACGGTGAATCCCGCGGTCAAGCCGCCCACCGCCATTGCAACACCGCGGCCCACCGCGCCCATCCAATCGACACCGCCGGCCAATACGCCGGTCAACAAGCCCGTGCAATCCCGGCCCGCCGCGCCGGATCAACGCCCGGTTGCCCGTCCGGTGCAAAGCACGCCGCAAACCTCACCCACCGCCACGCCGCGACGGGAGATTCCAGGCAACGCACCGCGCGAGGCGGTTCGCGAAACCGGCCGCAGCGTCAGCGCCCCGAGCGCAGTTCCGCGTAATCACGAACAGCACGCCGCTCCGCGCTCGTTCACGCCGCAGCAAAGCAGCCCCACCCCACGCTCCGCTCCGTCGGACTCCGGCCGCAGCGGACGTTCCGAAGGCTCGCGCGACAACTCGAACAACGAGCGGCGCGGCGACCGCCGTTAATTCCCGCGCACGGCAAGCTCCGGGCTTGCGATGGCCGAAGTGTTTTCCGCACCAATTCCTCCGGCGGGACTTGTTCCTGATCGAACCGCCGTGATTCAATCCGCGCGTGGGCATCACCCCCCGTCAATTCGAGCAACTCCAGTCGCGAACCCGCAGGCCCTCGCCGGCGGCCTGCGTCGAGACCGCGCCCGTGCGTCGTCACAGCGTGGTGCTGGGCATTGACCCTTCCTTGCGCGGTACCGGCTACGGCGTCATCGCCATCGGCCGGCCATCCCATCGTGCGCTGGATTGCGGCACCATCCGGTGCCCGGCCACCTGGCCGCGCTCGCGCTGCCTGGCGCTCATCGCCGGCACATTGCGCGATGTGATCCGGCGGCACGGGCCGACCGCATGCGCGGTTGAGGGCCTGTTCTACGCGCAGAATTTTCAGACCGCGCTCATCATGGGCGAGGCGCGCGGCGCGGCGCTGGTTGCTGCGGCCGAGGCCGGGTTGGACATCTCGGAAGTCGCGCCGCGCAAGGTCAAGCAGGCCATCGTCGGCTACGGTGCCGCGCGCAAAGTGGCCGTGGCGCGCATGGTGCAACGGATGCTCGCCCTGGCCGAACCGCCTGAGCCTGACGCTGCCGACGCACTCGCCATCGCCC
>CAYQWK010000870.1:0-1610 GCA_964420805.1 uncultured Bifidobacteriaceae bacterium | reverse complement strand
GAAGCGGCTTTCGCCGGGCCGGAGGTTGAGCTTGTCGAAGATGGAACTCATTCGCTTTCCCCCCGCTTGAGTTCGCACTCGAAATTCCAGGTCAGGGACTGCGCGCCGGGTTTCGCGGCGATGTTCGGCGCGTTGACCTTCGAGAAGAGCGGCTCGCCATCGACGGTGTATTTTTTCAGCAGGTCGTTGAACTCGAGCACCGTCTGCTGGGCGCCGCCTTCACCGCTGCCATAGACGATGAACTTGCGCCCGCGCTGGAAGCTCATGCTGTCGAGGGTGAGGCTCTCGGGGAGCTTCTCGGCGACGGCCTTGTAGCATTGGAGCGAGGCGTACTGGAGGTTCAACTGATCCTCCATTACGCGGACCTGGTCGCGGAGTTTGAGCGCGTTGGTGTAGGCGCCCTGGAGGTTCCGCGCGTCGGCCTCGATGGTGGCCACGCCCATCTCGGTGAACTTCAGCATTCCCACGTAGGCCACCACCACCAGCAGATAGAGCACAATGGCCGCGCCCAACACGCGCATCCAGATGCGATCCACGAATTGCTGCCGGTACCGCGCCGTGAATTCCGGCGGCACCAGCGAAGGCCGGGCATCCGCCGCCGCGCGCCGGGCGGTCAGGGCCGCGCATTGGGAACCGGGCAATGGCGCCACCACTTCCAAGGGTGTCTCCTGGGTTTCCAGCAAAGGCTTCCAAACCGCTGCCGTCCCTTCGTTGGCCACCAGAAAACGCCGCGGCACTCCGGTCAGCCAGCCTTCCAATTCGCCAGCCCATGCCGCCTGCGCGATCTGCTCGCGCACGAAGCCTCCTCGCTCTTCCTCACCGGGCAAATGGAGCAAGGTCACATTCTGCAAAACGCGATCGCACCACCACGCCACCATGCAGAGGCCGGTCTCGGGGCCAACGCCGGGGTAAATCCACACACCGTCATGATCCGCGCGGGAGGAGAGCAACTGATCAATGAACGGCACCTCCAACCGGTCCGCGAGATAACCCGCCGTCTCCAGCTTGCCGAGGAAGTCCTCCACCAGATTCCGCGCCGCGACCACGACGATGGCGGTCTGCGTGCCGCTGGCATTCTTCGGCAGCAGATCGAACGTCCACACGATCTGCGTCGTGGGCAGCGGCGAGAGTTTCTCCAACTGCAACTCCACCATGGACATCGTCTCCTCGGCCGTGTCGGCGGGAGGAAGCTGGACCACGCGGATGAAAACCTTGTCGGCCGGCAGCCAGGCGATATTCAGGCGCGGCTGGTAGAGAGTCTGCCAATCCTTGCTCACCAACCGGGCGGTGAGGGGTTCGCTCGGAAGCTTGGTTTCTTCGCGGGAAAGGTGCGGCATCTCGCCCCGGAGCGAAAACTGCCACAGATGCCTGTTCTCCCCTGCCGCCTGCAAAACGTTCGCGGTGTTCCAGCGCGCCATATCAGCTCTTGGTCCAGATCTGCGTGCCGCCGGATTCCTCGACCAGCGACTTGAGATGTTCCTCGGTCTGGGTGACGCGCAGCACCTCTTCCAGTGTCGTGCGCCCTTCCTTCACCTTGGTCCAACCGTCCACGCGCAGCGTGCGCATCCCGTTGCGGAGGCTCCCGGTGCGGCCCGGCAAGAACACCGCGA
>CAYQWK010000869.1:0-1611 GCA_964420805.1 uncultured Bifidobacteriaceae bacterium | reverse complement strand
CCCTCAAAGCGGCGTCAAGTCGCCAAAAGTTGCTTATTCCTAAAACCGTTTTTGAGACTCAACATTTCCAGCTATCAAGTCAACGACAATTGTGTCCTCTTTTTCAGACCCCTTAGGTGGCATGAGGTACCAAACCGACAGTTTGCGACTATGGTAGTCGTCGGTTTCGACCAAGGGAAGTTTCATTCCCCTCAAATTCCAATTTAGTTCGTAGGGCTTATCTGATTTGATTGACCGATCAAAAGCGGAATACTGCGCCGCATACGAGTTGGTGGACACCGAGACCGACCAACCTGGCGCCATCGGTCGCGCCGCGCTCATCACGCTCGCGTAGCCGATGTTCGCGGAAAAGTCCGCGCTGGACGGCGGTCCCCACTCCGTCGTGCCGACGTCGCACGAATAGAGGTTGCCGTAATTGTTTTGGATCAACACCACGTCGGGATTGCGCCGGCGGATGGTGCGTTCCAACCGCGAAAAATCCACGCTGCCGTCCTGGTTGCCGCCGGGGTCGTTTTCATCCAGCCAGAAGCCGTCAATCTGGTCGCCGTAGCGGTCCAGCATCTCGCCGTAGCAATCGTTCAACATGTCGTTGTGCCCGGTGTAGTTGTAGATCACCGGCTGATTCGGATGCGCGTAGAGGATGACGCGGATGCCCTTGGCGCGCACCGCTGTGATCATGTCGCCCACCATGTCCCGCGAGGAATTGCGCACGAAGCCGAGGGAGCGCAGCACGGCAGCGCTGTTGAACATGGGAACAAAGTTGGCGTGCCACGCCGTGAAGATGACGTATTCCACGCCCATCGAGTGGAGGTCGTCCGCAAACTTCGGCGCGTTGAAATTGTTGGCTGCGAAGTCCCCGTCGTTGTAGCTGCTTCCATCCGGCATGACGCCGAAATAGATGTAGTGGGTGAACTGGCCATACTTCATGCGCTTCCAGCGTTCGCGAGCGGACACCTCGTTGTCCGTCACCCGCACCACGCCCGGGCCGCTGAACACCGGCGTTTCAAAATCCGCCAGGCCCGCCGCCACGCTCCCTGGCGCGCCCCAACGTCCCGCCGCCAGCTTCATGCCGTCCACAAAGACGTTCTTCACGACGTTGGTGGCCGCGTTCGAGAGATTGAGCCGGGCCACGCTTGCCACTTGAATCCGGGCATTGGTGGGGATGGTTGAAGGAGCGAGATCCAGAGTCCCCGCCTCCACCGTGATCCAGCCGGTGAGTTGCACCGCGCCCGTGAGACGCATCGTGCCCGCGCCCTTCTTGACCAGCCCGCAACTCCCGCCCGTGGTGCTGCCCTGCGGCCGGCCCGACTGCGTGATCGCCGCGCTGACGAGCAGGTCCGTCGCCGCCGGGCCGTCGGCCACGTTGAATGACAGCAGCGAACTGTTCGCCGAATTGTTGTCCGCACGCAGATTGATTCGTCCCGCAATGACGGACGTGTTGCTGCTCGCGAAAGTGTTCACCACCGTGTCGCCCCATTCCAACGCGCTGCCCGTCGGCGAATTCGTGCCGCAGTTGCTGCGCAACTCGCCGCCCGTGAGATTCACCCCACCCGACATGTTCCAGATGTGCATCGCGCCCGCCGAACTCACGAGGCCGCCGTTGATGGTGAG
>CAYQWK010000868.1:0-1613 GCA_964420805.1 uncultured Bifidobacteriaceae bacterium | reverse complement strand
ACCGGATCAAACATGTGGAACGCGAGTTATCCAATCAAATGCTGCAATTCAGCGGTGCCATCGGCACGTATGCCACCGTGCTGGGCGTGTCGCCCACCCAGGTCGCGGCGCAGGCGGCGGACGCCGCCCGCTACAAATGGGAGCTGGACGTGGCCGAGATGTGCGCCCAATGCAGCCAGCAATGGACGGCTTGGAAGAAGATTACGCGCGAGGGCGGCACCTTCCCGCCCACGGGCGCGCCGGTGGCGATGGTTTGGCCTACGCCCGAGCCTCCGGCGGTGGCGCCCGGCATCGAGGGGCGCTTCCGCGCCCTGGTCCAGCAATGTGTGAACAGCGCCGGTTGCAATCCGGGCATCGAGGGCGACGTGATCGCGGGACCGGACTTCGCGACTTTCGGGCCGGAGCTCAAGCTCAAGGTGGACGCGGCTGGCGTGATGGTGATCTGGGGCTGGCAGGGCTTCTCGGCCTGGCTCGCCGCCTGTGAAATCCATGTGGACCGTGGCGACGGCTCGGGCTTCCACCAGTTGACTATCGACACCACGCCGAACTACCTCGACACGCAGCCGTTTCCCGCCGCCCCCGCGCGCTGGACCTACAAGGCCGTGTATCGCGTGGGCGAGTCCCGCGTGGGCCAATGGAGCGCGCCGGTAAGCGTGAACGTGGGATAACCGGCCGTCATAACCTGCATTTTTCACCGTGAGCGTGGAACCCGGACGCGATGTGATTCCGTAGCCGTGCCTGTGAAGGCGCGGCCATATTGGCCGGGAAGACGATTGGCCGCCGCTTGACAGCGTCGGCTACAAGAGCGGCGAGAAATGCAGGTCAGCCCCTTCACCCAAGATCGCTTGAGAAACACCATGCGGCCACGAACGTGTCTCGGCCTGCTGGCTCGCGCCCGCGATCCCGGTGACGAGAAAGCATGGCAGGAATTCTTCGACTCCTATCGGCCGTATCTCCACGAAACCGCCCTGAACGCGGGTTTGAGCGAGCACGATGCCGCCGAGGTCACGCAGCAAAGCTTGATCGAGGTTTCGCGGCGATTGCCGAACTTCATCTACGATCCTCGCAAGGGTTCCTTCCGGAGTTGGCTGCGCAAGCTGATTCGCTGGCGGATCGCGAACCATTTCAAATCGCGCCGTCACCAGTTCGTTCCGCTGGAATCCGTTGGAAGTGACGACGGCGCTTCCGGGCCGCAGCACCCGGCTCTCATCGCGGCCGCGGATCAGGGCGCCGAGATCAACTGGCGGCGGGTGATTCTTGAAACGGCAACCGGCAAGGTGCGCCAAAGGCTCCGCGCCACGCCACGGCAAATCCTGGATCGGGTCATCGTGGGACAAGAGGACATCAGCGAGGTCGCGGAGTCGCTTCAACTCAAACCAGCCCAGGCTTCTGTCATTAAGTTCCGCGTTCTCGGAAGATTGCGCCATCAACTCAGGCTCCTGCTGAAGAACTGGTCTTGAAATCCGCTTCCTCGACACTTTGAGTGTAATGGCGCCGTGATTCAGCAGCCGCGTTGTGTATCCCGGAGGGATGCCAGAAAATAGCCGGGGGTTGAGCGACGCGCAGCAAGCGATACCCCAGGTTGGCCCACCCAAGCTCCAGCACCCTGAAAG
>CAYQWK010000867.1:0-1615 GCA_964420805.1 uncultured Bifidobacteriaceae bacterium | reverse complement strand
CTCATCAGCATGCTCAAGAATCTGGAACTGACCGCACGCGAAAAACAACTCGGCATCTGGAATGAAAAATTGTTCCCGCGCGTCGCCCAGCCCGATCTGACGGGCGCAACGAATGAAATAGAAGTCTTGAACGCCACGGAAGTCGCCGCCTCCATCCGCACCGCCCCGGCTTCCATCGGCACAAACTCGATCGAACTCAACGGCGCCTCGCTCGAGGAGTTGATGTCCCTGCCCGCCATTGGCCAGAAGCTGGCCCAACGCATCATCGCCACCCGCCCGTTCACCTCCGTCAACGACCTGACCCGCGTGCCGGGCATTGGCCCCAAAACGCTGGACAAGCTGCGCCCGCTGGTCCGCGTGGAACCGCCAGCGTCACAACCTGCAGCCACTTCAACTAACGCAGTTGCAAAGTGACGCGGTGGCCGTTCGTGGCGTAGGCGTTGGCGCCCAGCTCGCTGACCATCACGCGCTCCGCGTTCACCTTCAACTCATCCACCAGCATTCCGCGCACATGCTGCGCCCGCTTTGCCGCCAGCGCCGTGTAATCCGAATCCGTCAGGCTCACCACCGTCATCAGCGCCTGCATCTTTTGTTCATCCGTCATGGCGCCGCCGGCGGAAACCACCGCGCCCGACACCGCCCCCGCCGCGCCACCAACCGGCACCGAAGAACTGCGCATCATCCGCGTGGCGCCCTTCTCAAAATCATTCCGCGGACGGACCACAACCTGCCCGCCCAATTGCGACGCCGCGTTGGTGGCCGGCAAAACCAGGGCCGCAAGCTGCGCGTTCGTCTTGAGCGCGTCACGATAGGCGCGGTTGAGCAGGCCCGCGTAGTCATCCGGTGGCAACACCAACTGCTCCGGCGTCGTGTTGGTCCGCGCGGCGGTCCGCAGCGATTTCCACCGCATCGTGCGCAGTTGCAGATCCACTTTCGCGCGCCGCAACGCCGCGCCGTCGAGATCGGGATTCACGTTGCCCTCCACTTCCACCTGCAACTCCGGCCGTGCTTCAAGCGCCTTCGCAATCGTCGTCAACTTCTCCCGCGCGCCGGCGTCGAGTTCCACCGAGCCCGGCGCGAATTCCTGGAACTGCATGTCCTCGCCGCCCTTGCCGCCGACGAGACTGCCGAGCAGCGAGAACGGCGACGAAATCGCCTTCACGAACACATTCCCGATGACGTGCCAGATGACCGGCCCCAGCCGGAATTGCGGGTCGTCCAGATTGCCCTCGATGGGCACGTTGATCTCCACCTTGCCGTGCGAATCCTTCAGCAGCGCCAGCCCGAGCTTCACCGGCAGCTTCGTCGCATTCGTGCTGGCGACCTTGGCGCCAAGCGTCGGTTGATCGAGCACGATGAGATTCTTGCCCTTCACCTGACTCGCCGTGATCGTGTAGTCCACGTCCACGTTCAACTCGCCGCGAGTGAGCCGGTAGCCGAGAAACTTCGCGGTGTAAGGGTCCGCCGGATTCAACTTCACGTGCTTCAACGACACCTTCGCCTCCGTCGCCTGCTTCGCGTTGAGCGGATTCAACTGGCCAGTGACCTCGATCGGCCCGGTGCCGCCGGCGAGCGCCGTCACATGCACCTGCGCGCGCCGCATCTCCTCGGTGGA
>CAYQWK010000866.1:0-1618 GCA_964420805.1 uncultured Bifidobacteriaceae bacterium | reverse complement strand
CACCAACTGCGACTTCAAAACTCCGAGTTTGATGTCCGAGATTTCCTTCTCCCACTCCTTCTTCTTGATTTGGGAAATGAGTTCCGTGAGTTGCTTCAAGCTGGCTTCCGATTCCGCCCGCGGATCCACCACGTTGTTCTCCTTCCGGAACTGGTCAAGTTCCTCCTCAAGGTGCTTCACGTCTTTGTCCAGTTTGGCCGCCTTCTCCGTGTAAAAATCCTGGTCCTTGCGCGCTTCGACGAGTTGGAATTGCCGTGTGTAATCCACCGCCTCAGCCGCGTAAACATTCGCGATGACCACCAGATCGTTGGTGTTCTTCCCTTCCAACAACGCGGACACGAATTCCGTCCTCTGCCCACCACTCACCACCAGATTGCCAATGATGTCCGGCGCTGAGACACGAACCGGGGATTTGGCCTCCACCCGCCGCGCCACGTCCCATGAACTGAGCAGGCTCACCGCCGCTTCCGCCGACAAGGCCCCGTTCTTTCCGCCCGCGGCATCCGTCAGCCGGATAAAATTGACAGCCACCGAATACTTTCCCTTCATGTATCCCGCCGTGAACCCAAGCGCAGCGACCACCATCACCGCCCCGGCGATCCACTTCCAATTGCGTTGCAACGCTGCAAGCACGCGCCATTTATCCACATGGAAATCTGACGCCTCATCGTCCTCGTCGTCCGCAGCCGCACGCGGGACCGGCGTCGCTGGTCGCTGGGGCATCGGCGCAACTGGACCAACATTGGTCGGAGGATAGCCGCCGCCATAACCACCCGGCCCGCCCGCGGCGGGAGTGACGGGCGCGCCTTGCGTTGACTCGCGCTTCCGGCGCAGTTCGCTGATGCTGAAATTCTCGTCTTCCCGGCTCATGCTTTCGGCAAATTTTGATGGCGCTGTAAGTCGCGCAAAACCGCTTCCACTGCTTTCAATGACACCGTCGGATAATCCTTAACCCAGGCAAATTCGAGCGCCAGCTTCGCCACCCGGTTCAGTTCACGAGGCACGCCGAGCGTCATCTGGAACGCACGTTCGACCGCCTCGCGCTCAAACACCTCGCCCGTCGGATGCCCTGCCACCTTCAACCGGTGACGGATGTAGTTTTGAGAGTCTTCCAGGTCCAAAGCGTTCAAATGAAAGCGCAGGCTGATGCGCTGGTCAATCGGCGGCAGGCTCGCCACGAGCGGACGCAACTCCGGTTGCCCAACCAGAACGATCGTCAGGTAACTTTGTCCGGCGCGATTCATATTGGTCAGCAGCTTGAGTTCATTCAACGTCGCCGGCGTCATATCCTGGGCCTCGTCGAAGATAAGCACCAGATGCCGCCCCTCTGCGTGGACGCGGTTGATCACCTTCTTCAGCCGCTCAACGCGGGCAAACTTCGTCTGTCCCGCATCCGGCGGGTTTCCGTCAAGTTCCTCCAGCACCAGCCCGATCAGTTCCGAAAAGGTGAAAGCCGAGTTTTCCTGCGTCGCCACACAAAACCGCCGCGCGTCCAACCGCTCGGTAAACACTGCCCGCGTCAACGTTTTGCCGCAGCCGATTTCGCCCGTCATCATGCCGAACAGCATGGTCCGCTCACCCACGAGGAACGTCAGCCGGTTCAACGCCTCATCGTGGT
>CAYQWK010000865.1:0-1618 GCA_964420805.1 uncultured Bifidobacteriaceae bacterium | reverse complement strand
CCTCCGGCGTCCCCTTCAAGGTTGGGAGTGGCAGCTTGAGGGGCAGGGGGGCTAGTTCGGGTTCAGCCGCATTCACTTCAACGAGCGTTGAAATCGTCGCGGCGAGGATTGCAGTGGTCAGGAGGTTTCGCCAATGGCAGTGGTTCATACTTTTCGTGTCGCGCTTTGTTGTAGCTGCTCCGGTTCTTTGCGGAACGGGCTTTTTGACTGAAAAATGACTCAGGACAATCAATCGAGTTTTCGCGGCGGCTTTGTGATGGTTCCCCGTCGTCATCCGGCCGCGCCTCAATTCGTCTTGGTCGGCCTGAACCGCTCCTCATTCGCGCGCGACCGCGCGGGCATGATCGCGCAGGCGTCCTTGCAGCCAAACAGGCGTCCGAGCAAATGACGGTTGCGGCTCAACCAGCGGTAAATGATCTCCGCCACGTAAATGATCCCCGGAATCCACAGCACCAGCGCCACTGGAAACGCCGCTGGCATCCGCAGGCTGATGTGGCGAATGCAGCGCGCGCCGCGATGAATCCTCCCGCGCGCGGTCACGCAATGGATTGCTTCGCTTAAATCCTCCCGCGTCAGGCCTGGGGCGATCCCGGCCACGCGCGGATTCGAGATGGGGACCAGGCTCACGGTGTTGAACCAGTCGAGCCAGGTGATGACGCGGGATTGAAAAGTGCAGAGGGAGCACTCGTCGTCGAAAAGCACGATGTTCGTTCCGGTCGCGTTCACGCGCGGCATCATGCGGCAACGCGTGGCGTCAATGCACCCTTTTTGCAGCCTCGGCCAGGCAGCCCTGCACCTGCTCGTCGGTCGTTTGCGCGAAGTCGCGATACCATCGGCCCACCGCAATGAACGGTTCGGGTGTGAACAGGCAGACCACCGTGTCCACCTGCGCCTCGAGTTCGCGACAGGTGCTCTCCGCCCCCACCGGTACGGCCACGATGATCTCGCGGGGACGGTGCCGGCGCAGCGCGGCGATGGCTGCGCGCATGGTCGAGCCGGTGGCCAGCCCGTCATCGACGAGGATGCAAACCCGCCCTGCGGTCGGTGCCGGAGTGCGCCCGTCGCGGAAAAGATGTTCTCGCCGGCGCAGTTCGATTTCCTCGCGCCCGGCTGCTTCGTGGAACTGGGTTTCGGTGATGCCGTATTGCGTGATGACCTCCTCGTTCAACACGCGCGCCCCGCCGCTGGCGATGGCGCCCATGGCCAGTTCCTCGTAGCCGGGCAGGCCGATTTTGCGAACCACGAAAACGTCGAGCGGCGCGTTCAACGCGCGGGCGACTTCCAACGCCACCGGCACTCCGCCGCGCGGAAGGCCGAGCACCGTCACGTCCTCGCGCTGCGCGTAGCCGGCCAGGGCACGGGCAAGTTCACGCCCGGCGTGGGCGCGATCCTGGAACGGAACCTTCATGGCTCGACCGCGTGAAGATGTTTCGTGAACCAGCCGGCGGCGTGTTCTGCCACTTGTTCCAACGCGCCGGGTTCCTGGAAGAGATGCGTTGCATGAGGAATCACCTGCAAGCGCTTCTCGCAGCCGAGTTCATGCAGAGCCACGCGGTTCAGGCCCAGCACCGCGTGATCATCCCCGCCGACGATGAGGAGGGTGGGGCAGGTGACACGA
>CAYQWK010000864.1:0-1621 GCA_964420805.1 uncultured Bifidobacteriaceae bacterium | reverse complement strand
GTGTGCAGCCGGCGGATTAGGCCCATTTGGACATGGCGCGGGCGACCTGCTTGAAATTGGTGATGCGCCATTTCGCACCATCGCCGACCAGCGAGGCCCGGCGCTGTTCCCTTGCCGCAGCCTGCGGACTGCGGCGTGCCCTGCGGATCGCTGCCATTCGGCTTTGCGCTTCCTGCTTCTTGACTTCACGGAAGGAAATCTTCTTCACGCATCAACGCATACAGCATTTGGCACTTGGGGGCAAACTTTTGCCAGTTGGCATCCTTCGCACTGAGCGGGGGTTTCTGAAAACCGGAGCGGAACGAAGCCGGACGGGAGTGAAGTGAACGGACGCTGGCGCAGTGGAGCGGGGTTTCAGAATCATCCGCTGAGTGCGCCACCGCATAGGTATTTCCGCGGCGATTTGTCTGCACGATTGGCAAGGCACGCAGACAAGCCGGGCAGTCAAAGCGCCGATGGAAAGTGGCGGCGTGAACTTTCAGCGGATGGCCTTCACCCCGGTGAGGGTGCGGATGGCTTTAAGGAATCGGGCGAAGGCAGTATTGCGGCCGTAGTTCGGGCCGTTCGCGCCGGGATAAGCGTTCGATCCTTCACATTTCACGCTGCTACCGGCGTGCGCGAGTTCGAGTTCCCATTGGGTGCCTTCGAGAACTTCGTGGTCGAAGTATTCCGGTTGCCACTGCCAGACGCCGATGGCATCCACGGCTTGCCAGAACCGTGACCAGGCTTCCGGTTTCGATGTGACGGTAGTCTTCTCGCGCCATGCACCGTGACCGACGCCGCTGCGGACGTGGATCGCTTCGCCGCTGAATTCCACCTCGTAACTCATGCCGTCGAAACCGCCAATGCCAAATGAGAGTCGGACGGGGGCGTTGGCGGCGGTGGCGCTCATGGCAGTCATACTTGTTAATCTGCTCCCGCTGGAGGAGGCGGCGCTTCCGCCGGACCGGTGGTCCGCGACTCCAGCGCGACCCGATTCACGCTGAAGATGCGCCTCTTGGTCCGCGCGCGGCGGACGCTGGCCAGGGAATGTCCCGTGCGGCGCACGACTTCTTCATCCGGCAGTTTCCCCAGCAAGGCCAACTCCCCGGGTTTCCAGATTTCATAGTGCGGGTTGCAGAACGGAATGCCGAGTTCGAGACGTTTGTAGCGCACGTTAGCGAGCGTCCGGTTCACCAAAATCGCCACTTCGCGATCCGGCCGCGTCCCGAGCAGCGCGATTTCTTCCTTCGTCCAATGACGATGATTCGGATTGTTGTTCGGCAGCCCAAGCAGGCGCCGTCGTCGTCGGACTCGCGCCACGGCATAGCCCAATTTGCGAGCGACTTCCTCGTCAGTGCCCTTGCCCAGCATGGCATCCTCCTCCGGCGTCCAGGTGCAATAGGCCGCGCCGGGTTTGGCGTTGGGCGACACCGCTGATCCACGCCGTGCGTCCAGCTCCGCAACCACCTTGACGACCTTGAACACGGCATCCGGTTTGGGGCGGTCGAGTTGAATGCGGCGCGCTTCCACCGCATGGACCGTGCGGCCAAGCATCCACGCCAACTCCACATCCGGTTTCGACCCAAGCAACGCCTCCTCCTCCGGAGCCCAGGGATGCGGCGTGTGCTTTGGCGGAATG
>CAYQWK010000863.1:0-1626 GCA_964420805.1 uncultured Bifidobacteriaceae bacterium | reverse complement strand
TCGGTCGCGGTGGTGGTCAATTACCGCAAGGAAGCGCCGAAGGATCCGAAAGACGCGCCCAAGGACGCAAAGGATGCCGCCAAGGCCCAGGCCGTCCCCTTGTCGGAAAACGACCTCAAGCAGATCAACGAACTGGCGCGTGAGGCAATGGGATTCAACAAGGAACGCGGCGATTCCCTCAATGTCGCCAATGCCGCGTTTACGCCGGTGGAAAAGGAAGTTTTACCTGACGCGCCGATCTGGCAAAGCCCGACCCTGATCTCGCTGCTGCTGGAAGGTGGCCGCTACCTCCTGATCGCGGTCGCCGCCTTCTGGCTTTGGTCAAAGGTGGTACGGCCGGTGTTGATCAGCTTCGCCGAAGCGGCCGCGCGCGCAGCGGCCGAACAGGCAGCGGCAGCCGTTGAGGAGACGCCGGTAACCGCTCATCAACATAGTTACGAGAACAAACTGGCGGCGGCGCGGGAAATGGCGAAATCCGATCCCAAGGCCGTCGCCGCAATGATCAAGGACTGGGTGGGACGCGGTGAAGCCTGAAGAAGGCATAGAAAAAAGCGCCATCCTGCTGCTTTCCCTGGGCCAGGATGAGGCGGCTGAAGTTCTCAAGAACCTCGGCCCCAAGGAAGTCCAGAAACTGGGCCATGCCATGGCTGCGCTCAAGCAGGTGCCGCGCGAACGCGTGGAGTCGGTGATCGACGAATTCGCCGAGCACGCATCCAAGGGCGCGCCGGTCGCGGTGGATAACGAGGCAATCAAGACCATGCTGACCAAGGCGCTCGGTGATGATCGTGCCGCGGGCCTGATCAATCGCATCATGGCGGGCAACGATACGGCGGGCATCGAGGGGCTGAAGTGGATGGATGCCGCCAGTGTCGCCGACCTGATCCGCAACGAACACCCCCAGATCATCGCCACCATCCTGGTACATCTGGAATTCGACCACGCCGGCGACATCCTCAAGAACTTCACCGACCGCCTGCGTAACGACGTCCTGCTCCGCATCGCCACCCTCGATGGGGTACAACCGGTTGCATTGCGCGAGCTTAACGAGGCACTGACCCGCATCCTTGCCAACTCCGCGGCCAACGTCAAGAAGACCGCCATGGGGGGCATCCGTCACGCCGCCGAAATTCTTAACTTCGTCGGCCAGTCGAACGAGACGGCGATCATCGACAACGTGCGCGAATACGATCCGGACCTGGCGCAAAAGATCCTCGACGAAATGTTCGTCTTCGAGAACCTGCTCGATGTCGATGATCGCGGCATCCAGTTGCTGCTGCGCGAGGTTCAGTCCGACGCACTGATCATCGCGCTCAAGGGCGCCTCGCCCGAACTGCGCGAGAAGGTATTCAAGAACATGTCCCAGCGTGCTGCCGAAATGCTGCGCGAGGACCTCGAATCGAAGGGCCCCGTGCGCCTGTCCGAGGTCGAGAACGAGCAGAAGGAAATCCTCAAGGTTGCCCGCCGTCTTGCCGAGGAAGGCCAGATCCAGCTTGGCGGCGGTGGCGGCGACGACGCCTTCGTTTGACAGCCGTGGCAACGGTCCCGAGGCGGCCTACGTAGTCACCGCAGTTTGCAGCGTCATTCACGGATCAACAAAGCCCTCCGGCTTTGAGAGCATACTTGCAC
>CAYQWK010000862.1:0-1626 GCA_964420805.1 uncultured Bifidobacteriaceae bacterium | reverse complement strand
CTTTACAACTCGCTTCCTCAATACGAGCGGCTTGGCCATGTGCTGGCGGAACGGGTGGCGCTTGCCCAGACGGAGACACCGGCTTGCATTCCGCGCGGTGCAGAGTAGTCCGCGCAACCGTCTCGGCTTGCAGCTTCCGTAAGCGGTCAAGCTGGCCCGCTGGTTTGCGTTCCAGTTTGCAGCCAACTGTGAACGCTTCCATCTGCACCGTGAAAGTGGCGCAAATGAACTGTTCCGCGCTTGCAGCGCCCCAATGGACGAACGCCGCAATGCGACGGGACAAGCAGCCCGCTGACAACGCAGCACACCGTTGGATGGAAGGCGTATGACCGAGATCATCCTTCTCCTGGTCATCGGTCTGGCCTCGGTCACAGCCGCGTGGCTTGTGAACGCCGTCGTCGCCTTTTTGAGCGGCGACCACCCGCGAGACACACCGAGTGTGTGGCTCGACATGATGCTCGGCGAGTTGCGCGGAATCACGGAACTGGTGCCGTTAAACCTTCCGCGTTGGGCACGTTGGGCAATTGCCGCGATTCTCGGTGGAACGGTCTTTGCAATTTTGTGGTTTGTGTTTCTTGCGATGTAACTCAGCGGCGAATTGCCCGCCCGTTGCCAGGTCTTCAAAAAAGAAAACCGGCGCCGCGACTGGCACGGCGCCGGCATGAGATTGTCTCCGCTGATTTGCCTTTGCGGGCCTACAGCTTCTTGATCGTCACATTACGGAAGGCGACCGGGTCGTTGTGCCCGGCGAATCCGAAATGGCCCTTGGTCCGCGCAAGGCCGGGATGCTTGGATTTACCCATGAAGGTCGCGGGATCAACCGTGCTCAGGTCAGCGTCGAGGATGACGTTCCCGTTGAGCACGACCTTGATGGTTGAGCCTTTGACGGTCACCTCCTGCTGGTTCCATTCGCCATTCGGTTTCTGGAAACCGCGTTTGGCCGCCACCATGCCGTAGGCAGAGCCATGCACCTGGCGGGGGTCAATCTTGCCGCGCACCTTGTCGTAGTTTTCGTCCAGCACTTGCAGCTCACACATGCCCACGTAGGCCGTGTCGCCCTGGCCGGGATAACGAATGGCAAGGCCGTTGTTCCCGCCCGACGGCACCTTGAACTCGAGGCGCACGACGAAATCGGCGTACTCTTCCTTGGTGTAGATGGTGCCGCCCTTGCCGGCCTTGCAGACAATGGCCCCATCCACGATCTGGTAATTGTCCACCGGCCCGGCCCAGCCGTCGAAGTCCTTGCCGTTGAAGATCGAGACGAAGCCGTCGTTGTCGGCGGCCTGAATTTGAAACGCGAGCGCGAGGCACGCCGCGGCGATTTGCAGATGCTTTTTCATGAGAATGATTCGGTGAGGTGATGGCCCGGTTGACGACTACTTCCCAAGCTCCTTGATGAAGATGTTGCGCCAGCGAATCTCGCCGCCGTGGGTTTGGAGTTGGATCGGTCCCTTAGCGGGAATGCTCGTTTTGCGGTCGAAGTAATTCTCGAGCTTGGCGTTGTCCACCACGAGCTGGTCATTCAGCCAGATGGTGACGTTCTCGCCCTTCATGATGATGCGAAACTTGTTCCATTCACCAAAGGCTTTGTCGGCCTTCACGAGCGGATCCTTGCCCGGAGCGCCC
>CAYQWK010000861.1:0-1627 GCA_964420805.1 uncultured Bifidobacteriaceae bacterium | reverse complement strand
CTCGATGCGGTGGGATGAGAAGATGTCGTTGGTGTAGCAGTAGATGAGCAGCGCGGCGGGGCGGTCTCTTCACCGCCATCAACGCCGACCTTGCTGCGCGCGGCCTGCTGCTGCGGGAAGGCACGTTGGGGGGACGCCACGCTCATTGCCGCGCCGCCCTCGACCAAGAATCAAAAGCGGGAAGACGACCCCGAAATGCACCAGGCCAAGAAGGGCAACCAATGGCATTTCGGGATGAAGGCGCACATCGGCGCGGACCGGGACAGCAAGCTGGTGCATGCCGTGTTGGTCACCGCCGCCGACATGGCGGACATCACCAAGACGGCGGAACTGCTGCAGGTCGAGGAGAAACAAGTCCACGCCACCGTGGGCTGCACAGGCGTGGAGAAGCGGTGGAGATCGTGGCATTGGGACGGGAGATCGGCTGTCAGATCGCGGGCAAACGGGGGGGATCAAGGCGCTGGCCGAACGTGCGGAGAAGGAAACCCTGAAAGCGGTGGAGAAGGCGAAAGCCTCCGTGCGGGCGTTCGTGGAGCATCCGTTCCACATCGTGAAGAACCTGTTTGGGCATCGGAAAGTGCGGTATCGCGGGCTGGCCAACGTGGTGATCGGGGCGCGGCGGGCGGCGGAATAGAAAGCTCGATCAAGCCCCCCGAGGAAGCGGTCAAAAGAGCGGTTCCGCACCCGCTGCATCCAGAACCGGGCCGCGCCCCCGACCTCACGAGGCAGCAACTTCGTCGCCGGTGGTTCCTGCCACAGCCACAATCAGCCGAATTTTAACCTCTGGCTTTGTTCAGCCCTTACTTAGTTGGACACCGTTGATTTGTCGGTAAGCTCGCGTGCATCAGGTCATGGGTTCCGGCCCGCACGGCATTTGCTGTGGAAGTGGCTGAAATGCCGTGGGATGATGGCTGGGAATTGGTAATAATTTGTGATTGTCAAAGCGATTTGGTTTCAAGACAGTCCGGATCGTCTGCGTAACCAAACGGGACATCATGGCAGGGTATTTTGTTGGAGAATGTTCAACTCAGAAGTGGTGAAAGGAAATCGTATGCGCATTGGTAGATCTTCGGCCAGGTTGCTGGCTTTGGTAGCGTCTGGAATTTTAGCAGTATTGGGCACAGTGGATGAGGCGCGGGCCCAGTTCCACGGCGCGTCAATTCAGAAGACGCCCTTGGGACCGACCGGTCTCCCCAAGGCGCATGTGGGCGAGACAATCACGGCACGTATTCGTGTTCGTAACTTGGACGAATTCTTCGACACGTTGGAAATTACCAACATCATCGACGTCATCCACCACACCTCGGGCGATGAGACCACGCCAAACCTCCTTGCTGCGCCGGTGACGTTGTCATTCGGGCAATCGATCCTCACCACCAACACCTATCTTGTTCTCCCCGACGATCCAAAGGTCTTGATGGACGACGCGATTGCCGGCGGCATCGACAACCATGACGGCGACGGTGCCACATTCATCAAACAGGAGTTTTTAATCACTTTCCCCGGTCAGGTTCAGGTTCTTCGCCCCTGCATCGTCGTTCGTAAGAGTTGCGTGAACGGAATTGGTGATGGCGGGCTCATCCAATGGTCCGGCTCAATCAGCAATTGCGGTGATGCGGTACTAACC
>CAYQWK010000860.1:0-1630 GCA_964420805.1 uncultured Bifidobacteriaceae bacterium | reverse complement strand
CTTGCCCTTCACGGTTGCGGGCACGGACAGACCGCAGAGTTCGGCGACGGTCGGTTAAATGTCGAGGAACTCGACGAGGCTCGGACACACGGCGGGTTTCACGCCAGGCGCGACGACCAGGAACGGCGCGCGGCACGAACGCTCGAACAATGTGTTCTTGTTCCACCAGCCGCGCTCGCCGAGGTGATAACCGTGGTCGCCGACGAAGATGACCACCGTCTTATCCCACAACTTCAAGCGGTCCAGTGCGGCCATGAGCCGGCCCACCTGTGCGTCGGTCTGGGTCACGCCCGCGTAGTAGTGCGTCATGAAATCCATCCGGTCGCGGTCGTCGAATTGTTTGAAGGCCTCTTCGAAGGCGCCGCCGCCGAGGGACTCCTTGAACATCGGCGTGGCGTCCGCCGGATCACGATGGAGCTTGAGCGAGCCGGCGGGAAACTGCGCGACGTAACGCTTGCTCACCACGAACGGATCATGCGGCCGGTGGAAACCCGCGCCGATAAACCAGCGCTTGTCCCCGAGCCGCTCCATCGCGTCGATGGTTTGCTGTGCGGTCTGGCCGTCGGACTGTTCGTTGTCGCCGCCTTCGAGATCGGCGACTTCGCACCACTTGAGTTTGCCGCCGGTGAGATTGCGGCGCGGGCCGGTGTTGCCGAGTTTGGTCGGGCGAAACATCTTGGCGTCGTCCCACGACTTGCCGTTGTCGAGGAAGCGGTTCTCCGTTTCGCCCTCGACAAGCCCTGCGTGATAAATCTTCCCGAAGGAAAGCGCGGTCGCGCCGTGTTGCCGGAAAAGCTGTGGCAGCGTGACGATGTCGGGCATTTTCTCGCGGAAGAACGTGGCGTTGCCAGTGACGCCATTGTGCTCCGGACGAGTGCCGGTGAGCATGGAGACGCGGCTGGGATTGCAAACTGGGTATTGCACATACGCGCGGTCGAAGCGTACGCCGCGCGCCGCGAGGCGGTCCAGGTTCGGAGTCTTCGCCTGCGCGTCACCATAGCTACCCATCGCCGGTCGTAGGTCGTCAGCCATGATGAGCAGGACGTTGTAGCCCGGTGCATCGGCGCCCCGCGCGGCGAAGGTGAAGGCGGGACACAGCCCGCAAAGGATGATGATAAGGAGGTGCTTCATGAGAATCGTTCCACTTTTCGAGACATGGCGCGACGCGGCCTCATTTGGGTTGAAGCTCCGAAAAAGGGATGTCACGTGAAATGACCACCTCGCCCTCCAGTCCGCAGACTTCCAGTCGAAGGGACGGATTGGGACCGTCCCATTTGATTCGCATGAGGCCGAAGTTGGACCCGGTATAGATACGCTCGTGGAGCCGGTAACGATTGACCTGCGGCTTCCTTGGGGCGGCTGGTTTGGTCTCGGGTTCTTTGGTTTCGCCGACTTTGGGTTCAGGCTTCTTGGCCACGACCAGGTTGAGGCCACTCGTCGTCAGATCATAAAGCGGATAGGGAACGCCGTCGGCAGGTGTCAGCGCGGAGAGTTCGGCAAGGTGACGGTCGCCGCTGATGACGACCACGCCCCTGGCTTGCGTGCGGCGGAGGAGTTCCAGGAAGCGGGCGCGTTCCTTGGGGAAATTCTCCCACTTCTCGGATCCGTGCTCGGTCGCGATCACTTGAAT
>CAYQWK010000859.1:0-1630 GCA_964420805.1 uncultured Bifidobacteriaceae bacterium | reverse complement strand
GATCGGCGCCACGACTTCCGCCGCGCGTTCGTAGAATTCCAGCGCCGCGACGTGTTCGTCGAAATCCGAGGGCCGTGCCGCGCCGCAGCTCAAGGTGTGAACCTCCGGCCGCGCCAGGCAGTAAAGGTCGTTGAACTGCATGGGCGTGAGCGGCGCGCACAGCTTCGAGAGCTTCGGCGGCGGCTCGTAAAGCTTCCCGCCCTTGTCATTCGGGCTGATGATGAACACGCCCATGTCCCGCGCATGCGCGGCGCGCACAGCCTTCCAGTTCAGATCATTCACGAAGTACCAGTGCAGGTTCACATAATCGAACCCGCCGCTCTCCACCGCCTCCATGATGATGT
Source organism: uncultured Bifidobacteriaceae bacterium (assembly GCA_964420805.1). GTDB lineage: Bacteria > Verrucomicrobiota > Verrucomicrobiia > Limisphaerales > SIBH01 > JANNGC01. The sequence goes on along the minus strand of CAYQWK010000859.1, from coordinate 1,286 downwards.
CCGGCGTGGCGTGCGTGGAGAACCCGATGTGCCGCGCGCGACCCTCCGCCTGAATCTTCCGCGCCTCATCCAGACAACCGCCCTTGCGCAACGACCAGTCGAGCAACTGCCGGTTGTTGATCCCGTGCAAGGCCAGCAACTCCACATGATCCAGCCGCAGATAATTCATCGAACGCTCGAACGTCCGCCGGAACTCCGCCGCCGTGGCATAAGGCGCCACCTTCGTCTGCACGATGATCTTCTCGCGCGGCAATGCCGGTAGCACTGCGCCCAGTTGCATCTCCGACGAGCCATAGCCGCGCGCCGTTTCGATGTGGTTGATTCCCAACTCCACGGCACGGTGAATGGTCGCCTCCAGATTCGCCTGATTGTCCGGCGGCACCTCCGACGGGTCCACGTCCTGCCACTTGTGTTGATAACGCATCCCGCCGCACGAGAAGACGGGCATCTGCAACTCAGTTTTTCCGAACCTTCGATACTTCACGGCGCGAGCATGACAAAGCCGTTGGGACAACACCAAGCCCGCACTGCGCAAACAGCGCAACGACCTTCATCGGAAATGTTCAACTCAACGTGGCGGCAAGCCCCAACCGCTGCCAATGACCGGTGCCGGGCCGGATGAAACAGGCTGGCCGCATTGCCCGTAGGAGTTATCACCCCAGGCCCACAGGGTTCCGTCACTCTTGAGCGCGACGGTATGGTTCATTCCGACAGCAATGGCAGCCCAGTTGGTGTCTGTGCCCAATTGCACCGGCGAATGAGTTTTGATGCGGGCTCCAAAACCGGTTTGCCCACGGTCGCCACCGCCCCATGACCACAAGGTTCCTACGCGGAGGGCGATCGAATGAACGTCGCCCGCCGCGATGGCGGACCAGTTCGTGCCATCTCCAACCGGGCAAAGATTCAATGGATAAACCGCGCCTTCGGTTGTTCCCAATTGCCCGAATAAATTGTTGCCAAACGACCAGAGGCTGACCTGCCCGCTGTAGTTGTAGAGGGCGAGAATATGCGCAGGAGTCGAGGCGTGACTGCTACAGGAACTTGCAACACTCCAATGCGAGCCAAGCCCGATTCTGGTTGGCGTTGCGCCACCAAGAATCTCACTTCCGTAGGGGCCGGAAATACTTCCACCCCACGCGAGCAATGAGCCATCCACCTGAATCCCGACGCTTTGCCGCAGCCCCGCATAGACGCGGACCCAACTTGTCTCGCTCCCGATCCGCGCCGGTGCGTTCGTTCCCGGCGTGCTTGTGCCAAGCACGCTCCACTCATTCATACCCCATGCC
>CAYQWK010000858.1:0-1633 GCA_964420805.1 uncultured Bifidobacteriaceae bacterium | reverse complement strand
GCACTGCCACTCGCACTCCTCGGGGCATGGATCGCCGGGCGAGCAGCCAAGTTCAAGGGAATGGCCGAGCGGGCCAAACGCCAGCACGAATACCTTGCTGGCTTCGGGATAACCCCATCGGGCGCGATGCTCGCGGACCTGAGTATGAGCCTTCCGGCCTCTCTCCCGGAAGCGACGGATCGCCTGCTGCGCCAAGGCATCACCTATTCCAGCGGAAAGCCTGCCGGGGTCGCGCGAGTTCTGGAGAATCTTAGCGAGAGCGGCTGGTTCACGAAGCACCTTGCCGACTGGTGCGCGTGTGCTTTGCGGGCGCTGTTCATTGTGACCGTCGCGGTCGCAATCGGGCTCCTTTTGTTGAGTGCCACGTCCCTTTCCGGCACACCAACCGGCATAGTCGCGGCCAAGTTCATCGCGGCCACGCTTATCTTCCTCATCTCTATCGGCACACTGCGCTCGTGGCTTGCCTACGCCACGCTAAGCCAGAAAGCGGGCGATACCGATGCCGAAGCTGGAAGACTACTGAAGGCGGGGCACCTCGATTCATTCGAGGCACAACGCCTCCTCGCTGAATACCAGCTCGCCAGAGCCGCGGCACCCCTGGTGCCTACCTGGGTCTGGCGCCTTCGCCGCGACACTCTCAACAAGAATTGGGCGCTCAAACGTCCGCAAGACTGACCAAAACAATTATGCAAACCTTCGACTTTCTCGCGCCGGAAATCACCCAGTCCGACATCGCCGCATTCGCGGCGGACAAGGTGAACCTCAAGAGCGAACGCGCCAACCAATACCGGGAGCAGGTTCGCAACCTGCGCGAGCATCTCGACCGATACATCTCCGAGCATCCCGACATGGGTCTCGCAAAGATGATTCTCTCCGGTAGCTTGGCGAAGAGCACCGCGCTACGCACGATCAATGACATCGACGTGGGTCTTTACGTGAAGGGCGATTCCGCGCCTCACGATTTGGGCAAACTCCTTGAGTGGCTCGTCGAGCGACTGCGCACGACCTACCACCAAATTCCGCGAGAGAAGATTTACGTGGACGGTCCCTGCGTGGTGGTTTCGTTTAGCGGCACTGAGCTGAACGTCGAGATTACGCCGATCCTCTACGAGGGCGATCCGCAATGGCGCGGCTACTTGTTCGACCGCTTCACTGGGGCGAACGTCCTCACCAGCATTCCGCTGCACATCGATTTCGTGCGAAAACGGAAAGCCGCCCAGCCGGATCACTTCGTCCAAGTCATTCGTCTCTTGAAATGGTGGGCGCGGGAACGCGAGAAAGACACGCCGGGGTTTTCTCTCCGCTCCTTCCTTGTCGAGCTTATCACCGCCAAGCTAGCCGACGACGGGTGCAAGTTCGCTGATTACCACACCGGCCTGCTGCGCTTCTTCCTATATGTGCAGCGGACTGGTCTAAAGGAGCGGATCGCATTTACCGACAACTCCGCGGCGTCCGCTCTCCCAACGCGCTCGACCGGTTCGGTGGAAATCTTCGACCCGGTAAACCCCGAGAACAACGTAGCCGCCGGTATGACCGAGATCACACGCCGGAAGTTTGTGGATCTGGCCGAAACCGCGCTCGACGCCCTCAGCTATGCCCGCACCTGCCAGACCAAAGGTGACGCCATCGAATG
>CAYQWK010000857.1:0-1636 GCA_964420805.1 uncultured Bifidobacteriaceae bacterium | reverse complement strand
CATCAATTTCAAGCACTTTTGCTCCTTCTCTTCTTAGCTCGTCTGCAACACTTCTGTTTTTGCCGCTAATGTCACGCATTGAAGCGGCAACCTGATGTCCTTTTTGTAGTAATGTCAATACGGTTAATTTACCAAATCCACCGCTTGCTCCTGTAATTAAAATTTTCTTTGCCATTCTGTTTTGAAATTTTGTTGGCGCAAAGTTCCAAATAGAAAATGGTTTGGTTATGGTGAGAAGTTCAGATTATTTGGTGAGAAGTTCAGTCTTTGAATTTAGTTCACGGAATTTTTTAGGAGTTGTGCCTTCAAAGTTTTTGAAAAACTTGGTGAAGTTGGAAGGGTCAAATGTTAATATCTGTGCGATATGTGCGATTGGTTTGTTAGTTGTGAGTAAAAGCTCCTTTGAAATTTCAATCAGACGTTCTTCATAAATGTCGCAAGGAGATTTTCCCAACACTTCTTGAATTGTATTACTCAAATGTTTCGGAGCTATGAAGAGCAGTTCTGCCAAATCTTTTATTTCAAAGGTTTTGTCCGCATTTCCGTTTTTTAGGTCTGTCAAGTGCTTGTCAAGTTCCTGAAGATATTGAGATACTATCTCCTTTTGTCTTGCCGATGATGTATTTTTCTCGATTATCATACTGTCAAAGTTTCTATTGTAGAGTCGTCATAGCCTGACCGCTAACGTTTTGGGGCTTGACGCAGGGCAGGATTAGAAGCACAAATGTTCAGTTTCGCACAAAAGCCAAATAGAATTACAAATGTTGAATTTAGTACTTCTGCCTGCCTTGCGTTCAAACCCTTGTTAGTGGCAGGCATATTTCTACATTGCATATTCATATCCAATTTCGTCAAGTTCTTTTTTTAAGTTCTCAAAGTCGTCCAATGAAGGATTGATTTTTAAAACAATTTCTTCTGTCAGTGGTTTGTTGTCGTAAATATATTGAACATATTCTAATTTTAATTTATGTTCTTCAAATCTTTCTTCAAAATATTCTAACGCCCATTTTCTATAAGTTTTTGGGTCATTGTCTAATATGTAAATTAAGTCTTCACTTCCGTCACCATATTTGTCTTTAGGAAATTCTATATTTCCAATATTCCATTCATTGTCATTCATTAGTCTCCAAATACAAAAAGTTGTTCCCTTTGATTTTATAGGTTCTCCAAAAATAAACTCGTGAAATTCTATAGGCAAATTGTCAACTACACCTTTCCAAATTGTCTGAACTAATTCAGTTTCTTTTCTACCTAATATGTTTGTGATTTTCTGTTTGAATGATATAGGTTTTATTTCTATTTCTGTCCAATTACACATTTCACTTTCGTGGGCTTGTCCATTAATTACACAGCCATCTGTACAGAATAAAATTTGGAACTCGTCTCCTTCCCCATCTCGCATTTCAAAATATTCTTCACCCTTTGTTTTGTCCCAATTTTTGTCGTAAGAGTAATATCTAAACTCCCATTCTCTGCAAATTATTGCGTCTAATGTCGCCAATGCTTTGCAAAGTTTTTTCAAACTTTCAATGTCTGGAATTTTTGATAAATTTTTAGTTGAGATTTTTGTCATACGGACTGTCTGTTTTGCTTGCCACTAACGGAAAAGCATTTGTGCAGGGCGGGTTTAATAGCA
>CAYQWK010000856.1:527-1637 GCA_964420805.1 uncultured Bifidobacteriaceae bacterium | reverse complement strand
TTGCTGGCCCATGAACTCGGGGCGGCGTCTCCGGAACAGCGGGCGATCGACCCATTGCAGCCGCTGGCCGAACGGTTGCCGCATTTTGCGCCGCGAGCCAGGCAGGTCATTTTCCTCTTTCAATATGGAGGCCCATCGACCTTCGACCTGCTGGATTACAAGCCGGAGTTACTAAAGCTCAACGGGCAAAAGGTCCCAGAGTCGTTCAAGCAGAGCCCGGACAAGGTCGGTGGCGTCTTCAACCATTGCAAAGACGAACTGATGGCCGGGCCGTGGAAATGGGCCCAACATGGAGAATCGGGGCGATGGGTTTCGGAGTTGCTGCCCCACACCGCCAGGCACATTGACGAACTGTGCCAGGTGCGGTCGATGTTCGGCGACAGCTCGAACCATGCGCCGGCGACCTACCTGATGAATACCGGAGCGATCCTCGGCGGCAAGCCGAGCCTCGGTTCCTGGGTGACCTACGGACTCGGTTCCGTGAATCAGAATCTGCCAGGTTATGTGCTGCTCTACAAGGTCGGCGGGCTGGGAGGCTCGGCCAACTGGAGCAATGCGTTTCTGCCAGCCGCGTTTCAAGGAACGCAATTTCGGCACGACGGTTCGCCGGTGCTGAACCTGCAACCGCCGAGCGACCTCGCGGCCGTGCAACGTTCGACGCTGGATTTCGCCCAAACGCTCAACCGTCAGCACGCGGCCCAGCGACCGGGCGTGCTCGATCTCGATGGCCGCATCGCCTCCTACGAGTTGGCCTATCGCATGCAGTCGGCGGCGCTCGATATCGGTGAGCTGTCGTTGGAAACGAAAGGAACGCAAGATTCTTACGGGCTGCACGACAACAACAAGGACAAGGCGTTGTTCGGTCGGATGTGCCTGTTGTCGCGGCGACTGGTCGAGAAGGGAGTTCGCTTCGTGCAGCTTTACAACGCCGTCGACAAATTGGGTTGGGATGCGCATGACAACAACACCGACTACCACAACCGCAACGCCGCGCAGACCGATCAACCGATCGCGGCGCTGCTCGGCGATCTGAAACAACGCGGCATGCTCGACACGACGCTCGTGATCTGGGCCGGCGAGTTCGGTCGCACCCCCATGATGCAGGGCAAC
>CAYQWK010000856.1:231-517 GCA_964420805.1 uncultured Bifidobacteriaceae bacterium | reverse complement strand
GCTTCACGATCTGGATGGCCGGAGGCGGAGTGAACGCTGGCAACGTCATCGGTTCCACCGACGACATCGGCCTGCGCGCCGCTGAGCAACCGCAACCGGTGAAGAACCTGCACGCCACGATCCTGACAGCGCTCGGCCTGAATCCAGACGAACTGTTCTTCGAACACGCTGGAAGACAAGAACGCCTGACGGGAGTCGCCCAAAGCTGGAAAGTGATTCCAGGAGTGCTGTCGTGAAGGTGGATCTGCTGAGAGTGCTACCGTTGTCGGAAGACGTTCTCCGCGAT
>CAYQWK010000856.1:0-221 GCA_964420805.1 uncultured Bifidobacteriaceae bacterium | reverse complement strand
GGGACAGACGCTCACACGAAAACTTTAAGATTGAGAAGGACGCCACGGGATGAGAATGAACTTTTCGTCGGTATCTATGTTGGTCTTCCTTCTGATGCTACTTGTCTGCCCAACGGACGAAACATCCCTGGCGCAAGTTGAACCTCAAGCCGTTTCTAGAACAACGATCCCTCGGGCCGAGCTCGTCTACGACCGGCCGGCGGACACGCCCGATGCAGGTC
>CAYQWK010000855.1:0-1637 GCA_964420805.1 uncultured Bifidobacteriaceae bacterium | reverse complement strand
GTGCTCGGCGAGCCAGCCTTCATCGCGGCCGAGATACGACCCGATGCGCAGCGCGAGGCATTTTTTCCCCAGCAACACGTTGCCGCCGTAGTTTGAGCCGGTGGAGATGATCGCGTTATCCTGCGGGAAGTGGGCGATGAACCGCTGTTCCGGCAGCACGTCCATCATGCAATGCAGGCCGCGGTTGAAATCCTCGCCGTCTCCGAGGTGATTCAGGGCCACCTTGCCCATCCGCGCCATGACCCGCATGGATAGCACCACGTAAATCGAGTCGGTGAGTTCAACGCCGACTTTGGCCAGGGGCGAACCGGGCGGACCCATCAGGTACGGAACGACGTAGAGCGTCCGGCCGCGCATGGCCCCGGCGCAGAGCTTGCGCAGGCGCGCGTACATCTCGCGCGGCGCCATCCAGTTGTTGGTCGGGCCGGCCATGTCCTCAGTCGGGGTGCAAATGAAGGTTCGATCCTCGACGCGGGCCACGTCGCTCGGGTCGGAGCGGTGCAAATAGCATCGCGGCAGCTTCTCCTGGTTCAACGGGATCAGGATTCCGCGTCGCACCGCCTCGTCCGTCAGGTGCGCGTTTTCCTGGTCCGAGCCGTCGCACCAGTGAACGTGATCGGGCAGGCAAAGGGCTGCCATCTCCTTGACCCAACGGCGAACGTGGGCGTTGCGGACATGGGATGTTTCTTCGGGCAAAGACTTGTTCATCGCAGGGCGAGAATAGCCGCTCCGGACTTGAGCACCCGACGAATTTTGCAGAAAACGCGCGGCGGATTGTCCTGTGTGAACCACGAGAACGGCGTCTTAACGCGTGGTGCGATCTGCCCGAAATCATCCCCACGGTGTGGATGATCGGGTACGTGTCCCGGATGATGTCGTCAGGCACAGTTTGGATTTGCACGTAGATTGGCGATGCACGAATGATGTTCCCTATGCGTGTGCGGACGGCTTGGCTCCTGATTGCCGCGGTGAACGTCCTTTGGGCGGCCGCGTTTTACGGCTACGTGCGCCGGTCCACCACACCCGTGGTGCGCGGCGGTGAGATGCTGCGCCCAGGCGCCTCCAGCACCAGCACCGGGTTGACGGTTCGCATCGCCCAAGCCTCCACCAACGCCGCTGCAACCAATGCTCCGGTTCGTCCTCCAACTACGGCCGCGTCGCCGGTTGTTGCCGCCTCGAACGTCGCTCCGGTGGTGGCGGTTGGCCGTCAGTTTGGCTGGCAGGACGCCACCAACGAGGTCTATCGGCAGTACATCCTCAACTTGCGGGCGGTGGGATGCCCGGAGAAGCAGGTGCGGAATCTGGTCGTGGCCGATGTGAACGAGTTGTTCGCAAAACGGCGTCTCGAACAGGCCATCCGGACCGATTCACAATGGTGGAAAGCCGACACCTACAACGGCATGATCATTGCGCAGGGGATCATCCAGCCCGGGAACTTCGATCTCGAACGGCGTGAGTTGCTGGACAAGTTGCTCGGCCCCGGTTGGGACGATGGGATGAAACTTGCGCCCCTGAGCGTGCCCGGCTCGGTCAACCTCGCAGGGCCGGTTCTCGGCGCGTTGCCGGTGGACACCTACGCGAGCGTTCAGGAGGTCTGCGCGCGCTCGATGGACCGCCACAACTCGTTCGTCATGGCC
>CAYQWK010000854.1:0-1646 GCA_964420805.1 uncultured Bifidobacteriaceae bacterium | reverse complement strand
TTATTTCGCGGACACCAAGCTGGTGTACACGCCGCGCGTGCCGCTGGCGCACACGTTGGTCACGGACATGATCAAGAAGCATCCGCGCCTGCTCGACTTGAAAATCTACCTGCGGGGCGAAGACGGTGAACCGAGGGTGGCGGGCAGCAAGAATGAGAAAGAGGTCGGCTCGCCGGGCGGCAAGTATGAAAAGGATTGTCTCGGCAAGGGCACGGTTTTCCACAGCAAGGACCAGGAGGCGGTTTCCGTGGTGATGCCGTTGAAAGACAATAACGGCGAGATCGTTGCCGCCGTGCGGTTCCGGATGACTTTTTTCCCGGGCCAGACCGAGCAGACCTCGCTCTCCCGGGCCCGTCCGATGCTCAAGGAGATGCAGGCGCGCGTGCAGACGCTGGCGGACCTGACGCAGTGAGTGCCGCCGCGCTTGCGATGGCACTTTGAGATTGCTCCGGCGCGGGAACCAATTTACTGGATGATCGCTCTCAGAGACGGGGGCTGATCGGGGAAACCGCCGCGGTCATCCGCAAAAATGCTGAATCGGTTCGCGCAAGCGACGTGGGCGGGTTTTTTGCTGTCTCAGAAGTGCCGCATGAAATTGGGTGTCTTTATCGAACGCGACGGCGTGCTCAACCAGGTGAAGGTGGAACGCCAGCATCAGGTCAGTCCGCTGACGCTGGATCAATTCCGCATCCATCAGCCCATCGCGCCGCTGCTGCAAAAGCTGAAGGCGGCGGGCTTCATTCTGATCGCCACCACGAACCAGCCCGGCCTTGCGCGCGGCTACCAGTCGCGGAGCGAACTGGACCTCATGCACCGGCGGCTGCGTCAGGCGCTGCCGCTGGATGACATCCTCGTTTGTCCGCATGACGAGGCCGACCGCTGTCCCTGCCGCAAGCCGCGGGCGGGACTATTGCGCGAAGGCGGATTCAACTGGCACTTGAATCTGGACCGTTCGTTCGTGATCAGCGACAAGTGGCAGGACGCGGAGGCGGCGCATCAGGCGGGTTGCACCTCGGTGATGCTGGAATCGCCCTGGTTGGGAACGGTGCATCACGACCTCGTGCTGCCGGATTTCCGGGCGGCAGTCGAAAAAATCCTGCAGCTTCAGTCGGCGAACGGGCCGGTCTTCGTTTGAGCGACCCGGCTATTCCGCGGTTTTGAGCGGCGGGAGATCGTTTTTGTCCAACCGCCGGACCCCGTTGCCGACCACAATCTTCCCTTCACTATTCATCACCAAACGCGGGCGGACCTGGGTGTATTCGTAGTGGTGGCGGAAGACGATCTCTCCCTCGGGACTCATCACCGTGTGGAGCGAAGTATGCGCGCCGTTTTGATGGAGCACATGCAACCGGCTTTCGCGGTCCACTTCCGCCTGGGGCTGACCGAAGGAAACAATGCGGCCCAACGGCGCGACCTTCAGCACCTTTGTGCCGGCGGCATCGGTGAGGGAAAAATAAAGACGCAACTCCGAGCGCAGGTAGTTGGCCTGGAGCAGGGAGTAGACCCGGACTTCGGGCGGCTGGTTGGAATGGGTGGCTGACGGCACGCCAAATTCCTGGGACCAGATTTTGGTGCCTTCGATGACGTCGAAATTCTTCGGCGGACTAAGCGCGGTGCTGCTCCAATCCTTGAGTCGCACCGCCGCG
>CAYQWK010000853.1:0-1648 GCA_964420805.1 uncultured Bifidobacteriaceae bacterium | reverse complement strand
GTCCCGATGGAAACGCCGTTGCCACCGATGCGATCTTCACCTTCGTGCCGCCGACATGCTTCTTCGCGTGCTTCACCATCGCCGGATACACACACACGGCCGCCGTGGAGGGAATGTCACCCACATCATGTGGCGTGAGCGCCTTCTGGCAGAGCGAGGCGACCTTTCCCGGCGTGTCCTTGCCCTCCAGGGTGGTCAAATCGACCATCGTCACCGCAAGACGCAGTCCGAAGACCTTCGACTGCTTCTTGATGCTGCGCGTGGTGTACTTCGCCACGCGTTCCTCGATGCCGACATGATCAACGGTGCCGATCTCATCAAAAAGGCGGCGCAGGCTGGCAGGGGCTTTGGCGGCGGGCATGAGGCAAAACAAGGCGCGAAAGGCCGCAAAGACAAACGTGAACTTGCCTCACCGTTCCGTGCCGTATCTCCAGCCTTCCGCTCCGGATTCCTGGAAGACGACGCGGAAGCCGCGGTTCGTCATGCGCACGGTACCGAGGTCACGGTCGCGAAACGCGAGTGAGAGACCCGCCCGCGAGGAGTCCATCCAGGAGCTTCCGCGCAGGACCAGCGCGTGCTTCTCCGTGCGCTGATTGTAGGGCGTCTCGGTCCATTCCCACACGTTGCCGGTGAGATGATGCAGGCCGCGCGCATCCGCAGGCACCGCCTCCACCGGCGCGGTGCCGCGCCAGCCATCGCGGCGCGGGCGGTGCTGCCAGCTCGGCGGCCAGTCCGCCCAGTCGTTCACCTCGTCACCGACGACGTTGTAGAGCCTGTCCGGCGCAGGCCATGAGGCGCCCCAGGCATGCGCGTGCAGATCCGCGGGCCAGGAGGCCGCGCGCGCCTCCGGCGTGGCGCCGGGTTCGGGTTTCAGACCGGCGGCGGCGCTCCATTCCTCATCGGTGGGCAGGCGGTAGGCCTGGTCGGCGCGGATGATTCCTTCGCGCCGCTCCTTCCAGGTCAGCCAGGTGCAGAAAGCCATCGCATCACTGGCGGAGACGCCGCACACCGCATGCTCGGGGCCCGTGGGAAAGCCGGGATCCTGCCAGCTTTTGCCCGCCGCCTTGAACTCCCCCTTGCTCAGTGAGAACACCGGCTTCTTCAACGGGAAGGCAAAGCCGCTCTCCCGCACCCAGGCATCCTCCGGCCCCGGCCACGGCTCGGCGAAGGCGGCGTAGTCCTTCACCCGCGTCTCCCACGCGCTAAACATCACCTCGCAGTCCGGCAGCGCCACGAAGGGCATGCCCAGCGAGTTCATCCGGCGGCGCGGCTGCCAGCCGGGCGGCGGCGCGGCCGTGCGTGCCTCCGCCTGGCGTTGCAATGCCAGCGTGGCATCTTCCGCATTTGTGGTGACGGGACGTTCGTGGCTGAGGAAGAGATAAAGGACGCATGCCGCCAGCAGGGCGATCGTCACGGCGCGTCGCAGAAAACGGCGCGGCTCCTGCGCGCGCTGGCGCAGCTCCGCGCGCGCGATCTCCAGCGCGGCGAGCATTTCCTGCATCGTGGCGAAACGCCGCGCCGGATCCGTGTGCAGACATGTCGCGATGATCCGGTCCACCCAGGGGGAAATGCCCGCCTTGGGGCGCTCCTTGCGCGCCGGCGTGTAATGGGCCCGCGGCGCGTGGCCGGTGAGCAGATGGTACAGCAG
>CAYQWK010000852.1:1286-1650 GCA_964420805.1 uncultured Bifidobacteriaceae bacterium | reverse complement strand
CAACGCACCTTGCTCGGATTGCCGCGCCTGTTCCAATCTGGCCACGACCATGCCGACCAATCTGACGTTCGACGGCCGGAGCTTCGCGGCGGTAATGCACAACGAACCGTGGAATCCGACCGAGTCGCTCGTCCTGTCAGAAAACTTTGGCAGCATCATCAAACCACCGCTCCGGGGCGTGGCAGTGCGTGGGCAGCAGTACAAATTGATCAAGCTCGATAGCGGCTTGCAGCTCTTCTATGACCTGCAAACCGATCCCTACGAACACTCGAATCTGCTTGGGTTTTCGAGCAGCCTCACCAATCTCACCTCACCCCAACTCGTCGTCTATGCCGCCATGACGAATAAACTGGCCGGCTGGCAC
>CAYQWK010000852.1:0-1276 GCA_964420805.1 uncultured Bifidobacteriaceae bacterium | reverse complement strand
CCCGCGCCGGAGTGCACTTGCTCACCGGGTAGAGCGTCATTCCAGCCCAGAAACCCTGTTCGAGCACGAGCCGCGCCGTGTGTTCTTCCACATGGTCAACCAATACGCGATCTCGATTGACGCGCCTGTCATCGCACAACCGATGACCGTGACGAACACACTGAAACTTTCCGTACCGGAACAGGTCGGCATCGCGTACAGCCTCTATCGTGCGCCAGCCGTGACCAGCACAAACTGGACGGAAGTGACCAACTACGTGCGGCAGATCCACACCAACGAAGCCGTGGTGAGCCTGACCGATCCCACGCCCGCACCACCTGCCCGGGCGTTCTATCGGGTGAATGCGACGGGACGATAGGATTCCTGTTACGATTATCTCGCGAAAGGCGAGCAAACCATCAAGGCAGTTCACAAAACCTTCATCGGCTGACCCACTTGAATTAGCAAGCCTTCCGGCTTCCGACATCCTACGGATGAGGGAGCCGGATTTTTTCTGCCCGGAAACTGGCCGCCAATATCACAAGGCCCTTGAAATCAAGCGCTACTCGTGAGAGAAGTTCTCCGCCGTTCAGGAGAAATTCGGCACAATCAGTCGGTGGGAAACCCAAGTTCCTTAGCACATAATCATGAAGTCATTGCGTTTGTCCGCAGCGCTCGCGCTTACCCTCGTCACTTTCAGTCAGCATAGCCACGCAGCCGAGTTGGTCTGGACCAACACCTCCGGCGGCAACTGGAGCACCGCCGCGAACTGGTCGCCCAACGCCGTGCCCGCCGCGACTGATTCAGCGTTCATCACTAACTCGGGCAATTACACCGTCACCGTGAATGCCAGCGCCACCGTCGCCAGCCTGACGCTCGGCGATACGAACGCGACCGGCCTCCAGAAACTCACCATCAGTGCGGGTACGTTCACCGTCACCAACGTCACCGCCGCCACCAACAGCATTCTCCTGCTCTCCGCCGGCACGCTCGTCACCGCCGGCACGGCGGAACTGCTGGGCGAAGTGAATCAAGCCGGTGGCACGTGGCAACTAAACACCCCGCTCAACCTCAACACCTACAATCTCACCAACGGCGAACTGCGCGGGGCGAATTGCGTCATCACCAACTTCAATTGGTTCGGCGGCCAGTTGAATTCCGACGCGTTCGGAACCACCATCACCGTCCCCGCGGGCGGCACGCTGAACATCTCCGGCGCCACGGCGAAGAGCATGAGTTATTGGGTCGCACCGGGCCGGGCGCTCATCAACCACGGCACGGCCACGTGGAGCGGCGC
>CAYQWK010000851.1:0-1652 GCA_964420805.1 uncultured Bifidobacteriaceae bacterium | reverse complement strand
GGGTGTAGACGGTGAGCCAGTTCGGGGAGTTGACCACCACGGAGCTGCCGGCGAACCCGCCGAAGGTGACGGTCGTCTGGCCGCCGACGAAGCCGCTGCCGTAGACGTTGACCAGGTTGGCGGTGAAGTTCGCGCCGCACGTCGGGGAGACCGACGATACGCTCACCGTGCCGCCGCACCCGAAGGTGAAGTTGTCGAGCGAGGTGTTCACGCTGGTTCCCACCCCGGTCACGGTCACGATCACGTCCACCGTTCCGGCGCCCAGGGCCGGGCTGGTAACCGTCAGGCTCCCGGAGTTCCAAACGATTGGCGCGGAAGCCGCAAAGCCACCGAAGGTTACGCTCGTTTGCCCGGCGACGAATCCGCTCCCGGTGATGGTTACGGTGTTCGCGACGTTGGCCGGCCCGCAGGAGGGGTTCACATTCGTGACGGTCACGAGGCCGCTGCCGTACGTGAACGAGCTCGACCCGGAACCGTGGTTCGTGTTCACCGTCAGCGTCTGCACGCCGGTCAGCGCCGGCGGCGTGATGGTGATAACCGTGTCGCTCACTGGTGTGAAGGCAGCCGACGTGCTGCCCACGAAGACAGAGGTCACGCCCGTGAAGCCGCTGCCGGTGATCTGCATCGGCACGCCGGCCGTGCCCGTCGCCGGGTTCACCGTCACCGATGCGGCCGCGCAGGAGTTGTTGTAATCGAACCCGTTGACGAGCGTGTCGTCACCGCCGTTCGTCGTGACCTTCACGTCTCGCAGGCCCGCGGAGGCGGTGCCGGCGGTACGGAACTCAAGCTGGTTCGCTGAGAGCACGCGGAAGCCACCCAGCGGGGTCGCGGATCCGGATGCCAGGGGGTAGTTAATCGCGCCCACCTGCAGGGAGATGGTGAACACTTCGGGGCCCATGAACCCGGTCCCATTGACCAGCACCGCCGTGTTCCCCGCGAGCGGCCCGCACGTGGGGCTGACGCTCGTGACGGTGGGGTCCGGGGCCAACGCCCGGGCCGCCAGCGGGAGTGCCAGGAGTGCCCCCAGGACGCCGACGAGCAGAGCCAGCGAAAGCGTGCGCCACCCTCGGGCCCTCAACACCCGCTGTTTCCTCATGACAGAACTCCTTCCCGCCGCGCCGACATTCTGCATGCCTGCGTGCGATTCGTCATTGCCAAATCATCATGCGTTCCTCACCTTACCAAAAATTTACGCGTCGAGACCGATTTTCAGTTGCCCGTTTCGATTTCGTCGCTCCTGGCCGGTGGAAACGCCCCGCAGAGGGTCGCCCATTCCGCCACCATTCGGCATGCCCGCCCGGTCCCCGCTCAGGTGGATCCTATGGCCGTACTTCTCGCCTCGATCGGACCATGCTGCTTCCGCCGCTGGAGCGCTCGCCTATGCCGCCGTCGTACCGCTCGCGCGCCGCACGCCACCCCATTCGCCGATGCATGAGCGCGAGTCTTCGCGTGTTAGCCGCCAAGCGCCCGCACCAGCGCGCGCAGCTTCTCCGGGTTGCGAATCGTGTGCAGGTCCGTGATCCGGCTGTCGTGCACGTCCATCACCATCACCGTGTCCAATCGGCCGCGCGCGAACAGCAGCACCGCCGGTGCGCCATTTAGCTCGACGTATTGCACGCGTTCCCGCGGCACCATTCGAGGCAATGCGAGGG
>CAYQWK010000850.1:0-1656 GCA_964420805.1 uncultured Bifidobacteriaceae bacterium | reverse complement strand
GAGCGGCTCACCTACTACAAGATGCTCCCGCAAATGGGCCCGCCGGAGACGACCGTCTGGGAATTCCCGCGTGGCGATGAATCTTGGAAGATCGAGATGGCGGAGTTCGCGGAAGACATCCGGCTCAAGCGCACGCCGGTGCCCGGCTTGAAGGAAGCAATCGCGTCAATGGTGGTCGTTGAAAAAATTTACAACAGCACGAAGCCGACCGAATAGATACTTGTCAGATTGAACTGATATGAAAACCTTGTCTGTCCTTTTCACCGTGTTGGTGTCCTTTTGCCTGAACGCGCTTGCTGACGATTCAAAACTTCAGGAGGAAGTCACAAAGTTGAAGGCAACGGTAGAGCGCCAACAGCAGTCAATGCAGATACTCACCGAACATCTCAGCCAATTGAACACCCGCTTAAAGAGCGTCGAACAGATTCCCGAGATTCGCATTCCTCGGGGAGTAATGAACAACCTGAAAATTTTGGACTCTGGATTGCAGCAATACTGCTTGGAACATAAGACCAATGCTTGCAGCTATGCTGATTTGGTTGGGAAGTATGTCAACCCGGAGTTAATTCCATCCTTCGATGGGGAGTCCTATACGAATTTGCGATTTTCATTGGAAGCACCGGAGTGGCGAATTGATACGAAATCCGGTTTCTCACTGGTTCTAAAACGCGCGAAGTATGACCCTACAATTTGGAAAGGGTTGTGGGGCGAGAACAAGAGGTCAGTTGCCGCTACAAACGCCCCATCTGCACAGAAGCATTAAAACGTCATATCATGATCATCTCCCGTTCTCCCCTTCGCATCAGCCTCGGTGGCGGCGGCACGGATTTGCCGTCGTATTACGAGCGGCACACCGGCTTCCTCATCGCGGCGGCCATTGACAAGTATGTCTATATCACGCTGCACGACACGTTCGTCGCGGACCTGATCGTGAAGTATTCCAAGCTCGAACGCGTGCCGGACGCGAGCCAGTTGGAACACCCCATCATCCGTGAGGCGATGGCGCTGCTCGACATCAAGGGCTCGTCCATGGAACTCACCTCAATGGCGGACATCCCCGCTGGCACGGGGCTGGGTTCGTCCGGCAGCTTCACCACGGCGCTCCTCAAGGCGTTGCACGCGTGGAAAAAGAATCTCGTTCACCCCGCCGAACTCGCCGAGCAGGCGTGCGACATCGAGTTGAACCGGCTGCGTGAACCCATCGGCAAACAGGACCAATACATCGCGGCTTACGGCGGCATCACGTGCTTCAAGTTCCTGCCCGGCGGCAAGGTCGAGGCGTGGCCGCTGAAGATTTCGGAGGAGACGCTCTACAATCTCGAAGACAACCTGCTGTTGTTCTTCACGGGTTACTCGCGTTCCGCATCGGCGATCCTCAAGGAGCAGGACACCAAGAGCAAAGCGGCGGATTCCTCGATGATCGAGAATCTGCATTTCGTGAAGGACCTCGGCTTCCAGAGCCAGCGCGCGTTGGAGACGGGCAACCTGAACGAGTTCGCGCGGCTGATGGACGTGCATTGGCAGCGGAAGAAGCAGCGGTCCGGCGGTATGAGCAACGCGAAGATCAACGAGTGGTATGACCTCGCGATGGCGAACGGCGCGCTCGGCGGCAAGCTGATCGGGGCGGGCGGCGGCGGCTTCCTGATGTTCTACGCC
>CAYQWK010000849.1:0-1660 GCA_964420805.1 uncultured Bifidobacteriaceae bacterium | reverse complement strand
ACTCGTCGCAGCGCGACGAGTTCCACCACCCAGAAGTGTGCATCGTGCAAGAAACTGAGATGCGCCCGGCGCTCATGCGGCGCTGTCCTTGATGGCCCGGAACATCGCCAGCACGTTCTCAATCGGCGAGTTGCCCTGGATGTTGTGGACCGAGTTGCAGACGAAGCCGCCGTCGCGGTTGAAGATGTCGATGCGTTCACGGACCTCGCGATAAACCGCCTCCGGAGTTTCATACATCGTGTGCTGGGTGTTCACGCAACCACCCCAGAACACGATGTCCCGCCCGAAATTTTCCTTTAGCTTCACCGGGTCCATTCCGCAGGCCGAGCATTGCACGGGGTTCAGGATGTCGAACCCCGCATCAATGAACTCCGGGATCAGCGGAGCCACCGCACCGCACGAGTGGATGAAGATCTTCCAGTTCGACTTCCGGTGAATCAGCTCGTTGAGCCGGCGATGATACGGCTTGAACAGGTTGCGGTAGGAATCCAGCGAGATGAACAGGCTGTTCTGCGTGCCGAAATCCGTGCCGGTCGTCACCACCGCCTGCACGCGGTCGCCGAACATCTCGATTAAGGCCTCCAGATTCCTCAACGCGTACTCGCACTGCTTCTCGAAGATGGCGTGGACGTGATTCGGATTCGCCGCCGTGGCCATGTACCATTCGCTGATATCGCGGATGCCTTTCGGATGCTTGAGGAACGGCGCGGGCACGAGCGCGATGTCGCCGAACGCGGTGCCGGGCGCGAGCAGCACCACGCCGGTGTCACGCGCGTGCTCGTCCAGCCACGCGACCTGACGGCGGTAATGCGCCAGGTCCGCCTCGTTGAGCAGCCCGAACTCTTCGAGGTTGTCCGCCGGGTTCAAGTGATCCTCATCCAGCGGTTCCTGGCGGATGATGGTGTCGAAGAAGTACCCGCCCTTGGGCATGTGCGCCGAGGCCGGCGCGGATGTGTCGCCCTCGGGATACATCAGCCAGCCGCCATCCGGCGCGGGCGTGACGTTGAACGCGCCGGGAACCAGGCAGGGCGTGCCATCCCAAAGCGTGAACGGTTTCCAGTCCGTTGCCTCATAGCCGAAAATGTTCTTGCGCGGCCAGACCCCGACGACATCCGCGCCGAGGGCGGCGCGCAACGCGGGATCCACCTCGGCGAGCATCTGATAAGGCTCATGCACCCGCGCCGGCGAGGCTCCCGGCCCGATGAGACGCTGCTTCAACTGATGCACCACGGTGGCGTGAATGCCCGTGATCCAGGTCGCGCCAAAATCCACGCACACGCGATCCGGCTGGCGGTGACTCAAGACACACTGCAAACGCTCACGGCTCGTCATAATCAATGGTCCGGCGCAAGCGCGGCCGGTTTCGGGCCGAAATCGCGCGGGTCTGGTTTGGCGAATCGTGGCAGAGGCGCTGCCGGGGCACCATCGCGGGAATTGGCTTTATCCTCCCCAATCTTTGCCTGGCGAGCCAGCGCAGCGCGATGGGCACCGCGATGAAGCTCGATCCGGCAAAGGCCGGGCATCAGGTGAGCCGGCCTCGTTGCTTGATTCCCGTCAACGCGACCTCCACTGCCATTTGCCAAAGAAGGGGGAGAGCCACATGCACCAGCAACGAAACAGGCCGACGGCGAAGACGCCGATCGTCAGCATTCGCCAGGCG
>CAYQWK010000848.1:0-1664 GCA_964420805.1 uncultured Bifidobacteriaceae bacterium | reverse complement strand
TCGTTGTGGTGGGCCGCGAATACAGGAAACGCCCGGCGGCGTTTGAGTTGTAGACAAAGCCGCCCCCAAAAGTTAGTGGCGGAAAATTCGTGTTGCTCGAAAGCGTAAATGTCGGTCCGAACGCCGAGGCTGGAAGACCCGCGACAAATGAGTCCACAGTGCCGGTGGAGGCAAACGAAGTGCCAGACCCCAGAATATATGCGGTCAGGAAATCTGTCCCCGCTGGATAACTGTCGAACGTCAGTGGCCCGGCTCCGGTCGGGCCCACGGAGATGGCCGCGCGGAGGTTGGGGTTGAACACAAGCGAAGCGGCCAGAAGCACGAAGGCGAACGTGCTGAATTGTTTTTTGCGCATAAGTTCTCTTGTCACCGCCCACGCCCCGCGCCGACATCAGAACAACATGCACAACAACAGCAATGTGTCCCGCCAGCTCGATGCGATGGTTTAAGATTTGGTTGTAAGCCGATGGAACCACACCACCTGTTCTGCGGCAACGGATTCTTCCCGCACCGCCGGCTTCCTGCGCGGCACGAGCAGGGGGCGCGTCCCAACATCTGTGTCGCTCGTTGGCATAAGCCCGGCGGGCTTGAACATGAGTCGCCCCCGATGTAACCGGGGCAAACCGCACCCACCGTCACCGACCCCGGCGGAGTCGAATTGCACGTTGAACAGCGAGGCGGGTTCAACCCCGTCCGGGGTCGACGCGTTCGGCGTCGCGAGCCCCGGGTTCGCTCGTGCCTCGCGACTAGGGGCTATTCACGTTTCAGCCCTCCGGGCTGGTCAGTCGCGGCTCACGGCAGGAACTCCAACCGCACCGGACCGATCAGTCCCGAGCGCATCAGCGGGTCTTCGGATGCATAGCCCTGAAACGGCTTGATCGTGCGCCGGCCGGATTCGAGGGCGAGGTTCGATTTGGTGACGCGCTTTTCTGCGGACCGGCCTGCATCGCCGATCAGGCGGTTGGCCCAGGTGTTGACCACGTCAATCTCCAATTCGTTGCGGCCCGACCGGACGGCGCCAGTCAGTTCGATGCTCCATGGATCAGTCCACACCACGCCAAGGTCGCGGCCGTTCAGGCGGATTTGCGCGAGGCACTTCACCTCGCCAAGCTGGAGGCGGAGGGACCGCGTCACGTCGCCGGCCGGCAGGTCGAAGGATTTCCGGTAAGTCGCTTTTCCAGAGAAAAACTTGATGCCGTCCTCGGCGTGCTCATTCCAGGCGATGAGCCGCTCGAACTCCACCAACGCCGGAGCGCCGCGACCCGGCTCGAACGTCACGGTCCACGGCCCGGTCAAGGCACGTGCCTCCCGAACCGGAGCGGGCGTAGGCGGCGGGCGCAACGGCCGGCCCGGCCGGCGGAAGACCACAAAAGCCGATCCGTTCTCCGGCAAATCCAGCGCCACCACCGTTCGCCCGTCGGTGTTCGTCCGCCAGTCCGCCGCGTCGATGATCCGGCCGTTCACCGCATCCCAAATCTCAGGTTGCTTTCCACTCACGCGGAAAGTGCATTCCACCGCGCCGCGCCCGGACACGAAGTAGATGTCCGTGCCCTTGTCGCGCCGGTGCGTGAATTCGCACGATCCCTCGAAATCCGGGAGCGGTTGCTTCGCCTGCAACGCTTCCTCCAGCGTCGTCGATTGGCCCCACAGGTTCTCCGCAAGCC
>CAYQWK010000847.1:0-1665 GCA_964420805.1 uncultured Bifidobacteriaceae bacterium | reverse complement strand
CGCCCGGAATCGGGGGCCTGCCTATGCGCGCCCGGCGTGCCAGGAACTCGAGGGCGCGCCGTCATCTTGAAATAAAACAAGAAGGGGCGAGCCGCAGCTCGCCCCATTTGGTGCTCTTTTCGAACTTGTTAACGGGAGGCCCTCAATCACCAGACCGCTAAGTCGTTGGCATAACCTCGCGTTTGCACCTGAATTGAATGTCTCGCTCTTCCCATGATTGTGTCAATATAAATATTCGCTAATACAGCGTGTTGCATAAGGCGATCGGGAGGACCCGTTGGGGGCAAACCAGTTAAGACGATACCGTCTTGGGATTGACGTTGGCTCCAACTCGGTGGGGTGGTTCATGGTGTGGCTGAACGACGCGGGCTAACCCATCGGTATCGGCCCCGGCGGCGTACGCATCTATCCCGACGGACGCGACCCTAAATCCAAGGAATCCAACGCCGCCGACCGGCGCATGGCGCGCGCCATGCGCCGGCGCCGCGACCGCTATCTCAAGCGGCGTGGAAACCTCATGGCGCTGCTCATCAAACATGGCGTGATGCCGGCCGACGAAGCCGCGCGCAAAGGGCTGGAAATCCTCGACCCCTATGAGCTGCGCGCCAAGGCGCTGGACGAAACCATGCCACTCGCTCACGTCGGCCGCGTCCTCTTTCATCTCAACCAGCGCCGCGGATTCCTTTCCAACCGTAAAACGGAAAAGGCCGACAAGGAATCGGGCGCCATCAAAACTGCGGCCGGCAATCTACAAAAACTGATGCAGGAGTCCGGCGCGCGGACGTTGGGCGAATTCCTGCATCGCCGGCACCGGGCCCGGGAGCCTGTCCGTACGCGCAACCGCAGCACCGGCACAAAAGCCGAATACGATTTCTATCCGACACGGCAGATGCTGCTGGACGAGTTCGACGCGATTTGGAGCGCGCAAGCGCCGCATCATCCGTCCATGACAGTGGATGCGCGGGCCGCAATCCGGCACGCGATCTTCTTTCAACGGCCCCTGAAGCAGCCGCCGGTCGGTAAGTGCGCGCTCGATCCGGCCAAGGACAAGAACGATGCCGAGGGATTCCGCTGCCCCTGGGCCCATCCGCTTGCACAGCGATTCCGCATCTGGCAGGAGGTGCGCAATCTTGCGGTGACCGAAACCGGGCAGCCGTCGCGACCGCTCGCCAAGGAGGAGGGAGACAAAGTCGCCTTGGCGCTGCTGCAGAACAACAAACTTGGTTTCGACAAACTGCGCGGCCTTTTGAAGCTGCCGCCGGAAGCAAAACTCAATCTGGAAAGCGAAAAGCGCGACCACCTCAAAGGTGACGAGACGGCTGCGAGACTTTCTCATAAGTCGCTCTTCAGCAAAGCCTGGCGAAGTTTTCCGCCCGTGCGACAGAGTGAGATTGTCGCCAGGCTGGAGGATTCGAAGGCGGACGAAGCCGATCTTATCTCCTGGCTCGCAACCAATGCCGGCTTGGACGCGGGAACGGCGGAGCGCGTGGTTTATGCCCTCCTTCCAGACGGCCATTCCCGACTGGGTTTGCGCGCGATCAGGAAAATCCTGCCCTTCATGGAAGGCGGGATGAATTATCCCGATGCGGCGAAGGCCGCAGGCTACGATCATACCTTGCTGCCGACGGGCGAAATTTCAAAAACCGGCTATTTGCCGTATTACGG
>CAYQWK010000846.1:0-1667 GCA_964420805.1 uncultured Bifidobacteriaceae bacterium | reverse complement strand
GCATCTAATCGTGAGCACTGAGCCATCATTCCTGCAACTCTACCGCCGCAGCCGCTACGTGTCGGCGCTTTGGGAAAGTCAAGGCAGTGCGGGCGGTGGACAGAATCGCACCGAGGTGTTCGCGGTCGCAGCGTTGGGCTTCGCCTTTCGTCACGAGCGAAAGTTTTTGAATTACTTCTTGAGTAAGGTGTGTGGGATGCCCGACGCCGCAACTATGGATGGCTGCGAGATTCGTTGTCAGGACGGAAACCAATCGGATTTGGCAATTGTGTGGCCCGCTCAGCGGGTAATCGTCGTAGAGGCCAAGCTCAATGCCGATTTGCAGCCTCATCAGAATCCGACGCTCGATGCATTCCAGGCCGCGCCGGATGGCTATGGCTTCCAAATCGGCGAGAAATACCCAGACGAACATGAGCGGTGGTATGTAGTCTTGGCAAAGGACGTTTCGATCATCCCGCGCGGACAGCACGCATCTGCCAATCCGCAATTCATCGGGTTTCGGCAATGGGGCGAACTGGAGGGCATGAGGGACCAATCACCATTGATCACGGATTTTCTGGATTCCATGGGGCTAATGGGTATTCCTGAATTACAACTAAGGAGTTTCCGAAACATGCACCTCGAACAGGCAACAGAATCAGCGGCGAAGATGTTTTGCCTCCTGGAAGGTGTGGCAAATCGCTACAAGCTGACCCAAAAGGAGCGATGGGACGTTCAAACCAAAGCGGGCGAAGGATATTTTGTCGGCATCAAGCTTTCTGCCGGTGGAATGTTTCAGGAGCTAACCCAATGCGTTGGCTCGTCGAATCAAACCATCGGTTGGTTCGGCTATGAAGCTCCCGCTGGAGCGCAGCCGCGAATCTCGGTCTGGTTTTACCCGCAGACTCAACAAGCGCTTGTGGCGACACAGCGTTTTGTTGCGAGCCGGCTTGGCCCCGCTTCGTTTCAGAATAGCGAGCTCGCTTTCTTCGTGTCGCGGGACGTTGCATCGCGGCTTGATGATGTGGGTTGGCTTCAAAGTGTGCTTGAGAAATTGAAGGATCGCGACTTTGAATGACCAGCGCTCCATGCCTTTCGCCCGCGCCAACACACCAACAAATCTATGCTACCCAAAGCAATGTTTGAACTTCATGGCGAGTTCGCATCCTATCTAGCCGCCAATGGCGTGAACGAAACTGCGGATGATTATATCTGGTGGATGAACGCCATATCGAAGCGGCTCGGGCGGCGTATTGGCCCGTCGGAACTCTTTGACGAGGCGTGTGTGCAGAAGCTATTGGCTGAGGTTCAATCGTTGGATGAGAACTCGCCCAGCAAACCATTGATTTCGAATCCCGGCAGCAGAAGGAATCTCCGGTCCATCCTGCGGAAATATGCGAACATGGTTCGCGAATTGCGCCTCAATCAGCTTGAGGTCGCAACACCTGCAACCAACACTCGCGCAGCCGGCGTATTCGTCTTTGGTGATCGGTCTGAAACCAACGCCCACGATCAATTTCAGACGTGGCGTAAGAAGCATCCGGCTGGCTTCTTCCTCAACCTTAAGACCAGCACCACTGCGGTTCTTCACACCAATCACTGCCATCATCCTGGCGATGCTGATTGGAAGGAGGAAATCGGGCAGTCGCTCGGCAACACGCAAAAGATTTGCGCGGAGTCAGTCACCC
>CAYQWK010000845.1:466-1675 GCA_964420805.1 uncultured Bifidobacteriaceae bacterium | reverse complement strand
GACCAAAACCGCGCCATTTCCAGATGCCAGCGACTTGATGATATCGTTACCGCCACCGCCCAGAAAATAGTCGATCGGCCCATCGGCGCCCTTGTCCTCCAATGTTGCACCAGCGCTCAGTAAGTCGAACTCGGGCGCCCAATTTGGCCAGTTTTCGTTAGGCCAAGCGTAGCGTTCGTAATCTGCAGGTTTGACTTCGGAGCCAACGACCGCGATTTGCGCGGCGTTACCGCGGTTTCCGTTTTCCAGTAGTTCCCATGTGAAGCGATCTCTGCCAATGCCGTGCACCGAGTAACTGTCTTCGGTCGCTGTGCCAGGAAGTTCACTATCCAACGCGCCCGCTACGGCAATGTAAAGATCAGCCGAATGAAAATCCGTCCCCGAATAGGGATCGGCGCGTTGCAGGTTACGGATGCCTTGCGCGTCGACACTGAGGATATAGCCATCCTTAATCTTGAGATCTGGTACCGGGTCTCCATCGACTTCAACGCAAATCGTACGGGGGTCGAGTTCGTAGAATCCAGAGCCGGGAAACATAGTCGCGGCACCAATCGAGTCGGCAAGAACCAATGCGGCCGATACCCCCCCAAGTATCCCTCCTACCGCGGGAAGCATAATCGTGGCTGTGCCAGCGACGCCGCTGACAAGCGCAAGTTCAGCTGGGCCCCATTCAACTCCGGGTGCAGCGAACGTCACCGCATCGTACTTCGTTCCTCCTGTATCAGGGTGGGTCTCCATATAAGCCAGGGCCATGCCACCGCCGAGGCTATGACCAGTGACATACACTTGCTTGATGCCGAAATGCGCAACGTAGCGATCGACGATATCGACAAACGGCGTCAATTCAACCCAATGTTGGGTCATCGAGACCCAATCCCACTCGTCTGCCGTCCCGTGAGCACTGTCGTTGTCGTTCGTGCCGCGGAAAGAGATCACCAGCGAATCGCCGCTGATTGCGGCAAAAGCCGCAGCGTTCTCGCACACATACATTCCATCTTTCTCGATGAACCATTTATTTCCGTCGAGAACGTCCGAGGCGTGCTTGACGTAGGTATTTCCATCGTATCCGGTGGTCAGCGAACCGAGATTCTCGGGAGTTAGAACTTTCCATCCGCTGGAATTGATTGCGCGCCACGCATCGTCGGCATAAGGCTTGATGTAGTTGTTTCCACTCCCGAAAGGAAACCAATTTTCTTGATTGAACTCATT
>CAYQWK010000845.1:0-456 GCA_964420805.1 uncultured Bifidobacteriaceae bacterium | reverse complement strand
GTTTCCACTCCCATCGGGTGTAGGGTCTGCCGCGAGGCTGTACACACTCAAGTCCTGCCCGGAGTGTACCTGCTCGACGATGACGCCACCTTCTTGAGAAAGATGGTAGGCAGCCTTGGAGAAGGTGGCGAATGTTGAGTAATATCCGCCCCTGCCGTCATAGAGATTCTTGTTGGCGAGCAGCGCGTCGGTCGACACGAGGCCGCTGGGCTTCGTGAAGCCCGCAATCGCGATATCGTAGGTGCCGGTATCCCGGGTGCTGTCCGTAAGGCCGAAATCGCCGTCCCGTACCTCCAAGTAGTAGGTCCCACTGCTGTTAACGGAGAATTCCAGCTTGACGTTGCCGAACATTGAGGTCGGAATCGCCTGTATTCTTGGTACTAATCGGCCGGATGCGTCGTAGAGTCGGATCTGCGGATCGATGTCTACCGGTCATCCGGCAAGGGCGGTCAGGGC
>CAYQWK010000844.1:0-1683 GCA_964420805.1 uncultured Bifidobacteriaceae bacterium | reverse complement strand
GTTCGCACCAGAGCGGGCCGTGGTGGTGATGTTTACGCGAAACGGCGGCTTCCACAAAATGCCGAGCGATTTCCCATTCAGCGACACCTCGGCAAAATTCTTCACGCGACCCAGGTCAAGCCAGAGTTCGCGATCTGCCGCGAGCAGTGCCGCAGGAATCTCGATTTCCTTCGTGTAAGTGGCCGTGCCGGAGAAATATTTGACGCCTTTGTCCTCATGATCCGGCCACGACACGAGCTTGCCGAGCGACACGTGCTCCGGCGCGCCCCAGTTGGGCGGGAAGTTCAACTCCCATGCGCCGGTGACTTCCAGTGGCGCGGGCACGTCGGCGAAACTCCTGGTGACGGTCTTGCCATCGGCACTCTTGAACTCAACGCGGCCCGCCGCCGTGGATGACACGGTCACTTCGCCGTTCGGCGCGCTGCGCAATTCCGCGATCGGGGCCGTGCCAATGCCAACCGGCCCGCCGATCGCCAGTGTTTCGTTTTCCGCGACAGTTCGCTGCGCCGGTTTGCCGTCGAGCACGTATTCGACGCGCAGTTGCTTGACGTGGTTGAATGTTGGATCGCCAAAAATGGAATTGTTCGCCTCGACCCGAAGCGTTCCGCCGTCCACCAATTCGGCGACTTTCGCCGTCACGTCCACGCCGCCTGTGCCATCGGTCGCTTCGTAGCGGGCGCCGCGAATTTCGAGCTTGGGTGTTGGCGCCGGGACACGTTTGGTGATTGTTGAAGTCGCTGAAACGAAATGAGCGACGCCCTTCGACGGCTTGCGGAAAACGACGAACACCGAACCCGCCGGGTCGAAGTCGAGCGGCACGATGGTGCGTCCTGATTCCTCCCGCCAAATGGGCGCCGGCTCGGTGCGGCCCGTCATCGGATCCCAAAGCTCGGGGACTTTGCCGGCAATCCGGAAGCTGCACTCGGTGGAATCAAACCGTTCGCGCTGGTTCGCGACGAAGTAGAACTCCGCCTCGCAGTCAACACGGTGAATGAATCCCAACCGCGAATTGCTTGTGCGGTTGAAATCGAAGTCCGCCGGAACCGCGAGCGTTGCGAACACCTGTTTCATCGTTTGGCCCCAGACGACGCGACCTTTGCCTGGTTTATGTTCCGTGACGGACTTGCCGTCGCAATCGGCCCACATCTCGGCGACGAGCTTCTTCACTTCTGCATCGCACACCGGATAATTCTGCAAGCTCGGCGAGCTTTCCGGCGGCGCGCCAACGAGCGTGAGTCCATCCGCAACGAAGCCGCGCAGTTTGCGGAGCAGTTGCGGCGTCAGGTTGCGGTCGCCGGGCGGAAGGATGAGCGCGCGATAGCGCATGCCGCTCTTCAAAACGAGCTGGCCATCTTTGATTTTGGCGGTTTCCAGGACGGTTGCGCCAACGCCATCAAAGCCATAGCCCGGCGGCAACGGTGGATTGCCCGCGGGCATTTCGACGGGGGCATTCTCGCCGCAGAAATATGCGGCATCGGCGACGAAACGCCCGCGCTGAAGCAGGAACTGGCAGCGCGCGACGTATTGCAGCCACGCGCGGCTCTGCTCCCACCACGTGCTCGTGCGATCGAAGTGCGTGCCCCACTGGCCCATCGTCATGCCGGGCATGCGGTTCGTCCACGGCTGCATCGCGTATCGGTGGAAGATGTATCGATTGACGCCGTTGCAAAAGACCAGGTCGCC
>CAYQWK010000843.1:0-1685 GCA_964420805.1 uncultured Bifidobacteriaceae bacterium | reverse complement strand
CGCGTTGACCGCGTCGGGTGCCGGCCCCAAGACGCTGTCCTTGAGCGGCTCGTCCGCTGGCACCGGTGAACTCGCGGGAGCAATCCCGGATTCGAGCGGCGGTCCAACAGCTTTGGCCAAGACCGGCACGGGCAAATGGACTCTCTCTGCCGCCAACACCTACAGCGGCGACACCACCATCAACGCCGGCACGCTGGCGTTGACCGGCGGCGGCACGCCTGGCACAAGCACCAACCTCGTGATTCACTCCGGTGCAACCCTGGATGTCACCGGCACTGCGGGGCTCACGCTCGCGGCCAGTCAGATTCTCCACGCGACGAACGGCGCAACGGCCACACTGGCCGGCAATGTGAACGCCAGTTCGGCTGCGTTGGTGATTGATTACACGAATGGCATTCCGACCATCAACGTCACGGGCGGCGCGCTGACCCTTGCGGCGGGAACCGTCACAACGGTGAATGTTCAGAACGGCGGCACGCTTATGGCCGGCGGCGACTACAAGCTAGTTTCCGTCAGCAGCGGCGGATCTGTCGCGGGCGTTGCGCCGACGGCCCTCACCGTCACCGGCGACGTGACCAACGCGGCGACGTTGAGCATCACCGGCGGGGAGCTTTACCTCCATGTGCCCGGCTCCACAGTGCTTTATCCGCCGACGTTGAGCGGCATCACCAAGATTGCAAATGGTGTGGTGCTGAACTTCAACGGCACGAACGGCCAAACGTATCAAGTGCTGAGCAGCACCAACGTGACCCTGCCGTTGGCGAGTTGGCTGCCGGTCACCTCCGGCACGTTCTCCGGTTCGCCGGTCGTTTACACCAATTCACCGTCGGGAGAGCCGAAGCGGTTCTTCATCATCACCTCGCCGTAAGCACAAAACGCGCAACCCAGTTTGAAAATGACCATGCAAACTCCCAGGAACACTCGTCACCCCCGAGCTTTCACGTTGATCGAGTTGCTCGTCGTCATCGCCATCATCGCGATTCTCGCGGCGATGCTGCTGCCCGCTTTGAGCAAGGCCAAGCAGAAGGCCAAGGCCACGCAATGCATGAACAACGAGAAACAGATCATGCTGGCCGCCACCATGTATGGCGACGAGAACAATGACTTCATCATCCCGTTGTATTTGCCCGGGCCCACCCTGCCGGGCGCCGTCTTCGCTCCCGGCGGGACCTCATCCGGCCCCACGCCCAACACCGAATACCGGGACGTTCTCTATCTCAACTACATCCACACCACGAATGTGTTTACCTGCACCGGCCTGCCGTCCACGATGCACGGGAATTTGGGCATCAACCTCAGCCTGGCTCGGTCCGGCACCGGCATGAAATTCTCCGGCGTGACCCGTCCGCTGGCGGAAACGTTCCTCTTCTCCTGCCTCGCCAGCGTCAAGACGCCACCGGCCAAAAACCCCGACGACTGGCAGGACGCCGGTGTGAGTTGGGCCTACTACTTCTGGACACCGGAGTATTCTTCGCTGTGGTTGCAAGGGAGTGCTTGGGCGCCGTTCAACCGCCATGGCAAGCGCACTTCCTTGGGCTGGCTGGATGGCCACAGCGAATCAAAGCCCGTGAGCAAGCTCGGTTTGATGAATCCTCAGACCGGCCTGCCGATCGCCGCCACGGATCCCACCGCCCAGTGGTCGCGCGGGTTCTGAGCGTTGGATCAATTGATTGCATGGATGCGAC
>CAYQWK010000842.1:0-1689 GCA_964420805.1 uncultured Bifidobacteriaceae bacterium | reverse complement strand
GGCCTGGAGTGGCCGGTGGTCATCCCCATCGGGTTGTGGCGCGAGATTGGCAAGCGCGACGAGACCGGCCTGCGGCTGTTGTCTGATGCGGCCGGGGTGCAACGGGTGTATTTTGACGGCGCCAGCCTGCCGGCGACGATGAAGGAATCGCGCGAGCGTGAGCGGCTGCGCGAACTGGTGCGGTTGCTCTATGTGACGCTGACGCGGGCACGTCGCGTGCTCGTGCTGCCGATGGGGGAGACGGCCGACGAGGGAAGTTTTCTGGATTTGTGGGGGGCGGACCTGACGAAGCTGCCCGGGGTGGCGGAGACCAGTTTTGCATTGCCGGCGGCCCGGCCTGAATCGACGCGGCAGGAACCGATGCAGATTGCGGACACGGCGGGTGGCGCGCGGGTGGACTTCCCGCAGCGGTTGCTGCCCCACCAACTGGCGCAAAAGCCGGATACGGTGCGCGCGCTTCGGCACGAATCGGGGGAGGGCGAACCGGTGCCGACCGGACGCGAGGATCCGATCGAGTATGGCCTGTGGTGGCACGAAACCATGGAGTTCCTTCCCTGGCACGCAGACGAAGTGGAGCTTGAAAGCTACCTGAAGGACCGGCTGGCGGCCGCGGCGAAGCAGGGCTTTGCGCCGCGGGGCGAGAGCGAGCTCGCGAAGTTGCGGGCGAGCGGGTTGTGGCGGGAATTGCGTTCGCCGCGCTGGCGGATATTAACAGAAGTCAGTGTCGTGGCGCCACTGCGCCAGGCCGGTTGGGTGGATGGGGTCATCGATCTGGTGGCGCAGGATGAGGCGGGCGGAAGGCTGTTGGTCGTCGATTGGAAAACCAACCGCCGACGAATGGGGGAGACGGACAGGATATTGGTGCAACGCTTGGTCGAGGAGTATAGAACCCAGTTGGAGGCTTATGGGACTTGTCTGCGGCATTTTTTCCCCGAGCAGGCCATCGAACTGGGCGTGTATGCGACCGGATCGGGTGACTGGCAGGGATGGCAAGCCGGCCCATGACGAGGGAAAAGGCTTTACAGGCTAGAACAGAGGCCGCACTTTTCGCTCCCAAACCACTCTTAAACCAATGGGTAATCTGAAAAAGAAACGGCGACTGAAGATGTCGAAACACAAACGCCCGAAGCGCCTCAAGGCGAACCGACACAACAAGCGCACCTGGCAGAAATAGTGCCGCCTTGGCCCAAGTAGGCCGATTTACCGCAAACCCGTCCGTAGTGGCGGGTTTTTTGCGTTCCGGGACAGGCAGTTAGAAAGTAAAACATTAGGGAAACTGTTGGGGGACAGCGCAAGGATTGTAGTTTTCGTCTTGTCAGGTGGGTAAGTGCCCCGTATCCAGCATGTCCTGCAAATGAGTTTTACCCAATCTGCGTGGTGACTTAGCAAACCCGCCGCGCTGATGAATCCGTAAGAACACACCCCACCTACCACCTGCCCCGGCATGTTTCTCGCGAAAAAAACGAAAGGCTTTTGCGTTGAAGTCGGCGAACACTCGACGCTGGTAGCCCGGCTATCCCAGCCGGAGGCGCCCTATGTGGTCGAGGAGCTCAAAGAGTTCTCTGGGACTGACATCGGGGCGCTCACCGAATGGATCAAGGGGTCCGATGGCAAAGGTTCGAGCGGCTATGCTCATGCGACCTGCGGGGTTTATCCAGCCAAGCGCATCATCCGGCGCCACACCCTGGA
>CAYQWK010000841.1:0-1694 GCA_964420805.1 uncultured Bifidobacteriaceae bacterium | reverse complement strand
GATCGGCACGAGATTTTTGGCACAAAGTCATCTTCTATCATTATATCCAGAATTCTGCTGGAAATGGTCCGAGACAGAGGCCAACCACTGAGCAATGGGCCGGCGCAGCGCCACTTTTCGACCGAATTGTGCGAGAGTCGACTCCGAGCCATGTGATCTTCGTTGGCAAACAACTGTGGCATGCGGCAATCGCGGCGAAGATGGTGGTTCAAGAGGAAGTTCTCGTAGGGCACGTCCCCATGATCAGCCCTCATCCTCGTGCGTTGGCAGTACATCACCCCTCCGCGCGGGGTTATCACTATGCGCATGAGCATGCCCGAGTGCGTGAGACTTTGGGGGAGAAGATGTTGGGAGAACTACTGAAGGCCATCAGTCCCGAAGTAGGTTCACCGTCACGCCAAGAGCTCTTCAGGGATTGATTAGGCGGCCGCCAAGTGTGTCGGGGTTGCATTCCGTTGTGAAACACCCATGTTTCACCACGCCATGAAGACCGCCAGCGTCCGCCAGCTTCGCACGGAGTTCCCCAAGGTGCGCGCCTTGATCGAGCGCGAGGGCGAGGTCGTGGTCACGGAGCGCGGCCAGGCGGCCTACGTCATCAAGCCGTATGTCGCGCCGCCGAAGAAAAAGGGGAAGCCGGAGCGGTTCGACTATTACGCCCGCCTGATCAAGCGGATGCCCAAGCCGATCTCGGCGGCGGCGTCCCGAGCGATGGATGCAGACCGCGATGACCGTTGAAGATTGCTATGTGGACTCGAGCGCGTTGCGCCAGCTCTACGCGCACGACCGGCATTCCCCGCAGATGGCGGCCTGGCGGTTTAAGAATCCCGGGGCCTTGGGCGTGACGCGGTTTACCCGTGCAGAGCTGGTCAACTCCATGGCGGCGGCGGTGCATCGCCGGGACATCGCACCGGAAGAGTGGCAGGACTTTCAGAACGATCTGGCGGCTGATTTCTCCAGCGACCGGCTGCGATTGGTGGACGTGCCGTGGCGGGCAGTGCTGGACCGCGCGACAGAATTAAGCCGGCTGCATACGCCAAATGTGGGCACGAGAACCCTCGACGTGCTGCATGTCGCCTCGGCGCTCGAGCTGAAGGCGCGGCATTTTGTGACCTACGATGTCCGCCAGTCCCGGCTGGCGGCGAGTTGCGGCCTGAAAGTCATCCAGCCATGATGCCCGGTTACGACGAGCGGAAGATCAAGGCGCGCCTGCTGGTCTGGTGGGTGGTCTGGGGTTGGATCCTTATCGTCCTGGTTGCGGTCTACCTCGGCTTTGCGCAGGGCAAGCCGTTGCCGCCCGTCTCGCGCGAGAACCCGCTGCAGGGTCTGGCCGGCTTCGTGCCGCTGTTCCTGAGTGTCGTCATCCGCTGGCTGGTGCTGCCGCGCGCGACCGACCCGAACCGGGCCCTGGTGCTCTTCATCGTGGGCCTCGCGCTGGCCGAGGCCTGCGGCTTCCTCGGCATCTTCGTCGGCGGGCCCTACCGCGACAGCCTCTTCGTGCTCGGGGTGCTGGGCGTCGTGCAATACGTGCCGTTCTACGCGAGGAAGCTGTTCGACCCGAAGGGCTCGGGCTACATCCCGAACAACTGAGCCTAAATTCCGCTGTCAGTTAACCGCTAATCTTCGCTGAGAGCCTATCCGAATAATGGCCTGCCCTGTAGCGGCGGCCTATGACCGCCGAACGAGCACCACACCAC
>CAYQWK010000840.1:0-1695 GCA_964420805.1 uncultured Bifidobacteriaceae bacterium | reverse complement strand
GTGAGCGCCCTGATCTGCTCGTCCTTGCTGGCCGGCTTGGGCGGTGCAGGTGGAGTGTTGGGCGCGCCACCCTCGGTGGACGCCGTGGCGGAAAGGAGAATGAGTGTTTTCTTCATCTTGATGTTGGTTTGGTGCTTGTCTTCGGGATCAGTCTTGTCTTCGGGATCAGTCTTGTCTTCGGGATCAGGTCAGTTGCGTTTCGCGCGGAGCTTTTCCGCGAGACCAGGGATGGCCATGACCTGTGAGTGCGCGCGGATCGGATCGCCCGCGCAGTTTTCGAGCGCTGTCTTGAAGTGCCGGTCGTATTCGGCCTGTGGTGTCTCGCTGGTGTTGGCCAGCACCTTGCCGCTCTCAGTGCTCCCGGCGGTTGTCGTCTTGTGCGTGGCCGCGGAAGCCAGCAGTTTCTTCGCCTCGGCGGCGAAGTCGGCGGCGTTCTCCAGCGCGGTGATCTGCGCCTCGCGTTGCGCCACGGCGAGCCGGCCTTGCGTGATCGCGAGATCCACAACGGCGGCTGCGCGACCGTGGCGTTCCGCCTTGCGGGCGGTCTGCTCGTTGGCGAGCGCGGTCACGGCCTGGTCGGCGCGGGCCTTCTCGGCGTCACGGGACTGGGTGAGCTGGGTGCGCTCGTTTTCCAACGTGGTGATGGTTCCAGCCAGCGTGGTCTTTTCATTGCCGAGCGCGGTGGCGGCCGTGATGTGCCCGGTGTCGTGCTTTTGGACGGCGTCAAGGACGGCCTGGTCGGTGGCGTCGTTGGCGAGGATGACGCCCTTCGCCGCGAGCCAGCCGATGATGAGTTGTTTGATCATGGTGTTTTCTTGTGTGGGTTCTGCTGTCGCGGCGGGTTCGGTCGGCCTCGCGTTTGCGAGCGACTCCACGCCGGAAATGTTTGGGAAAGGAGTGAGGCCGGCGCTGATCAACCGGAACGGACGGACCAGCGTGCTGTCATCGCGGCGCCCGAAGGGTTTGACCAGCCACAGCGCCGACGGGAACTTGGCGCCGTCATTTTCCACCGCCGCCGCGCCGTCAGGGGTCAACGCGAAGTGCGCCTCGATGCCACGATCGCCCTTGCGCACGCGATCAATCACGCCAATCACAGTCTTGGGCTGCCTGCGCGCGGCCGTCTCGGGAGCGTAGTCCGCCAAATCCGGGTGATCCCGATAGACCGGGATGCCAATCAACGCGCGCTTGAGGCTGCGAAAGAAGGAGTTCTCGGCGGCGAGCAACGCATCGGCGCTCTCGTTGTCGAGCACCTGGATGAACCGCTGCTCCTCCATGCGTCCGCCGGCGCCAATCACCTGGCGCGTCTTGGGATGCTCGCGGGCGTGGGCGATCAGCGCCCAGCCGTCGTCATCGAGCGCGGCGTGGTTGGCCAGGATGAGAAGATTGTCTTTGCTCATGCGATTTTCGTGTTATCGTCCCCGCGCTGAAGGCAACCACCGAAGGCCGGGCTTAAGTAGGCCGAGGTGCGTAGGGCGTGCTGTGAAAGTGCAGGCGTTCATCTTTCTTCTATTGGGCCGGCCAGCCAGTCTGGCAGGCTCTTCTGTTTCAGTTCCTGAATCAACTTCGGGTCTTCAAAGTGTGTGACGACCCAGGCGCGGCGGTGACTGGGGCGGACAGCTTCCGGGCTGGGGAGTTTGGTCAGCACCGCGATCTTGTCGCCGTGGATGACATACCGTTTGATCTCCGGCTCACGGT
>CAYQWK010000839.1:0-1697 GCA_964420805.1 uncultured Bifidobacteriaceae bacterium | reverse complement strand
GGAGATAAACACGGTGTAAGTTCCCGCAGCGCCCGGTTGCGCGTTCGGGAAGGAATACGTGCTGGCATTCGCCCCCGGGATGTCCACGCCATTCGAGCGCCACTGGTAAAATAGCGAATCCCCGGTGGCGGTCACGCTGAAGGAAACAGTCTGTCCCGGGAACACATTGGTGGACTGGGGTTGCGCCGTGATGACCAGCGGTGCCTGCACCAGCAAAGCCACCGTGTCGCTCAAAGCAGAACCGTACGGTGACATGACGAGCACGGAGTAATTCCCGCTGTGGCTGCGTTGCGCGTTGGTGATGGCGAAGGATGCGTTGGTGGTGGCTGGCTGGCTCAGGCCGTTCGCCGTCCACTGAAATTGAAGTGGCCCGCTGCCGCTCGCGCCAACGGTAAAGGTGACGTTGGTCCCGATGAAGACATTCTGGCTGACCGGTTGCAGTGTGACTTGCGGCGCGGTGCCCGGCGCGAAGTTTGTCCCGGGGCTGGGTATCGCCGCCACCCAGTTGGTGGGATCATTGCCGTAATCACCTCGCACGACGCGCGTCAACGCCGCTCCAAGGCCGTCGGCCAGGCCGGGCCACGGGGCGCTGTCGTGGTAATGCACGCGGTCCATTTGAACGTAGGGAACGCCGTTGCTGTTGGCGAAATCCGGCTTCTTCAACTCGATCACACCCTCGTCATTCGGCAGCGAGCCGCTGTAAGGCCCAAACACCGGCACATTGGTGGAAAGCCCGTAGCGCGAACGGAACGAGGCAAGCGCAGAGGTGTTGGTGGCAGGATCGAAACTGACGATCAGCACCGTCTGGCCGGGGCTGAGCATGACGTTGGTCGGGAAGTCGAAATCGACGGCTTCCCGCAAACGCCAGGTGTTGGTCGGTTCCGCGATGTGGTAGAGCGGGACATTGGTCGCGGCAATGTTGACGAGTTCCACGTAGCTGGCCGGCGGATCGTTCGTAGTCAGGGCGGCGGGATGATACATGATTTCGCTGATGACGACGGGGCCGACACGCGGTCCGGCATTGGTCGCGCCGAGCGTGCTAGCAAGCTGTGGAACGAAATCCTCGTTGGTCTGGCTGGTGACGTGGCGGCCGAAGGTCCAGCCGTTCTCAATCGCGCCGAAATCGAACCCATGATAATACCCGCTGAGGTTCGTCGCGCTGTCTCCGCTGAAGAGATAAACCTCCTCTCCAACAGAACTGAACGCGAAGGCATTCGAGCCGGTGTTGAAATTCGTCTCCGTGAAAACCACGAACCCGCCCGCCGGAATAATGGTCCCGGCGGGGATCCGGTATTTCTTCGGCGTGAAGAAGCTGTCAGTGAGAAACCAACCGCTGATGTCCACGTTCGTGACGGCGGGATTAAACAATTCGACGGCATCAGTCTGCGGCAGGTCGGTATGGGACGAAATTTCGTTCACGACCACAGGAGCAAAGGTCGGTAACGCAAGATCCGCCGCGCCGGGCGCGCCGTTGAACTGACCGCTGGTGCGCCAGTTTGACTTCGAGTTCCAGGCGTCGGGTTGCGCGTTCTCATTCACAATCACCAGCGAAAAGCCGAGTCCGTCGGTGATCGGGTACCAGGTGTTGTTGTAGCTGAAGTCGAGAACTTCCTCATTCGAGGCGTCCAGCAACTGGATGCGCTCGCCCGCATTGTCGAGGCTGCCGCTGTAAACGCCGGCCACCGGGAGACCGGAGC
>CAYQWK010000838.1:0-1697 GCA_964420805.1 uncultured Bifidobacteriaceae bacterium | reverse complement strand
TTCAACGATCCGGCGTTGTTCTTCCACGGGCGGGATATTGAACGGCCATTTCAGCCAATGGTCGAGGCGGAAGAGCATCTTTTCCACATGCACGCCGATGCTGGAATGGAAACAGGTTTGCTGGAAATAGGTCGTTTCCGAGAGATAACGCAGAAAGCGCGGGTCGATTTCGCCATCGGTGCCGAGCACCGTATATTCGTTGGAGACCACCGCGCCATCGAGCTCGGAGGGGACGATGCCGCATGCTCCGTGAACGATCTGGCGCTTGGAGATCAGAAAGTCGCCGCAGGCGACGGAGAATTGGGTTGGCGTTTTGATTTCGCTGCCACGCAGGTCCACTCGCTTGTCAACGCCGCCGCGCGAACGCCGCACCGTAACCAGCGTGTACTCGGCGTCTGGCTGCAGAATTACAGGGCGGTTGATCTCGTGCAAGTGGGCGCCCAAGGCCACCTTGCGCCAACCATTGGGCGCAGGCGGTAATTTCGGAATTCCCGACTGGACCGACGGCGGATATGACCCCGCTTGTCGCTCGGTGGCCAACGGGACCGGCATCAGTAACTTGCCAATCAAAGCGCGCCAATAGTTACTGCAGTTGACGAGCAGCCGCTCCATGGTCGTGATGGCTTTGTCCCAAGTGGCCAGGATGCCAGCAATACGTCGCTGCTCCTTTATTGACGGCAGGCAAATAGGAAAACCACAAACATCGTCACGAGTAATGTTCGGATCTTTTCTGCTGCTCGCGGCAAAACTCTTCCACGTTGAAACATGGGCGTTTAGCCAATGAAGAACAAAGGCGGGGTAGGCAGTCGCCGTGTCCAACTCGATCGCGCAAATCGCTTGATTAGTTGCACTTTCTCTTGTCAGAAGTCCAGTACGGCCAATCTGATTGAACCCACCGTACATCGCCACCAATACTGTGCCGCTTGAAAAAAGTCTGCATTGAGTCTCATTGAGCGCCGCATCCGAGATCGATTCATCTGTTGTTTCGATCTCGGCATTTGTTAGATCCATGGTTTTCACCCATGGCCATGATCCGTTAGAAAAATAGCGCTCGTGTTGTGCCCTCGGTGGCGTTGCCCCGGACTTGATTTTTCCAATATCTGCAAGAGTTGCTCGCTTCCACCCCTTAGGCAACATCCTTGCCCCCCTTCTTCGCCTTCGCCAAGCGTTTGCTCTTGTCCACCGCTTCCTCGAAATGCTGCTCGACCGGGCTCGGCAGATCGATCACCATGCGCCGGTATTCCTCGTATTCGAGGTGCGCCTTTTTCATCGCGTCTTCGCTGCTCACCGCGCCGGCGTGCGTGAGTACGGCGTAGTCGGTAGTGCGCAGGAAGTCGTCGAGCTTGTCGATCCAGTCCCGCATCGTCATCGGCTTGCGGCGGATGGCTTGCAGTTCGGCGAATTCGAGATACATGGTGACGAGGCGGTTGAGCAGGTCGAGCTCCTGTTCGCCGAGGTAGTTCTTGGCGATCTCGACGTCGGCCTTGCGCGGCCGGCTGCCCTGCCAGTTGGTCAGCCCCATGTTGGGCTGCGTGGCGTCAGCGCGCCGGACGATCAGTTCCGCGGCGGTATGACCATGCGCCGCCCAGTGCATCTTGTTCTGGATCGTTGCGAAGAACTGTTGCGAGGTTTCGGCGCGTGAGTCGTAGTCGATGCTGGTGGCGTAGATGTCCAGCACCTTGCGCCAGAACACCTTC
>CAYQWK010000837.1:1415-1698 GCA_964420805.1 uncultured Bifidobacteriaceae bacterium | reverse complement strand
GCACACTGCGATCCGCCGGCCCCCGCGGGTTGAAACCGAGCTTGATGCCTTGCGCCGTCGGCTCGCGACGATTCATCACGAACGTTGCGATGCCGGATCCGTGGGACAACCGGGCCGGGCTCAAATCCCGCAATGCGGAGAGCGCAGTCTCCACCACGGAATCCTGCAAGCGCTGATGATACCGGTCCAATCTCGTGGCCTCAGTCGCGCCAAGCACGGCCCCCGCCGCGGCCGTTACGGATGGCCCGGTGGTCAGTGGCGCACCATCCTTCGACCAGACAGT
>CAYQWK010000837.1:0-1405 GCA_964420805.1 uncultured Bifidobacteriaceae bacterium | reverse complement strand
GCCCGGTGTGGTTGTGGCTCGAATTGAGGAGTATCCGGGAGCGGTCGAGTCCGGACCCGGCGGAGATCCGATCTATGATGGCATTGGCCGTAGGCGCGCTAAAGCCGACCACATCGCAGGTCAAGAGAACCGCTCGCAGGCCTTGGTCATCCTCAAGAGCGAGGGCCTTGACGTACAGGTCTTGAATCACCCGCCGAAAGGGCTCCTTCCGGTTTGCGTATCCTCCCAGCATAATGGGTTCCCCGGGAGTGATTTTCGCTCGGGCAAAACCCGCCCGCCACACCAAATCCGCAGGGGACGCCGCACGGAGCGTCAACCCGACGAAGCAGAACAAAATGACTGCACTCCAGTGCAGTCGAGCAGGTGGGGACGGGTGGGGTATCATGGAAACGGAATGTTTCAGAACGTTCATGGTATCTCTCGACCGGGGCTCAGAATGCTGCATCCGCAGGTGTTTTCGGCTGGACCATCGACGTGCTCCAATCCTCTCCGAAGAAGCCGGCGCGCAACGGTTCCTCGCTGCGCTCGTTCGAGGCGGACGGCAACTCGTTCGATTCGGGTGCCACCTTCATCACCGCCCAATCTCCCAAACGTGGAAAAAGCATGTAGTTCGGGGAGGTGAATTCGCGCTCGCCAAAGGTATGCCCGCTATTGATGACCACGTAGCGTCCCTCTGCACCGGGCAAAGGACTCGCGCAGATCAGTCGCGGGACATGGCTCTCCGCCGGATAGGTCGTTCCGCCCAACGTCACTGCGGTCTGGTTCCATGTGAGCGGAAGCCCGGGCTGCACGCGACGTATCCATAGATTGCTTCCTGGATCTCCAAAGAGAATGAGGTTTTTTGTCCGAACATCCTCCTCCGTCACATCGACATCCGCCTTCACCGGCAAGTCGCCGCCCATGTACTGCGCCCACTCCTCCCCAAAGCGCTGCAGGCTGGTGCGGCTCCACGCGTCCACCGCCGCGTTCCACGGAAGCCCCGTGCCGCGCACGCAGAGGAACGCCGTGGTGAAGGCGTCATCGATCGGGCCCTGCAGTCCCGGGCGTTTACCCGGCAGCGCGACTCCACCGCCTTCACCGAGACAGAGCCAACGTCCGTCCTGCCGGCCGAACACCAAACTGCCCGGGGTGGTGCCCAGGGCGCGCTCCCCAAGTTGCACGTCCTGTCCGGAAATCCGCAGCGTCGTGGCAGCGCCTTGGAGCATCGGAGCCGAAATCGCAAAGCGGGTGACATTCTCCAGCGTTTTGATCTCAACCGATCCATCAGGAGTTGCCCAGGCGTCCACCTCCGCCCGCACATAGTGTTCGCCCAAGCCAAGGATCTCCAGCCAATGGCTGCGACTGTACTACAATGTCCAGGTCACAAAGCGCACGCGCGACAGGGCGTGATCGACGGTGATCAGGC
>CAYQWK010000836.1:0-1704 GCA_964420805.1 uncultured Bifidobacteriaceae bacterium | reverse complement strand
GTGCCGCTCCGCATCGAATGTCATCGCGGCCGGCTTTGGATCACGGAAGCGGGCGCAGCCAAGGATACGATTCTCACGGCGGGCCAGTCATTCAAGTCGCGGTCACAAGGGCGCGTGGTCATTGAAGCCCTCGAGACGGCCTGCGTTGCGCAGACGCCCGAGGCCGACGATATTGCCCCGCTCGGTGAAGTATGACTGCCGCACAAACAACCAAACAACCGCACATCGTCGTCCTTGGCGCTGGTTTCGGCGGGCTGACGTTTTGTCAGTCGTTCAACCATCCAAACGCGCGGATCACGCTCGTGGACCGCCAGAACCATCACCTCTTTCAACCACTGCTTTACCAAGTCGCAGCCGCGGGGCTCTCCGCGCCGGAAATCGCGCAACCCGTCCGTTCCATTCTCGCGCCCAAGCAGAATGTCACCGTGCTGCTGAACGAAGTTGTGGATGTGCGCCTCGCAGAGCGGCGTGTCGTGCTGCGCGAAGGCGCGCTCGACTACGATTACCTCGTGCTCGCGACGGGCGGAGTGACCAGCTACTTCGGCCACCCGGAATGGGAACGCTTCGCGTCCGGCCTCAAGTCGCTTGATGACGCGATGAACATCCGGCGGAAGATTCTCCTCTCGTTCGAGCGCGCTGAGAACACCACCGACCCCGCCGAGCAACAGCGCCTGATGACAATGGTCGTCGTGGGCGGCGGCCCGACTGGCGTGGAACTTGCGGGCGCCTTCGCTGAACTTGCGCGGCACGTGCTCAAACCCGACTTTCGTCGCATTAACACCGCGCGCACGCGTGTGGTTCTCATCGAAGGCCACGACCGGCTCTTGTCGAACATGCCGCCGGCCTTGTCGGAAAGCGCCGCGAGACAGCTTGCTGCACTCGGTGTTGAAGTGCGCACCGGCTGCCGAGTTCAGGACATCACCCAAGGCTGTGTCCAACTCACCGCGAAGACCGAGGGCGCTCAACCGGCATTAATCCACGCGGAGAACATCATCTGGGCCGCCGGTGTTTCGGCGAGTTCTCTTACCACAAAGCTTGGTGTCGAACTCGACCGCGCCGGGCGCGTGAAGGTGAATCCCGACCTCAGCGTGCCCGGGCATCCCGAAGTCTTCGCCATCGGTGATCTCGCGCTCATTGCCGACCGGCACGGCAAGCCCGTGCCCGGCATTTGTCCTGCCGCGATGCAGATGGGCCGCCACACCGCACGCGTCATCGCGCACGAGCTCGATTCCGGCAACGCCGCCGCGCGCGTGCCGTTCCGCTATTTCGACAAAGGCACGATGGCCACCATCGGTCGCTCCGCCGCCGTCGCCAAGATTGGCCGGTTGGAGTTCTCGGGGTTCCTTGCCTGGGTGGCGTGGCTGTTCATCCACCTGCTGTTCCTTATCGGCTTCCGCAACAAGGCCGCCGTCCTGTTGCAATGGATCTACTCGTATTTCACCTACAAGCGCGGCGCGCGCATCATCTCCCGCGTCCAGCGTGACGTGGACATTGCGCCTGCTGCTCCGGTGAAGCCCGCCGCCTCCGCGTAATTCTGAAGCGCTATTTGGCATGCGTGCCGAACGCGTTACAAGGATTGCATGCAAAGCAATGCAATCCCTCTGCCAGCGCCTCGGCGCTGGATCAATCTGATCGCCGGCCAACTCGCCGGTGCCACGCGAGTGCAACCATCGCGAGCCGAGCCCGCTGAACTCGATGCCGAAC
>CAYQWK010000835.1:0-1706 GCA_964420805.1 uncultured Bifidobacteriaceae bacterium | reverse complement strand
AAGTCTCTCCCTCAATCCAGTCCCGCAGGTACGGCTGTCGGTCGAGCAGCTGTTGACGCAGAGCGGTCAGTACGAAAGGGTCCAGCGTCTCGTGCTCGAAGGTCATGCGGAGCGTCGCCCCTTCCTGAATCACTCCGGGCTGGTTCGGAGATTCGCGTTGGAACCGCACAAGTTGGCATTCAGGCCAGCGATCGCTACTTTGTCCGCGCTCATTAATGCGTGTGATCCGCCGGTCCACGAGCAGCCCCGTCTCCAGCAGGTAATAGAAGCGGAAAGGATTGAAGATGTCTCGCACGATGGCGTAGCGCCGCTGGCTGCCGTCCCGCATCGCGACTTCGAGCTTCAGTGGGTCCTTCAGATTCCATTCGGGGACCTGCCCGTGGGCCTCCAGTGTCAAGCCCAGGAAGAGCAACACGCAGAGATTCCGCAGAGCGGGTAAACCGTGACGGTCATCGACCTGGCTGAATGGAGATTTCATCGTGGATCGCACAGGGAAAAAGAGCAGGATCGCTCGCCCTCCCGGAGACATCCCCAAAGGGAATCCTCGGGAGGGCGAGTTCGAGACTGAAGTTACAGCCGGGATTCGCAACTGGTCTTAGCCACCCGCGTTTCGATTCGGCCAAAGCGCCTCTTCGAGGAACAGAAAGGAGGCCGAGAGATTGGGGAGTTTCGGCAGCAAGACCGAAGCTCCCGACTGCGGGATGAGTCGCACTTCCACCTCGTAGTTGGGATTGATTCCCGTCGACGGAGGTGGGAGCAGGAACACGATCGGATCGACCGTCGCGGCCGTTACGTTGGACCGCAGCATGCGTTTCACTTCAACGACCTGGCCATTGGCGTTCTTCTGGGACCAGGCCGCCGACACGGCCACGCTGACCTGCTTGTTATCACCGAGCAGCGACGAGGCATCGATCGTTACCACGCGGAGGTTCGCCGTTGGCGAAGACAGGCTGCTATCTCCCATTTCGAGCGGAAGCTGATACGAGTATTCCAGGTCGCCCGCGCCCCCTTGGGGTGTGATCTTGACCGTGACTCGATATTCGAGTTCGGACAGAATCTGCTTTCGTAGGTCCTCGCCCGACTTCTTCTCTTTGCCACTTTTTCCACGAGCTTGGACTTCCTGGGCGACCTTTCCGGCCAAGCGGAAGTCGATGCTTTCCACGGTTGCGTTGGGATCGGATTTTTTTCCGGTCGAATTCCCGATCCGCCGCCATGCGCCGTCCCGAAACCGGACGCCCATCCGTCCATCCGTGGAGAATGAGGCCCCATTGCCATCCACCACATCGACGAACAACTCGACGCCCGCGATTTTCAGCGTTTGGAGATCCGACAGATCGGGCAGAGCGAATGTAGCCTTTTCCCAATTGCCACCCCCGACCGTCCGCACCAGGGAGTCGCGAAGATCGGGTGAGAATTCACCGATTCCGATGAAGCCACCCACGACCGTGGCGTCGGTCTGGAAGCTGCGGAAGTTGTAATCGAATCGCAGCTTCGTCGTGTTCACTTCCTTGACGCTCTTCATCGAGATGTTCGTTTCCGAACGGATGACAGGGATGATATTCGGGCCAGGTCCGCCGCCGGCGTCTTCGGGTTCCTTGGCATCCGCGCCAGCCTTCGTATCCTGGGCATCGCCCTCTTTGGCGGGTTCGGATTCCGGTTTGTCGTCTGGCTTGTCTTCCGCTGGCTTATCGTCGGCCGGCGCATCC
>CAYQWK010000834.1:0-1718 GCA_964420805.1 uncultured Bifidobacteriaceae bacterium | reverse complement strand
CGATGACATCCCGCGCGCCGCTCAGGCCGAGGGTCCATTTGCGGATGCAGACGCCTTTGCCCGGCGCGGTCTGTCCGGCGATGGTGATGTGCGAGCCGTTCACCGTC
The DNA here is from genome assembly GCA_964420805.1 of uncultured Bifidobacteriaceae bacterium. GTDB lineage: Bacteria > Verrucomicrobiota > Verrucomicrobiia > Limisphaerales > SIBH01 > JANNGC01. The sequence goes on along the minus strand of CAYQWK010000834.1, from coordinate 1,611 downwards.
AGCCGCGACTCCAGCGTGATGATTCCCGACACGGCGAAAACAATCGTGCGCGGCCCGATGTCATTCGTGAGCGCCTCGCGGAGCGTGCCCGACCCGCTGTCCGCAAGGCTGGTGACTTCCACCACCTTGCCGCCACGGCCCCCGCGCGCGAAACGTCCGTAGCCTTCCGCGCCGGGAAACGCCAGGTGGCGCGTCCGAAACATCCGCACATCACCCCGCGCGACGCCGCTGGCGCTCACTTCATCAATGCGCCAGAAATACGTCAGCAAGCTGGAGAGATTCGTGGCGAGGAAACTGGGCGCGCCCTGTTCGCCGCGGAACAGCGGCGAGTTTGTGGTCGCGCTCGCCACTGCATTGCTGTCTGTTCCGAAGAAGATTCGATGCGCGACGGCGTTTGATGCGCCCGTCCATTGCAGCAGCACCGAGCGCGAGTCGCCGTCCACATGCTCATCCTTGTCCGATGGCACTGGAAGAATCGCCTTCCGGTCGAGCGCCACGGAATCAATCTCGAGACCGTTGAACCAGACGTTCGTGAACGTGTCGGCCTCGCGCGTGGTGTCGGCCTCGAAGACCACCTGGACCGGTTCGTTCGAGAGGACGGTGAATTCGAGATAGGCATTCGCGCCCAGGAAATTGTTCGTCGCGCGCGCCGTCGGTTGCAGCAGCGGAATGGCGAGCGCGCCGTTGAGCCACACGTTCATCCGGCTGAAGACTTGGTTGGTCGGGTTGTCCCAGCCGTTGTGATACGTGAGCAACGAGTGCGGGCCGGGCGCAAGCCCGTCGAGCCGCAACGCAATGCGCCCGCCGTTGTTCGCCGCGTTGTCCACGGTGATGCCGTCGGAAATCATCTTCGCGTTCATCGTCGGACTCTCGGCGGCATCCTTCCACCAGCCCGCCTTCAACGAAGTGCCCGGCCCGAGATTCGACACCGTGACAGTGATGCCACTGAAGTTGCTGCTCGCGCTCACGACGGTGCCGACGGCCCACGGCTGATAGCTCGGGTCTACCGCGTTTGGGCGGCCCGGCATGGTGAACTCAACTTTGGTCTCGGCGGCGAACGCGACGGATGCCAAACCCAGGGCCAGCAGTGACTGGAACGCGCGCCTCATCATTTCACTTTGCGCTCGGCTGCTCGAGGCAACCACACGCTCATCTCACCTGCACCGCGATTGGCCCAAAGCGAATAGGGAACAAAGCCCACCTTGACTGGTTTCGTGGTGGTAGGCTGGACTTCGCGATATAGTTCGCCACGCCAAGCTGTGGTCGTGCTCACTTGTGTCACGCCCTCCAACACCACGCAGCCGCCAAGCAGCCGACGGTCGTACCGCGCCACCAAATCAATGTCCGACGGAATCGCAACCTCGGTGATACGCGTGCCCGACGGCAGCTCTGCTGACTCCAGGCAGTACACCACCGGGCCACGCTGCATGGCGACTTGGTTGAGAGTCTCCTCCACGAGCGGGTTCGCTTCCATCAATCGCACGGGCATGGGCAGATCAATTTCAACCGTGTCGCCAGCTCGCCATTGCCGGCGCAACTCAGTGTAACCTCGACCATCGGCCCTCAAGGGTTGGCTGACGCCAACTCCAATGCGCACGTTCGCTTCCTTCG
>CAYQWK010000833.1:0-1721 GCA_964420805.1 uncultured Bifidobacteriaceae bacterium | reverse complement strand
CATTTTTAATGAGAAGTTCAATGTGCTGCTGGACATCACCCCGAGCAGGGACATTGACGGCAAGCGGCAGTATGTTCGCGGAGATGGCAGCCGAAATGGCGCGAGGGTGAATCTCACCAATCCCTTTCTCCTGCCGACGCACAGCGGCGTCCGCTACTACGATACGACGACGCTCGATGGCGGGCATTTGCTGACGATGATTACCAACGCCAAGGAGGCGGCGGCTGGCATGATGAATCTCGCGCGGAGGAAGAAGACCTACCTTCCCGTGGTGGACAAAATCATGGCGACGGAGTGGGAGCATGAAAAAATCCTCGCCGCGCGCGAGAGCTGGCTGAAGGCGAACATCGAGGCGCTGCTGGGTGAGATTTACAAAGAGAAGCACGAGGCGCTGCTGCCGAAGTTTGTCCCTTCCAAATTCGAGGTGCCCAAGGTGGCAATGGGGCCGGACGGAAAGCCGCTCAAGAAGTCGGTCTTCGATATCGCGAAGCCCTCCAACGACGAGTTGGCCGAGATTTGGGCCGCGATGGAGCGGAACTCAAAAGGCGGGGAGAAGGATGAGGCGCAGATTGTGAAGTGCGAGAAGGAATGGTTCCACTACGGCGTCAACGAGCGGACGCTTCAGGCCCGGCTCCAGTTCATGCGCGGCTACATGGAGGACTTGCTCAAGCGCGCACCGAAGCCGACTGGTGCGAAGGTTCCCAAGCCACCCGTCGAGGCGGAGATGGCGGTCATCCGCGCGGCGATTCTCCAGCATCGCAAGGCAGGCGACACCTGCCTAGCCGTCGTCGGGAAGTGCATGGCGGGATGGTCTGAGGAGTTCAAGCAGCAGCGACTCAAAGCGGGCCTGCCAAATGATGCCGTGACCGCCGACCTCGTGGAGCAGCTTTTCACGCGCATCATCGAGCGCGCGCCGTCGCCGAAGGAAAAAGCCGAATACTGCGCGCTGACGACATCCTATTGGCCGAAGCTGGGAGTCGGGCCGTCCATTGATAAGCTCATCCAGACGCTCTTGCTGCGGTCGGATTTTGTTTATCGCGCCGAGTTCGGCGAGGGAACCGCCGACGCGCATGGCCGGAAGATGCTCTCGCCGCGCGATGCCAGTTACGCCCTCGCCTATGCGCTCACAGACAGCAGCCCGGACAAGGAACTCGCCGCCGCCGCGAGCAGCGGCAGGCTGAACACGCGCGAGGATTACCGCCGCGAAGTGGAGCGGATGCTGAAGATTCGCAGCCAGTATTATGTGATTGATGAGGCGGTGGAAAAAATCGGGCTGAACGACAGCTTCACGACGATTCCCATCCGCAAGTTCCGCTTCTTCCGCGAGTTTTTCGGCTACCCCGCGATGCTGCCCATTTTCAAAGACAACAAGCGGTTCGGCGGCAATTACACGGACGCGAGCGCGCGGCTCGTGAGCGAGGCGGACATGCTGGTGGAGCATATTTTGAATCAGGACAGGAACGTCTTCGAGAAGCTGCTCACCACGGAGGAATTCTTCGTCTATCACTCGGGCGACAACAAGGCGATGGCCGCCGGTGCGGACCGATTCAGGAAATTCTACGACTACTTCAAGGACAAGGACTGGCAGAAATTCGACGATGAGCAGTTGAAGGCACACATTCCCTTCCTGGTAGAAAACCCCATGTCCGGCATAAACCCGAAAACGATTGGCGGCTACGAAGGCCGCGGGGATTCGCTGCGGAGTTTCAAGGCCATCATGA
>CAYQWK010000832.1:0-1734 GCA_964420805.1 uncultured Bifidobacteriaceae bacterium | reverse complement strand
CCCGTGGACCTCAGGCGGTTCATATGTCCGGCTTTCTGTGAGCGACACGGGCATTGGCATGGACCAGGCAACCATCGAGCGAATCTTCGAACCCTTCTTCACCACCAAGGGCGTGGCCGGCACCGGCCTCGGCCTGGCCATGGTTTACGGCATCGTCCAGCAACACGAAGGCATCATCGAGGTGCAGAGCGAGCCGGGAGCCGGATCCACCTTCACCATCTACCTGCCCATCACCGACCGGACCGCGGAACTCGGAACCAAGACCGCGCCCGGAAAACCGCCCGGCGGCACCGAAACCATCCTTGTGGTCGAGGACGACACCGCCGTGCGGGAGTTGGCTAAGACACTGTTCCGGGAAGCCGGCTACAAGGTCTTGACCGCGCAGGATGGCGAGGAGGCCGTGCAAACAGTCCGCCGCAGCGCCAAGGAAATCGACCTGATCTTCATGGATGTGGTCATGCCCAAACTCGGCGGCATCGAGGCATACCAGCAGATCAATCGCCTCGCCCCGCGGCTGCCCGTCATCTTTTGCAGCGGCTACACCGGGCCGACCATCCACGAAGGTTTTGAGCTGCCACCGGGCACCCACCTCGTCGCCAAGCCATACGCTGCCCATGCGCTCCTGCATACGTTGCGCGATGTGCTCGACGAGCGAAAAAACGGGCGACTGGCCCGCAACTGACCGCGGCAAGCCCCGCCGGGACCGCCGCGCAAAGCCCGTTGGCGGTGCTTGCGACGGCTAACGGCTTTTGCTTCGATGCGCGCACACAATCATTCGTCCATGACCGCACATTTTATGAAATCACTCATCGCATTGCTGGCTGGTTGCCTTCTTTTCGCCTGCGCACACGCGCAGGACACCGTCGTTTATCAAGGCAAGTCCGGGCCGGGCGTCGGCAAACACGTTGTCCTCCTCGCTGGCGACGAGGAATACCGTTCCGAGGAGGCCATGCCGATGCTCGCCAAAATTCTGGCCGTCCGCCACGGCTTCAAATGCACCGTGCTCTTCTCGATGGGCACCAACGGCACCATCAACCCCAACAACTCCGCCAGCCTCTCCGGCCCGGAGGCGCTCGATTCAGCCGACGCCATTGTCATGTCGCTGCGTTTCCGAAAATGGAGTGATGACACGATGAAACGTTTCGAGGGCGCTTTGAACCGAGGCGTGCCAATCATTGCCCTGCGCACCAGCACCCATTGCTTCGCCGGCCTCGCCAAAGGCGGGCCGTGGGAGAAGTGGAACTGGAACAACAAGGGCGGCTTCGGCCGGCAGGTTCTGGGCGAGACCTGGGTTTCGCACTGGGGCAACCACAAGAAGGAAGCCACGCGCGGCGTGATTGAGGACTCCGCCAAGAACGATCCCATCCTGCGCGGCGTAACCGACATTTTCGGAACCACGGATGTTTATGAAGCCGCGCCGCCGGCCGACGCCAAAATCCTCGCGCGCGGCATGGTGCTCAAGGGCATGAACCCCGGCGACGCTCCCGCGGATTACAAAAAGAAGAAGGGCGGCGCAGAAGTGGGCGTGAACGATCCGATGCAGCCCATCGCCTGGACACGTGAGTTGAAAAATGACGCCGGCAAGGTGAACCGCATCCTGACCACGACGATGGCCTCGGCCAGCGACCTCAAGGACGAGTCCCTCCGCCGCCTCCTCATCAACGGCGTCTTCTGGGGTCTCAACCTCGAGGTCCCGGCCGCCTGACTTTTAGCCGATGCGGCCTTCCGTGACCG
>CAYQWK010000831.1:0-1737 GCA_964420805.1 uncultured Bifidobacteriaceae bacterium | reverse complement strand
ATCGTCGGCCAGCGGGGCGCGGGGCGGTGGCGGCGGAAAGTCGATTTCGGCCAGTCCCAGTTCGCGCAGGAGTCCGTTGATGTCAACCGTACGCCCGGTGCGCAGGTTCATCTCGTCCGTCTGCCGCACCCGAGCCTTGACGAGAGGCAGCAGCTTCCTTCGCAAAACGGGATCCCGCGCAGCCTGGCGAGGCGTCTTGCGGTCGAGCGCAGGCAAGGGTTGGTCCACGAAGTCGCGCAGCTGTTCCTGCATGAAGTGTGCCTCGATCTCCGCCTTGGTGCGGAGATGTGCAGGCACTTCCACCCGCGACGTGGAGAACTCCACACCCATCGGAGTCCCCAACAAACGCGGCGGCACCAACTCGCGAGCCGACTCCGATAACTTCATGGCCATGCGTGTCCCCACGTCGTCTCGCCGCTCCCGATCGAAACGCACCCGCCGGCCCAGTCGTTTCTCAAATCGTTCACGCAGCCTCACCAACCGCGCCGCACCGACCGCTTCGAGACGCCACCAAGCCTGACCCAGCAAAACGCGCCCGAGCAATGTGCGTCCAACCGTCGCCGGCATCAAATCGTCGAACCAGTGTCGCGCCTCAGCAAAACCTTCCGCGCGTTCCTCCTCTGTGGGTTCAACCGGATCTATCTCCGGGCCAGCATCGAGTGCAGCGCGGCTCTCGGCAAACGGCGCCGTCAAAGCATAGGTCGCCCGACCGAACTGCGCATCCGCGCCGTCCAGCATGAGACGCGTGCGCTCCTTCGCCGTCGCGTTCAGCGCCTCGTCGAGTCGCACAAAGTGCTCCGCCAGCCACAGGCGCAGACCTGGACCCTCCGTCGGCCCACCCAGGTGCCGGACCGTTTCGATCACCACCTCCAGAGGTTCGAATTCATCGACGTCCGACATGGAAATGGCCGTTCCGTTCAGCCGCGAAAAGTGCGGCTGCGGATAGGTCCACGCCACCAACGTGGCAAAACGAGGGGTTCGGGCAGCGGTGCTGCGGTCGACAAAGACCATCGGCGCGGCTTCAGGAGCCAGCAAATCGATCGCTTCAAATCGCTGCTCGTCGATGACACGATGCACCTCCAACAGGGCCACCCGCGTCTGCATCTTCGCCTGAAGAAACACCCGCTCGTCGTTGTTCAGGCCCGGAAACCCGGCTTGGGCGAATCGTTGCGCTCCGGTCAGACCATGATCATCGCGACGAAAGAAGAGATTCCACACCACGAACGCATGCGCGCTGTGTCCGGACCTGGCGGCCACCGCTTGCTGCAAACCACGTTCCAATTCGACGCGGTCAGGGGCATGTTCGAACACCCACTTCAAAAGCCGTCGATCGAGGGCATCTTCAATCGCAAGCAAAGCGGTGTAGTTCTCCACTGCGAAGGGATTGTACGCACAAGACGCCGGGCAGGCGTGGCGGCTGTGGCGATTTTCACCGCACTCGCTTGGCGTGATTTCCCGGCCAAGAGCCGGACACAAACGACGTTTCTTCGATTGGCCCATAGATTGGAACCCGGATGATGCCAGTGATCCCACCGTGGAAACCAGCTCGTTCTCGTACACCTTCGCACAGTCGCCATAGGCGCTTGGTCGCAAGAGGGATCGATCATCGTCACCGCGGTCCCGAGGGTCCTTTCATTTGGTCCGGCCGGTATGGTTCGATTTTGTGTACCGGGGATCGGGCCCGGAAGGGGTTTACTGCGGGGCATCCGTTAGTGCATTCAGGGGACCGACCTATCC
>CAYQWK010000830.1:708-1744 GCA_964420805.1 uncultured Bifidobacteriaceae bacterium | reverse complement strand
GCCTCTACCTCGTCCGCACGGGCCGCAAAAACAACTCCCTCATCCTCGTCGCCAACGGCAAACATGTCTTCACCGATTGCTGGACCAGCCTCGGCGTCATCGTCGGCCTCTGCCTCGTCATGCTCACCGGCTGGAAACCCTTCGACCCCATCTGCGCCATCATCATGGCCATCAACATTCTCTGGTCCGGCGGCCAGCTCATGTGGCAATCCGTTCGCGGGCTGCTCGACTATGCGGACCCTGCCGTGGAACAGGCGCTCCGCACTCGCCTCGACCAACTGGTCGCCGAAGCCGGCATTCAGTATCACGAACTTCGCTTCCGGGAAACAGGCGGACGCGTCCTGGTTGAGGTACATCTGCTCTTCCCCTACCAGCAGCCCCTCGGAGAAGCCCACGCCGCCGCCACCCACATCGAGGAAATGCTCGCCTCCTCCGTCTCACAGCCCATCGAAGTGATGACTCACCTCGAATCTCACGAAGACCATGAACTCCACCACCCGCCCCGTTCGTGAGGTGCTATGCTTTTGGGATTCGTAACGATGACCCGCCCTTTGGAAACAGAACTCATGGCCTCAGCGGAACCGGACAGGTTGCTCCGCCACCTCGCTCACGAACTGCGCCAGCCGCTGAGCGGAATCGAGTCCATCGCCTTCTACCTCGATATGGTCCTCGGCGAAACCGAACCGGCACTCCAGCAGCACTGTGAACGTCTCCGCCGCATGGTCCAACAGGCCCACTGGCTCCTGGAAGACACCACCCTCGCCGTCCGCCTCGCCTCCGCACCTTGCGGTCCCGTCGACCTGCCAGCGGTGCTCCAACACCTGGGCGCGGAGCTAGCCTTGCACGAAGAGCGCAACCTCGAACTCCGCTTCGCCGCCGCCGTTGCCTGCGCCTCTCTGCCCGTCGACCTGGCACGCCAGTTCTTTGACCACTTGCTCGCCTTCTACCGCAACATCGCCCACGCCGAAGACCCCATCTGCATCACCATGCACTCCACTGCTGACTTGAGGTTGCCATGCTCGATACCACCGCAGTT
>CAYQWK010000830.1:0-698 GCA_964420805.1 uncultured Bifidobacteriaceae bacterium | reverse complement strand
GTCGAAATCACCGCCCAGGTTCAGTCCGACTCGGAAGACCTCTTGCGCACGCTCGACCCGCCCGGCCGGCTCGGCGCGGCTCGCCTCTTCGTCAACTCTGCCGGCGGCCAACTGCGGCTCTCGCTGCAGGACGAAACGCTGAGCGCCTCAATCGTCTTCCTCGCCGCGCAGTAACGCGCGCATTTTGCCATCGTCGACCCCGCCGGGCTGCACCACCAGGAACGCATAGTCGTGTTCCAGAACATGGACGGCGCTGCCGGACTCCACAATCCAGTTCCGCGCCCGCCCCAGCACTTCACGCAACTCAGGCAGCGCGGCTTCCAAATCCCCTCGCAGCCAATACGAGTGCTTTGCCCCCGCCGCCGCATAGCGCCCGCTGTCACCAGACTCAGCGTCCTGCACCAGAGTGTACCGGTCACCCGCCGCCGCTTCATGGTGCGAGATCTTCACCACCGTCCACTCCCGCTCGGGAGTCAAAGCGATCATCCGGCACACCACTTCTGTTTTGCCGGTCTTGCGTCCCAGCCCGGCGACGATAATCCTCACTCTTCGCGCCGCTCCAGCGCCTCCATCCGCGCCTTCAATTCGGCCAACTCCCGCTTCAGATCAGGGATCTTCGAGATATTCGCCTGCCCCTCCAGATACTCTCGCAGAGGCCGCGCCGGTGTTCCCCAACACCGGCGTGCGCGTCACGCTGA
>CAYQWK010000829.1:0-1744 GCA_964420805.1 uncultured Bifidobacteriaceae bacterium | reverse complement strand
ATCGGCAGCAACTCGAGCGCCGCCGTGGTGATGCTCACCACTTTCCAAAACAGCTCCGGCCTGAGCATCCAAGGTCGGCGCCTGGCCTTCGCCACCACCACGAACGACTACGTGGCCGGCGAGCTGCCCGGCTTCCGCGTATATTACAGCCTGACTGGCGCGACGGGTTCGTGGGTGTACATCCCGCAGTTCTCCGGAAAGGAAACAAACGGAACGCTCATTGCGGACCTGACCTTCGCCTCGGCTTGGCCCGCCAGCGCCTCGATGTATCTGTTCTGGTTTGATGACAACGCCAACAGCATCACCGATCCTTCCTACACCATCGACAATCTGCTCGTAACCAACATCGTGCAGGTGGGCAACGTGGCGCCGCAAATCACCGATGATTCCTCCGTCACCAACCGCACTGTGATGCAATGTCGCAGTGCGAGCATGTCCGTGACCGCGAGCGGCGTGCCGGCACCGGGCTACCAGTGGTATCGCAACAACTCGCCCGTGTCCGGCGCCACCAACGCGACTTTCACGATCAGCAGCATGACCTCGGGCGACGCGGGCAGCTATTTCGTCGAAGTGTGCAATGTCCAGGGCTGCGTGCGCAGCCGCACGAACCAGATCACCTACGTCGATGACACGAGCCCACCGACGGTCCTGTCGGCCTACGGTGACGTATCGCTCACGAACATCACGGTGACCTTCGACGAGCCGATCGACATGATCATCCTCAACGAAGTCACGTTTAGTTGGAGCGTCGAACCGGTGGCCGGCCCCGGTGTCGGCAACCTTGTCATCGAGAATGCGGCTGCGGTGAATAGCTCCACGATCTCGCTGCACGTCTCGGCACGCGACCCGGATACAGCCTACCGGGTCGTCATCAATTTCGTCACCGACGCCTGCATTGGCCAGGAGCTGCCGGGAACCGCGGTGCCGTTGACCCGCGAAACTATCGTCGTGAACTACGGCTCGACCTGGCATTTCCTCGATAACGACATTGATCCCGGGGTTACCTGGAACAACATTGGCTTCGACGACGGCGCTTGGACGACCGGAGCCGGCCCCTTCGACGCCAAGCGTAACGCCAACGGCGCCGCTGGGACGCATTGCCGTGACAACTCCCTTTACGGTCTCGGACCAGTAGGCTCATGCATCAACCTGACCTCGCCTGTCACCGGCACGAACCTCGTCACCGCCTATTTCCGCACCACGTTTAGTTTCGACGGTAATCCCGGCGCCTCGCGGTTGCGGCTGCGTGGCAAGTTCGACGACGGCGCGGTGATCTATCTCAACGGCGAAGAATTGCAGCGCGTGGGCATGCTGCTCGCGCCGACCAACATCACCGCCACGAACTACGCCGCCCGCGGCGTGAACGACGGTGACGCACAGGATGTGTTCGAATACGTCGCGCCAACCTCGTTGCAGAACGGCAACAACCTACTCGCCGTCGAGTTGCATCAGGCCAACGCCACAAGCAGCGACCTGACCATGGGCTTGCAGGTCATAACGATCACCGCTTCCGCTCCCAGTCCCTCCGGTCCACAAATGCGCATGGAGAACTCCGGCGGCAACATCACCATCACCTGGGCGCCCGCCAGCGGTGTCCTGCAATACCGGGACAATTTGGTCACGGACACTAATTGGCATGATGTTGACCCGCAGCCGGCGGCCGGGGGCCCGTATCTCACACCGGCTTCGGGCAACATGCGTTTCTTCCGGACTCGTCCCTGAGCAACCACCGCCAGCCATGCGG
>CAYQWK010000828.1:0-1750 GCA_964420805.1 uncultured Bifidobacteriaceae bacterium | reverse complement strand
ACCGCATGAACTACCCCGAGGCCGCCCGGGGCAAGCTCTACGCCATCGCCGGTGTCACGCGGGCCGGCGCCGCGGTCGCCTTTGGCTACGCGGCGGGCTGGGTGCTCGATCTCGATTTGAAAAACTACACCTGGCTGCTGTGGGCCTATGCCGCGAGCGGCTTCGTGAGCGGCCTGTGGACCTACGGCCTGCCGGCCACACCCTGGCAGCCGGAGGAAAACGCCCGCACCAGCCTCTGGAGCGCCTGGCGCTGGGTGCGTGAAGACAACGACTTCCGCACGTTGCTCATCTCCTGGATGATGATGGGCGTGGGCAATCTCGCCGCCGCCTGCCTCTTCGTCGAATACCTCGCGAATCCCGCCCACGGCATCAACCTGCCGGAAAAGCAGGTCGCCTTCATCACCTGCGTGGTGCCTGTGCTGGCCCGCCTGCTCTTCTCCTACCCGTGGGGCCTCATTTACGACCGCTTTCACCTCTTCGGCGTGCGGGCTGCGCTGAATGTCTTTTTCGCCGCCGGCATCCTGTGCTTCTACCTCGGTCAAAGCGTCGCGTGGTGGACGTTTGGCATGGCCTTGTGGGGCATGGCGAACGCCGGCGGCAATGTCACCTGGGCGCTGTGGGTCACCAAACTCGCCCCCAAGCATGCCGTGGCCGAGTACATGAGCGTCCACACCTTTCTCACCGGCCTGCGCGGACTCGTCGCCCCCTTCCTCGCCTTCGCGATGTTGAAGGTGATGACCTTCCAAACCTTCTCGATGGTCTGCGGAGCCGCCATCCTCTCTGCCAGTGCCTTCATCACCGTCCGCGCCCGCACCAGCGATCCCGAAACGAGCAAGCGACTGCGCCCGGAGCGGCTGTGAAGACCTTCACCACACCCGCAACCGTGCGAATCTCCGCCCATCGTTAGCCGCCGGGAGTGCGACGCGAATCTGCTGAATGATTCCATTGTCTGAGATGACTTCCTCAGTCACACCAACACTGTTCCAACTCGCGGCCTGAAGAGTATCGCTCCACTCGACCTGGAAATGCAGGCCACCGTTTAAGGCGGCTTTGCTGCGCTGGTAGTGGTATTCCAACACGCCTCCATTCACGGCAGTGGCAACCGGCATGGTGCTGACCAGGGACGGGTTGAGGTTTAGCGCGTATTCCAGCCAGTTTGATATGCCGTCGAAATCTGGGTCAAGCTCAGGACCGCCATTCGTGCCGCTGACTCCGAGATATTGGACCTGCCATCCATCTGGCAAGCCATCACCTGCAAAGTTGCCAAAGTTGTCAGGAATTGTGTCGAGCAACGTGAGATCAAAGACCTGGCTTCGGCCTGAAAACATGGCCTGCACACGCGCAGGGCTGTCCGCATAAACCACGCCTGCTGAAACAACGCCGCCGGCACTAATCGCGCTCAATGATCCGCTGACCACGCTCCAGTCCACTGCATCAGCCAGAGGAGATAACAGCGTCCCATCATCCAGCACAGCCGCCACTGACATCTGCCGTGTCCCAAGTTCATTCAAAACCGCCGGAGTTGCTCCAAGTTGCAGCGATTCTACTTCATAAAGCTGGCAGACATACCCCGCCTTCACTGTGGCCGTCACCGGAGATGTGGCAGCCGATCCCGCCAAATTCAGAATGCTCGAATTCGCTGAGTAACTTGCGCTTGCCGTGGATCGTCCGCCAGAGTCGATCGTTTCACTTGCCACCCTGTAATCATCGCTGCTTCGCGTCTCGCCAGATGAACGGCGCGGTGCCGTGA
>CAYQWK010000827.1:1228-1754 GCA_964420805.1 uncultured Bifidobacteriaceae bacterium | reverse complement strand
CGATGCGTCGCGTGCTGTTCAACGGGATCGGCTAAGGGCTGGATTCACTCTGCAACGAAGAGAGCGTCGCCAGACTCAGCGCGGACGTCCTGCGCGCGTTCCATCGCCAGTTCGCAACGCCGAACAATTGTGTGCTCGCCATCTATGGCGATGCGAAGGCGGAGCCGGTTCGCGCCGCGGTGGAGAAGGCGTTCGCCAAGTGGAAGGGAGCGCCAGTCTCCGACCCGGCTCTTTCCACTGCGAACCCTCAACCCGCCAGGTCGGAGACCGGCGCTCCGCAACGCGTCACCGAATCCCGCGACAAGAAACAGGCCGTGCTCGTCGTCGGTTTCCCCGGCACGACGTTCCGCGCTCCGGACCGTTACGCGTTGGAGTTGTTGCAAGAGTCTTGCAGCGACCTCGGTTCGCGGTTGTTCCTGCGCGTGCGTGAGAAGCTCGGCCTCGCCTACTACGTTGGCGCCCAGAACATGGCCGGTTTGGTTCCCGGTTACTTCGCGTTCTATTGCGGCACCGCGCCGGAAAAGGC
>CAYQWK010000827.1:767-1218 GCA_964420805.1 uncultured Bifidobacteriaceae bacterium | reverse complement strand
GCTGCGCAGGTCGAGGCCGAACTGCTCAAGGAAGCCGATCTGCTCCGGGCGGAGGGTTTGACCGAGGAAGAGCTGAAGCGAGCCAAGGCCAAGATCATCGGCCAGCGAAAGATCGCGCGGCAGGAGCTGGGCTCCCTCGCCACCAGCACCGCGCTGGATGAACTTTACGGACTTCGCTACAGTCATTTTGAATCCGAAGACGCGAAGATTGAAGCAGTCACGCTCAAGGACATTCAGGCTGCCGCGCAGAAGTATCTCCGGCCCGAGGCATCAGTCGTCTCAACGATTCAGGGAAACAGCGCGGCTTAATCCGCGTCTGCTCCGAGTCTGTAGGCACTAAAACAACCAACCAGCAGCCACAGAACGGTCCACAAGCTCAGGAGATTTGCAATAAAGGAACCAACCCATTCCGCAATGGTGGTCATAGCGCCGTCGCCAAGCTCAAGTCTGC
>CAYQWK010000827.1:0-757 GCA_964420805.1 uncultured Bifidobacteriaceae bacterium | reverse complement strand
CAAACAAAATTGCGATTGCAGCCAAAATCGCAGACACAACGCCCAAGGCTGTGTTGCCATCTCGGCCTAGCACGCGTGCACCCAACCCCGTCAATGCACCGACACCCCATGCCACAATTGCAAACTGCCTCTCCGTCGCCACAGTCAGCCCATACCAAACTCCCATTCCAATCAACGCTCCAAACAACGCGCCCAGAACCCCACGGAAGAATAGCGTGTTCGTGGACGGGATCTCCTCCTCTTCCGCCATCGCCGGCTGCATCGGCACCGGACGCGGAACCACAGGTTGATGCGGCGCGGGGGTTGCCGCGGGAACGTGCTGACGCACCACCAAACGCGGCTTGGGCGGTTCCGCAGAAGGAAGCGGTTGAGCAATGGGAGCCCCGGTTGATACCGCCGCTGGCGGCGCGCTCGTGATGGATCCGATTGTCCCGATTGGGGCTGACAGCGGAGAAGCAGCCGGCACAGGTGCTGCCGCAGCTTGTGAGATGATCCAATTCGCCTTGTCCGTCCCCGAGGCGCCACAGACCGGGCAATTCACCTCCCATGGCATCCGCCCATTCACAGGCTCGGCGTCGAACTTGAACTTCTGTCCACAGTCACACTGGATCTTGATTTCCATGATGCCTCCTGAGCCTGAAGCGGATTGGGTTTGCTTTGGATTCCGGCGAGCATGCGCTTCCCTGCTCGCGGCGACAACGGAAAAATCTCATTGCCGCCCCACGCCGGGTCCGGCACTGTCTGCGCCGCCAGGGCC
>CAYQWK010000826.1:0-1754 GCA_964420805.1 uncultured Bifidobacteriaceae bacterium | reverse complement strand
CCGCGTTTCACTATAGGTCACAATGCCCAGCTTAGCGACGTTTCTCCATTTGACCGATACTCATCTAGCGGCGGCCGGCGTGCCGTTCGAGCGAGATGATCATAAGGTGGTCATCCCAGGAATTGAGAGAGAGACACGCGAGTCCGTGCTCGACCTAACGCTCAGCCGCCTCGCCGAGCGGTTGGAGCGCAGCGAGCGGCGCTTAGACGGCGTTTTGTTTTCAGGAGACGCTCAGGATCGGGGGAGGCCTGGTGGTCATCAGATTATGCTCGACCTGGTCCTGCGCCACTTCAGCCCGCTGGGTGTGACAACAGCAAATATAGTGGCGGTGCCAGGAAACCACGACGTGCCGCGTGCGAGCCCTCCAAGTTCGCTCGATCGGTATGAGGCCTTTACGGACGTTTGGCGAAAGGCAGGGTGCATAACGCCGTGGTTAGACGGTGTCGACTCCTCTGCAAGCGACGGCGGGCCGCATAGGCTCGTGAGTGCTGACGGCATTTGGGCTGTCTTTCCGATAAACACCAGCAATTGGTCGCATGTCACGCGGACCCTGCCAGAGCCGCTTGCCAGCATATGGGCCACACTGCCGGCACTCGCGGCTGGGGGCGACATACCCAAAGAAACTCAGCTGCGTGCACAGTTCGATGAACTGGCCCGTTACGACATGGCGCGCGTGTCAGGTCGGCAACTAGAGATACTTCGAGGACTGGTTGAGAGCACACCACAGCCGCCGTCTGGGCGTCAACTCAGGATTGCATTGCTTCACCATCACCTCCGGGCGCCAAGCTTACGAGAGGAGCTGAAGCCATTCGCGGATGTTTCGAATCTAGAACAGGTTCGTGGATTTCTGCGCGATCGCGGAATTGCGATCGTCGTGCATGGGCATAAACACGAGCATGCGGCTCAATTCGAGCACATCTATGACGAAAATAGTGAGCAGGACCACCGGACGCTAGTGATTTCCGGCGCCACTTTCGAGCCCGGCCGGGACTCGGATGCTGCGCGTCTGATCACGATTTCAGGAATGCCTAACAGCCCAGCCGTGTCGATAGAGCCGGTGTCCGTTCCACGCGGTGGCGTGGATCCCCGAGATCCCCCTGCAATTACCCGCAGGATTTGGTCAACGAATGTTGTTCCCGGCGCACCGGTGGTTATCCAGGGGAGCAACCTAGATGAGGTCTATGACCGTGTTTGTGACGCGGCGGCCAAGGACGCTGTAAACGGCACATTGATCGTGCATCTCGATCTGCCGACCGGCACTACCGGGGAATTACCGCTCCCCTCAAATTATCCCTTGCCGGAACCCATGGATCAGTCGGAGCGCCGACGTTGGTTGAAAGAACTCGTTGCGTGGTGGCAGCTTGAGCGCTCCGGCCTTGAGCACAGAATGCCATTTGTACACGGAAGCCGCCTACGTCGGTACGGCGGTAAGATCAACCAGGTAGAACGGGTCATCAAGCTGCTGAGGGCGAAGGCAAGTACACGTGCACTCGCCGTTCTGATTGATCCATTTCGAGATTTTACGGCTGACGGCACCGATGAAGAGTTTGCATCTTTCTGTCTGGTGGAATTTAAGCGTAGGGATATCGGAGGAGCGCGCCATGCTGTTGATGTGATCGCGTTCTACCGTGCGCAGGAGTTCGCTCAATGGTGGCCCATTAACGTTGCTGAGATGCGTCACCTGCAATGGGAAATCTGCTCCGCGCTTGGATTTTTTCCCGGCTGCCGCTTTCGGGGCTGCCTTCGATTCTGCC
>CAYQWK010000825.1:0-1769 GCA_964420805.1 uncultured Bifidobacteriaceae bacterium | reverse complement strand
GAAGGGCGCCAAGCGCGGCACCGGCAAGTTCGCGAAGGCCAGCGCAGCCAAGCGCGGCGGCACCACCACGGCGGCCCCCGCCGCACGCGGTCGCGGTCGTCAGCCTGACGCGAACTCGAAGTCGGGCCAGATCCGCGAGCTGCTCAAGAGCGGCATGTCGCCGATGGACATCGCGAAGAAGGTCAAGTGCACGCCTGCGCTCGTCTACAACGTGAAGGCGCGGCTCGGTGGCGGCGGCAGTGCTCCGGCGAAGCGTGGTCCTGGCCGGCCGCCGAAGAGTGCGTCGACGAACAGCGCCTCCAGCATGGACGGCATCGCAGGCATCCTCCAAGTCGTGAAGAACAGCGATCGCGAACGCGCGGCGCTGCGGACGGCGCTGGAGAGGATCCAGGCGGTGATCGAGGGTGTGCTGGCGTAGGCGCGAACAGGTCATTCGTGCCGATGGCGGCCGCACGTTCCGCTGCACGCGCTGCGGCTGCCTTAAGTCTTACGCTGCGCGACGCCGCCAGCCCTCGCACCTTCAAAGGCTTGGCGAGGCAGCCGCCGCGAGGGCCCGCGCGCTCGCGCTTGAGGCTCCGCTTGTTTCTCACCCACTGCTCCCGCGATGATCGGGCCGCCCGAGGAGGGACGCATGCGCTACTTCCCTCTCGCGATCGGTCTTGCACACGCCACATCGGCGGCTTTCGCACAAACGCCGGACTCAGACGCGGTCAATCGAGAGCGTACTGACGTAGTGCGCCAGCCGTTCCCGCTGCCGCTTCGGTCGCCTGCCTCACGCATCCGACATGACCACCCCAACCAGCTTTGCTCTGCACTCACTCGGCTGGAGAGACTTCGAGGATCTCTGCGCAACCGTCTGCCGCGTGGTGATGGGTCAGCTCGTCGAGACCTTTCTTCCAAGCCGCGATGGCGGTCGAGACGCTGCGTTCCTGGGGCGTTGGTCCCCCACTGACGGCGCCCCGGTCGAGGGACGCTTTGTCATTCAGTGCAAGCACAGTGCACTTCCCAACACTCACCTTGCCCCATCTCGGCTGATTGAAGAGGTCCGCAAAGCACAAGAGCTAGCCGCCTCTGGCTTGTGCGACCACTACTTTTTGATGACCAACATGTCCGTCACCGGCGCTTCCGCCGGCCAGATTGAACAGATGTTCCGCGCGGTGCCAGGGGTACGCTCCGCCCGCGTCCTTGAACACACCTGGCTCAACGCTCAGATTCGCGCACATTCCAATCTGCGCATGCTCGTTCCAAGACTTTATGGACTTGGCGACTTGACGCAAATACTCGACGAGCGTCGCTACCAGCAGGCACACGCGATTCTGGAAACGTACCGTCATGATCTGTCTACCTTTGTGTTGACGAAGTCATTTCAAGATGCCGTGCGCGCGATTGAACGCAGTGGGTTCGTTGTACTATTAGGCGCGCCTGCAACTGGGAAGTCCATCATCGCTGCGTCGCTTGCCCTCGGGTCAATCGATCGCTGGAAGTGCAACCCCATAAAGGCCGTTGGCGCCGCCGAGTTTCAGGACCACTGGAATCCCAACGAACCAACTTAATTATTTTGGATAGACGACGCTTTTGGGAGCAATCAATGCGAACAAGAGCTAGTGCGACAATGGAATCTAGCGCTGCCGCACCTGCGGGCCGCCGTTCAGAAAGGCGCGCGAATCGTCTTCACCTCCCGGGACTATATTTTTCGTGCGGCGCAACCCCATCTTCGACTATCCGCATTCCCTCTGCTAAATGACTCGCGCGTTGTAGTAGATGTAGAG
>CAYQWK010000824.1:0-1769 GCA_964420805.1 uncultured Bifidobacteriaceae bacterium | reverse complement strand
CCTCACCCGCCTCGACGGCGGGCCGGGTGAGAATGATGCGATTGACCTGCTCCTCGCGCAGCGCGTTCACCGCCATCGCCACGCCGAGATACGTCTTGCCCGTGCCCGCCGGCCCGATGCCGAAGGTGACATCATGCTTGCGGATGGCCTCGATGTAACGCCGCTGGCCCGTGGTCTTGGGTGTGACGTTGGCCTTCTTGGTCGAGGTATGGATGCGCTCGGCGAAGAGATCGCGCAACGCGCCGACGCCCTCCTGTTTCACCGTGTCGAGCGCCCGGAAGAAATCCCGGCTCTTCAAGCTCCCGCCTCCGCGCAACGCCCCTTCCAGGAGCTGGAACACGGTCTTGGCGCGCTCCACGTCCTCGGCGGTGCCTTCAAGTTTGATCCACCCCTCGCGTGACGTGGCTTTCACGCCGAGTTGCGCTTCCAGTTCGGCAAGGTTCTTCTCGTCACCGCCGAAGAGCTGCTGGGCGATGCGGGCATTCTCGAAATGAAGTGTCTCAGTGGGCATGGAATCGGATGGGCTGACGGTTGGGCCAGGGTTGGAAGCGGCGGTTCATTCCGTCGCGGCGAGCGCGGCGCGCAATTTGGCGGCGATGTCCTTGAGTGCCTCCGGCACCACGGTGGTCCCGGCCAGCACCGGCATGAAATTCGTGTCGCCGTTCCAGCGCGGCACTACATGGATGTGCAGGTGCTGCTCGATGCCGGCCCCGGCAACGCGCCCGAGGTTTACGCCGAGATTGAACCCATCCGGCCGCATTACCTTTGTCAACGCGCGCTGGCAGCGCCGCGTCAGTTGCATCAACTCCAGCAGTTCGCCGTCGGTCAGTTGGTCGAAGTCCGGCACTTCCTTGTAGGGAATGACCATCAGGTGCCCGCCGGTGTAGGGATAAGTGTTCAAGATGGCAAAGCACGTCTTCGCGCGGGCGATGACATGGTGCGCCTCGTCATCCGCGGACTGGGCGATGCGTGAAAACACCGAGCCTTCGCCGGGCGGCGGCTTGGGGCCGAGGATGTATTCGATGCGCCAGGGCGCGTGGAGCGGTTCCATGCGCGGACGCTAGCGACGCGCTGTGGGTATGTCAAAACTGCCGGCGGTCGCGGGTGTGATTGGAAGTGGCGGTCAGCCAACGACACGATCCGGAATGCCCCGGAGGTGGCACTGGTCGCGCTGCGACCAGTAGCGCCGCGTTCAGCGGCGCAACGAGGTCGGGGAGACGCCCGATTGGCGGGCCTTACGGATCGCCCGATTGGCGCGGGCTTGTTTTGTCGCAGCGCGACAAAACCCACCACCCCTGCCCGCCACTTCCCATCGCACCCGAAGGGAGCCTCGCAATTGATGGTGGCTCAAGCTGAAAGTAGAAGGTGCCCATGGATCAGGTGTCCGGCCTGTTTGCGACCGCCGGCCGAACAATCGGGCTGCTGAAGGGGAACGCGCGGAATCCCGCCATCGCCCGCCGGCCCCAAACCGAAACGGCGGTGACACCCAAATGGATAACGACGGAACTGCACATGAAAACATGGACCCATGAGGCGAGCCGATTGTAACACGCCAAGCTGGACGGCGAATCCGATGAACAACGTGAACTCAGCCTGCTATGAATACCCAGGATCCCTTTATGGTGCGCTACTGCGGCTGGTATTCCAACAAGATGCGTGGCTAGCGCCACCGCGCCCCGCCCGACGCCGACGCCGGGCCGTGGACCCGATGCCCGACTACGAAAACGTCCTCACCGACTGGGCCAAGCCGGTCGCGTACCAGACGGTGC
>CAYQWK010000823.1:0-1774 GCA_964420805.1 uncultured Bifidobacteriaceae bacterium | reverse complement strand
GGCCTTGCACATGTCGTAGAGCGTCAAGGCCGCCACGCTTGCTCCGGTCAAAGCCTCCATCTCCACGCCCGTTTGGGCGGTGGTTTCCGCAACACACTCCACCACCACCCGGTCACGCTTCACCTGAAAATCCAACGCGACATGGCACAAGGCCAGCGGATGGCAAAGGGGAATCAGTTCGGCGGTGCGCTTTGCCGCCTGAATACCGGCGATTTGTGCGACGGTCAACACGTCACCCTTCGGGAGCGCGTTCCGCTTCAACGCCCTGATGGTTGCGGGCTGACAAACCAAAACCGCCCCGGCGACCGCCCACCGCCGTTGCACCAACTTTGCGCCCACATTCACCATGCGAGCCGAACCTTTGGCATCCAGATGCGAAAACGTTTTCATGGCTGATTCAACAGGGCCAAAATTCCACACGACTGTCACGCTGCAATTTCTGCGCTCCGCTTTTGACACAAACCAGCGCGTTCGCATCAGCCAACGCAGTCAAGTCACCCGAACTACTCCAGCGCAGCGGCGTCACCGCTGCCATTCCGTCCGCCACGGTCCAATGTGCCGGCCAAAAGGTTTCCCGGGAATTGCCGCTGGCGACCAAATCCGCCTCCAGCCGTCCGGTTTTTAACTCCAGCTTCTCGGCCACCGCCGACCAATTCACCAAAGCGGCGCGCACATAGAGGTTCAAGCAGACAAAGTGCGCCAGCGGATTGCCCGGCAGACCAAACGCCAGCGTGCCTCCGCGCTGCGCCACAATGAGCGGTTTGCCGGGGCGGGCGGTGGTCTTGCTGACGTGAATCGTGAAGCCCGCGCCTTCCAGCAGCCGCCGGGTAAAATCATGTTCACCGACGCTCGCCCCGCCGGAAACGAGCAACAGGTCTGTTCCAGAATCTGTCCTCTGGAGTTCAGACGAGAGGCGCGCTTCATCCTCCGCCACACGCCGCTGTTCGGGCACGATGCCCCATTGCCCAAGGAACTCGAGCACGAGCGTCGAATTGGAATCCCGGATTTGACCGTGACTTGGCGCTTGCTCCGGCGGGACAATTTCATTTCCGGTGGCCAGATGCAGCACCCGCGGCAGGCGCGAGACCAGCGGTTGGGTGCAACCCACGCTGGCGAGCAGGCCGGTCGCGCCGGGCGACAAAGCCGCGCCGATGCCGACGAGTTGCTGCCCCGCCCTCGCGTCTTCCCCACGGAATCGAATGTTGCGTTCGTTATGGCGGTGGAGGACACACAATGTGCCTGATCGCAGCTCAACATCCTCCTTCATCACCACCTGCAAGCCCTCGGCGGGCAAAGCGCCGCCGGTGGCGATGCGCACCGCCTGACCTGGTTCGAGCGCGCGTGGCTTCCAATCACCCGCACGGATTTCGTCCACGATGCGGAAATTTGCGGCGGGATCGTCCAATCGCACCGCATAACCATCCACCGAGGAACGGTCAAATGCAGGCTGATCCTCCGGCGCACAGACTGTCTCGCGCAAAACACGGCCTTTGGCGCTGCCAAGTCGAATCCGTTCCGCCTCCAACGGCTGGCAAAGCCCGGCAACGATACTCAAAACATCCGCAGCGGAGTGTATCGAAGCGGAAACAGCCTTTGCCGCCATTTCGACCTTTGCCTCGCCCAACCTTGGAATCGCCCGCCGCTTCCAGATCGGCACGTCATTTTTCAGCCGATCCATGAAGGCAGACAGGAGCGCGAACGCTTCCGCCCGATGTCTGCCCGCGATGCCGACGTAAATCGCCGCTTCACCCACCGGCACAATGCCAATGCGATG
>CAYQWK010000822.1:0-1775 GCA_964420805.1 uncultured Bifidobacteriaceae bacterium | reverse complement strand
GGACCTTGAGGCCCCTTTCGGTCAGTTCCTTGGCGGCCCAGCCGCCGCTGATGCCCGAACCGACCACGATGGCGTCATAATGAGAGGAGGATGTCATGCGGGGGTTGGGGCCGGGTGGGGAACGGGGCGGCGGGCCGCCTGGATGGTTTTCTGTAGCGGCGGTCTATGACCGTCGCAAAACGCGGCGCGGTCGTCATTCGGCGGTCATAGACCGCCGCTACAGATGGCGGAAGCATTGGATTATTCGGACAGACTAAGAGGGTGGCGTTCCCGAAAGCCCCCGCCATCGCGGGGGCGGAGGGCTTCGGATCGGAGAGCTAATTGTGGGTCATTCGGCTCACCCGGCTCCTGTGCGGTGAGATGCAACGAGACTATGAGTGAGCAGAAATCGCCTCAGTAATTGGTCGTGATATGCTTCATGACGGAGTCGTCGATGGTGCCGTTTTTATACAGGGCAACGACGTGGGGATACGTGGCCCCACTCGTCGTGGTGCCGCCGGCCACGGCGCCGTTCAAGTCAACGGTCTGCTTCAGGGTGCGGTTGCTAAGTCCCAGGCCGTTTTGGTCGTCAAGGCGGGGGACTACTTCATCATCATCAGGTGTCGGAGTGCCTTTATCGTCTGTCCATGGAGCACCATACTTGTTGTTCTGCGGCGCGATCAGCGTGACGAGCACGTTGTCGCAGTTGTCGCCCGCGCTGTTTGGGAGAAACTCGAAGACGCCGTGGCCGACTGAAGCATTGCGAATCGCGCCGGCACCGAACAGAGCGACGTTGTCGGCATTGATAAAGCGGAGCAGAGAGCTCTCCTCACGCATATCATTTTTGCCGCTTCCATCGAATTCACTTTTGACCGTGTAGATCCGGATGTTCTTGGCGTTGGTGAACGAGCCGAATGTTGAGCAACCGAGTGCGTGCTCGAGATTCAGGCCGTAGAACCAGAGCGGCTCCGTAGTGCCGAAGACTTCGAGGATACGATAAGCGGAATTTTTCGCGTTTCCTGATTTGATGGCACCGGTGAAATACCAGCGGCCTCCGCCAGTTTCCGTGATCTTCAGCAGGCTGTGAGGGTTCGTCGGATCAAACCTGCCGTCTTCCGGGAGACGGTAAGGCTGGCCCATATGCACCATCGAGTCGCCGCCGGCCCTCCAGTGGAGCGCGGTGAACCAATCCACTGACAGGCTGCTGACATCGACGCCGATGGTCAGATCGCCCAAATAGGTTGTGGCCGTGCCTGAAGGGTCTGTGGTGATGATGGGCGTTTCCACCCGTTTGGCCGGAGTGTTCACCAACTGCGCGCTCCAGGAAGGTGCGACTTCGATCCGGGTCAGATTCCGGGCGGCGCCGAAAAGGGTGGTGTTCGACCTGAGGTTGATCGGGCCGGTGAGCCGGTAGATGCCCTTGGGCAGGAATATCTTCTTCTTGGGATTAGGCGCGCTGTATCTGTCAATGATATCCTGAAGGGTTCTGCTGTTCACCACCACGGTGTCGCCTTCCTTGCCCGGGGTGATGCCGCCTTGCGTCATCACATTGAAGGCATCCGAATCATCGGCGGACGGAAGCGAGTCCCACTTGTGCTTGGTCACGAGGTTATTCAACGGTGTTTTGACTATGGTGGGAGTGGACATTGTCTCCTTACCATTGTCGGTGCCATTCGTCTCAGCATTCGGGTGTATCTGCACGTAAGACCGGCGGGGCAGAGGAACCGAAGCTGAGGCTGGTGGTGGTGTTGTATCGTCAAAGCCCGGCACCTTGTCGGTGGCGGCGGTGCAGTAAC
>CAYQWK010000821.1:0-1779 GCA_964420805.1 uncultured Bifidobacteriaceae bacterium | reverse complement strand
CCTTGGCCCGCCGAGTCGGGCCACGGCGAGGCGGAACGGTTTGCTGCAATCGGCGCACCGGCCAGACAATTGTTCGCGCATGTTCCTGTCTTTCATGAGGTTCTCACCGGGCAGGCCTCCCGGCCCACCTTGGTTGCAGGTCCTTTATTGCACGGCTTTTGCGACGAACGGCTGGAAGCGGCAAGACGGCGGGCAGCCTGGCGAACGCGAGCGCAACGAGAGGAAAGCAAACGAACGGACGCGAAGAGCAACCGAGAAAACAATTCTTGACGGCAGGCGCCGTCACAACGCTACGACCGGAGCGTGGGCGAAATCTCAAAAACGCTGCGACGCCAGTTCGGGCGTTCTTACGACGAGAAAGAAGTGCGTAACAAGAAGGCTCGATCGAATCCATTGCAATGGCGCAGTAACGTCTTCAAGTGCGTATGGGCCGGCACCAGCACCGTGTTCGGCAGTTCCTCCAACAGTTCGGCCACGCCCCGGTTGTCCTGGCCCTGGCTGCGCGGATGCGGCTTGAGCACCAGTTGAAACACCGTGGGCAGGCTCATCCGGAAATGCCGCAGCAATCCGCACCAGTCCTCCACGTTCAAATCCCACCGGTTCACCTTGTCCCCGGTCAATTGCAGCGGCCAGA
Organism: uncultured Bifidobacteriaceae bacterium; assembly: GCA_964420805.1. Classification (GTDB taxonomy): domain Bacteria; phylum Verrucomicrobiota; class Verrucomicrobiia; order Limisphaerales; family SIBH01; genus JANNGC01. The sequence goes on along the minus strand of CAYQWK010000821.1, from coordinate 1,145 downwards.
GCACGAAAGGCGGGCGCACTTGCGGGGGCAGTGCCTGGGCGGCGAAACTCACCCACTCCCGCCGGCACTGCCGCGCCGCCGCGCGTTGCGCCGGGGAACACTCCCGGAACACCAGGCCCGGCAGCGACGATTCCCAGCAAAAACCCAGCGGGTCGCCATGCCCCATGCCGTAATGCGGAAACCAGCCATCCTCCGTATGCACCACGTTGATGCCGTGCTCCCGGCACAACGACACCACACCGGCGCGGTCAGGAATGAAGTTGTTCATCATGAGCAGTTCCGGCGCGCCCCTGGCGGCCAGGTGCCGCCGGAAATCCCCCTCCCCCAGCACCCGCGCCCCGTAAAGATCACGCCCCACCGCCCGCGCCGTGGCCGTCGGCCCATAGCCGCGATAGGCGCAGGTGTAGGCGAAGTTGAGATGTCCCTGTGTTGAGGATCGATCGGGGAAATTGCGCCTGATCAATCGTGATGGCTCAACAGAAGAGATCGTCATAAGAAATTTCACTTCACCACACCAACCAACCGGCCACGCCATCGGGCTCTCCATTTGCTGCACATTCCCATTTGTGTGGAAAACCCATCCTCATCTCGCGAGAACAACGACTTTTTCACTAATCACGTTTAGAACGGAACCGCCGGAGCACGACACTCGATAATGCCGCATTTGCTCATTCCCCAAGCCATATTTGCGCAGTTCGGAAATGAGTGCCGAATCGCGCACCACCACGCAATGATCAACCGTCTGTTGAGCGGTCGAAAAGCCAAGAAAATCAGTCGCAACTCGCCAGCACCTTTCAAAACGCAGTTGGCATGCTTGCCATTCGGGCCTGCCTTTTTCTCTAGTGGTCTCTTTCCCATTAACGGCCAACTGCATCTCTACGATTACAGTGACAATGCCTTCAATTGAGTCGTCCAATTTAAGCGATGTGACCTTCGAATCATGAAACGGGAATAGAGCAAAGTCATCTTCAGAAAGCTCAGTTGTTTTCATGCAGTAATAAGGCCGGGGGGAAATCTAGTTGCCGGTGGTTTTGAGGCCGGAGGGAAAATAAGTGTGGGGGTTGTTGGCGGTAAGCTGAACCAGCGGAATGGCGGCAATGGAGGTGTTAAATGCTCAGGGGTCTCCCAATAGTGAAAGTGGTCGA
>CAYQWK010000820.1:0-1781 GCA_964420805.1 uncultured Bifidobacteriaceae bacterium | reverse complement strand
ATCACGCCATCCTGAATGAGTTCGTCGCCGAGGAAATCGCTCTCGCTCTTGCCCTTCGTGTACCGGAGAACCTTTGCGATGGCGTCCTGAATGTGTTCGAGGTAATCCGCGTCGCGCATCGGATCGCTCATAGCGGCCTGGCTTCCTGCAGCACGACATGGCGGAATTTGGGGGGAAGATCGCCCGCCGTCAGCACATCCACCGGCACGCCCAGTTCCTTCTCGATGGACGACTGGAGCCGCGCCATGTCAAGGAGCGTGGTGCCCTTGGGGACGTCCACCAGCAGATCGAGGTCGCTGCCGTCCGTGTCCCGCCCGTGCAGGACCGAGCCGAAGACGCGGACGTTGCCGGCCCCGATGCTGGCGGCCATCGCTTTCGGCGCACGGCGCGGCATCCTTTTCCGTGGTGGCGCGGCGGTGGAGAACCTTGCCCAGGTGCGCGTGGTGGCGATGGACAAGACCGGCACGCTGACCACCGGGGAGTTGAAGGTGGAACGGATCGAGAGCTTCCCGCCCGGGCGCGAACGCGAGATCGGCGAGCTGGCTTTTTCGATGGAACGCCTGTCCACGCATCCGCTCGCGCGCGCGATCACGCGGTACGGGCGGCACGAGGGGTTGCGCGAGCTGCCGCTGGAGCAGTTCGAGTCGGTGACTGGTCTTGGCCTGCGCGCGAAGTGGAATGGGAAACAGGCACTGCTTGGGCGGCGTGAATGGGCCCTGGCGGGGCGGCCGGAATTGGACACGTCACCGGCCGCGCATGAGCCGGGCGTATCCGAGGTCTGGCTGGCCATCGACGACCTCGCGGGGCGCGTGACCTTGCGGGACGACATCCGCCCGCAGGCGCGCGAGGTGGTGGACCAGTTGAAGGCTGAAGGACTGCAAACGGTTGTTCTCACCGGCGACCGTCGCGCCGCCGCCGAACACCTGCGCACGGAGCTTCACGTGGGCGACGTGCGCGCGGAGTTGAAGCCGGAGGACAAGGTGGACGCGATCCGCGCCTTCACGGAGAAGGGCGAGCGTGTGGCCATGATCGGGGACGGTGTGAACGACGCGCCAAGCCTGGCGGCGGCGGACGTGGGCGTGGCCATGGGCGCGCGCGGCGCCGACGCGGCGCTGGAGCAGGCGGAGGTGGTATTGATGCACGACCGGTTGGAGAATTTCCTCACCGCATTCCGGTTGAGCCGCCGCGCGCGGGCGATCATCCGGCAGAATTTGTTCATCTCGCTCGGCACGGTGGTGGTGCTGGTGGTGTGCGCGTTGCTGGGGAAGATCCCGCTGACGGTCGGCGTGATCGGGCATGAGGGCAGCACGGTGGTGGTGGTCTTGAACAGCCTGCGGTTGCTGCTGCGCGAGCCGCAGGCTTGAGCCGGGCGATGCCGGGGCGCGGCTTCGCGAAACGCCAAAACAGCCTACGCCGCCTTCTGCTGCTCGATGAAGTGCCCGTGGGCGCGGAATTTAGCGTAGCGCAGCTTGAGACGTTCGCCGGGGGAGAGTTGGAGCAGGGCTTCCAGGTTGCGCAACACGTACTGGCGCAGGTTCTCCGCCGTTGCCTTGGTGTCGTGATGCGCGCCGCCGAGGGGTTCGGGGATGATCTCGTCCACCAAGCGCAGGTTAAGCAGATCCCTGGCGGTGATCTTGAGCGCCTGGGCGGCTTTCGCGGCCGCCGCGCGTTCCTTCCACAGGATCGCCGCACAGCCTTCGGGGCTAATGACGGAGTAGTAGGCGTTTTCGAGGATCAACACCCGGTCTGCCACGCCGATGCCCAAGGCGCCGCCGGAGCCG
>CAYQWK010000819.1:0-1788 GCA_964420805.1 uncultured Bifidobacteriaceae bacterium | reverse complement strand
TGGTGAGTGGGGAGTGGTGAGTGGGGAGTGGTGAATGGTGAGTGGGGAGTGGTGAGTGGGGAGTGGTGAATGGTGAGTGGGGAGTGGTGAATAGTGAGTGGGGAGTAGGGGTAGTGTAACAGCTGAAAGAAAATGGGAGGTTTTTCAGGATTACCTTTTTTTTGCACACGGCAGTGCGTTGACTTAAGCTATGGCAATAAACGGCTGTCCTGCCCGGCTGCAGCACAGTGTACCGGGTGTTGGCATTTACTTTTCCGGGTATTGTATTGCGGCAGAACATGATCTGAACGATGAATGGTACGGCACCTGCCGTTCAGCAATGGCGCTGCGCAACAGGAGTTGCTTCGTTCATCAACAGGCTGACCCCAAAACAGGCATGCATCCAACCAACGATTGAGATAATTATAACGTATGCACCAGACAGATTTTTTAGTGATCGGATCAGGCATTGCAGGCCTAACGTATGCCATAAAAGTGGCGCAGCATTTTCCGGACAGGAAGGTTACGGTGATTACAAAAACGCATTCCGATGAAACCAACACCAAGTATGCGCAGGGTGGTATTGCAGGCGTATGGGATGCTGAAAATGACAGCTTTGAAAAACATATTGACGACACGCTGATCGCGGGGGATGGGTTATGCAATCCATCAATCGTAGAGATCGTGGTAAAGGAAGGCCCCGAACGCATCCGTGAGATCATTGACTACGGCGCCCGGTTTGATAAAGATGCTACCGGCGAATATGCCCTGGGTATGGAAGGGGGCCATAGTGAACACCGTATACTGCACCACAAAGATGTTACTGGCAAAGAAATGGAACGTGCGTTGCTCGATAAAGTGTCTGCACTGCCCAACGTAACTTTCATGAACCATTGTTTTGTGCTGGATATTATTACGCAGCACCACCTTGGTTACCTGGTTACCAAATCCACTACCGACATCACCTGTTATGGCGTGTATGTGCTGAACCTGTTAACCAACCAGATCGAAAAAATTATTTCCGGCATCACACTGATGGCAAGTGGTGGCTGCGGGCAGGCGTACCGTTCTACCACCAACCCTAAAATTGCCACCGGTGATGGCATAGCCATGTTTTACCGCGCCAAAGGCCGTATTGAAAATATGGAGTTCATCCAGTTTCATCCTACTGCGTTGTACGAGCCTGGCGTATCGCCGTCATTCCTGATCACCGAAGCGGTGCGCGGCGATGGGGGAATCCTGCGCAATAAAGACGGGGAAGCATTTATGGAGCGGTATGATGTGCGCAAAGACCTTGCCCCCCGTGATATCGTGGCCCGCGCCATCGACAATGAAATGAAGCGTACCGGTACCGAACATGTGTACCTTGACTGCCGTCACCTCGACAAGGATAAATTCATTCATCATTTTCCCAACATCTACGAAAAATGTAAGAGCATAGGAATAGATGTGATGCAGCACATGATACCCGTAGCACCGGCCGCGCATTACAGTTGTGGTGGTATTAAAACAGATGAATGGGCACGCACTTCCATCTTCCATTTGTACGCTGCAGGCGAATGTGCCAGTACAGGGCTGCATGGTGCTAACCGGCTGGCCAGCAACAGCCTGCTCGAAGCAATGGTGTTTGCACACCGTGCCTACCTTGATACGGTGAAGACCGTAGACGAAAAACATGATCTGCTGAGCAATGACCGCATCAGCAATATACCCGACTGGAATGCAAGGGGCACAACAGATCCCAAAGAAATGATCCTCATTACGCAAAGCCAGAAAGAACTGCAATCGGTGATGAGCGATTATGTGGGC
>CAYQWK010000818.1:0-1794 GCA_964420805.1 uncultured Bifidobacteriaceae bacterium | reverse complement strand
CTCCGCCGTCTGGCTTGATTTCCTCAGCATTTCAGATTTTTCGGACAGTCTCTTACGCCTTCCGCTCTTTGATGTCCGCCAGAATTTGCGCGATGACTTCCGCCTTTGCTTCGTGCCCTGCGGAGAGAATCTTGCCGATGTGCCTTTGTTCGGGTGGCGCCCATGAGCCGCAGCAGCCAACACCGCTCGACTTCAACGTCTGGAAATTCATACTCCGGCCGTGCCCGAGGCCAACAACCAGACAGACCAATCGCCAGTTTTCCAGACCACCCATTGGTCCGTGGTTTTGGAGGCGAAAGATGGCGAATCGTTTGCCGCGCTGGGGCAGTTGTGCCGGGCGTATTGGTTCCCGCTCTACGCCTTCGTGCGACGCCAGGGCCATGACGTGCATGATGCGCAGGATTTGACGCAGGGGTTCTTCGAGCTGTTCCTCGCCAAGCACTACCTCAAGGACGTGGAGCGCGAGAAGGGTCGCTTTCGTTCCTTCCTGCTCGCCTCGTTGAAACATTTCCTCGCCAATGAATGGAAGAAGGCCGGACGCCAGAAACGCGGCGGTGGCATCGACATCATATCCTTCGACGCGGTCGAGGCGGAGGAGCGCCTGCGCATGGAGCCCGCCGATTTGAGCGAGGCGGAGACTCTCTTTGATCGCCGCTGGGCGCGCACCGTGCTCGGTTCGGTGATGGCAAAGTTGCGGACCGAGTTCGAGCAATCGGGCCGGGGCGATCGCTTTCAGGAATTGAGCGCGCTGATTTTCCAGGAGCCCGCGCCCGGCGATTACACCCGGCTCGCGGCGCAATGGCGCGTCACGGAAAGCGGCGTGCGCTCCAGCGTGCAGCGCATGCGCCAGCGTTACACCGCCCTGTTCCGCGAGGAGATTGCCCACACGGTGAACGACCCGCGCGACGTGGACGGCGAGATTGTCCACCTGCTGAAAGCGCTGGGCCGGTGATGGAATGATTTTCGGGGACGGGCAACTCGTTGTGTTTCTGTAGGGAGTGACGAGCAGTTCCAAATCAATTGAACGGCGAACGAAAATGTCTCGATTGCGGCGCACCGCTGCCGGCCCATGAGCCGCAGCCGGTTTGCGCCCGGTGCATTTTCCAGCGCTTTGCCAAAACCGGCTCCACCATTCAGCCGCCGGAGAATGAGCCAGCCCGTGGGCCGATGGAGCCAGCCGGGCGTGACTTCCATGCGGAGTACGAACTGCTGGGCGAAATCGGTCGCGGCGGCATGGGTGTCATTTACAAGGCGCACCAGCCGCGCCTCAACCGGGTCGTGGCCATCAAGGTCATTCACGCGGCCGCACTGGCGGGCGAGGCGGCGCGACGGCGTTTCGAGGCGGAGATGCAGACGGCCGGGCGGCTCAATCATCCCAACATTGTCCGCGTCTTCGATACCGGCGAGATGGACGGCAGCCCGTGCTTTGCCATGGAGTATCTTGCGGGCGACACGCTGGCCGCGCGCATCAAGGATTTCACGGCCGCACCCGAGGCTGGCGTGCGCCTGTTGGTGAAAGTGGCCCGCGCCGTGTCCTTCGCTCATCAGCGCGGCGTGCTGCATCGCGACCTGAAGCCGGCCAACATTCTGCTCGACGAGGCCGGCGAGCCGCACGTGGCGGATTTCGGCCTGGCCAAGCAACTGGATTCGGACAGTGATATGACGCGCAGCGGCGCTGTGCTGGGCTCGCCGAGCTACATGTCGCCCGAGCAGGCCGCGGGCAAATCGGATTCACTGACCGTGGCCACGGACATCTACAGCCTTGGAGTGACGCTTTACGAAATGCTCACGGGC
>CAYQWK010000817.1:0-1798 GCA_964420805.1 uncultured Bifidobacteriaceae bacterium | reverse complement strand
ACCCCGCATTGGCCGTCAAGGCGGGCAAGAGTGGCAGGCCAGGCATGGTGCCTGGCAAACCGCTCGAAAGCGAGGTGGTTGCGCGCATTCTGCTGCCGGCGTCGCACGAGGACGCAATGCCGCCGGATGGCAAGCAACCGCTGAACGCGGAGGAGATTCTCGCAGTGATCCGCTGGGTGCAACAGGCGGGTCCGTCGAGTGCGCAGGCCGGAGTGACAAACGGCACCAAAGCGGTCAATTAGGCGAAGGGCAGGCGGTGAAACTCCCACGGTTAATCCTGGCGCCGATGGTATTGACGATGATCGCCGCTTTGTCCGGGTGCAGCACCATCGAGAATCAAAAGCGACGCAAAGGCCCGGTGCCTTTTGGCGGCACGGTGGTGGATGTGGCCTGTGTGGCAACGGGCATCGTGGACCCGGGCGGTTGGCCCGCCGGATGGTTCCTGGCCCTGGTTGGATTGATCGACCTGCCGATGTCGCTGGCCGGGGACACGATCATGCTACCTCATGACTTGTTCGTGCCCGTGAAGCCGAGGCCTCCTGTTGCTCATTTTCGGGTCATGATCACTGGCACTCCGGGCTTCACAGGCCGGTATGTGCATGTGAAGGACGGACGCACGATCACGAACAACATCAACGGCCGTCCGTACAGCATCAATGCCGGACACCACGGAACTCTTCGCTCAATCATGATCCAGCGTAGTCCCGCCGCGTCGTCATGGGTGGAGGTCCGCGCGACGCAGGATGAGAAGCCGATCTTTGAATCGAAGCGGGTGCAGACGGACGAACCGGTGGTCTTCGAGCGCGTGCCGGAAGGGGCTCCGTAGTCCGTCGGCGGCGGTGGCGGTGGCGAACCGCAGGCACAAAAGCAAAGGGGCGTTCTCGCGAACGCCCGTCGCTGTTTTGAAATATTGCCGGCAGGTTACTTCACCTGAAGCAGTTCCACGTCGAAGATGAGCGTGCTGTTGGGGCCGATCTTGGGGCTGGGGCTTTGCTCGCCGTAGGCCAGCTTCGCGGGGATGTAAACCTGCCACTTGTCGCCTTCCTTCATCAGTTGCAGCACCTCGGTCCAGCCGGCGATGACGCCGTTGACGGGGAACTCGGCGGGTTCGCCGCGTTGCACGGAGCTGTCGAAAACCGAGCCGTCGATGAGCGTGCCGTGGTAATGAACCTTGACCGTGTCGGTGGCCTTGGGGGTCTTGCCCTTGCCGTCGCCGGCCTTGAGCACCTTGTATTGCAGGCCGCTGGCGGTGGCCTTGACGCCTTCCTTCTTGGCGTTGGCAGCGAGGAATTCCTCGCCGGCCTTGACGTTGGTCTGGGCGGCGGCCTTCTCGCGCGCCTCGGCCTTGGCCATCAACTGCGTGCGCAATTCCATGATGGCCTGCTTGACTTCCTCTTCCTTCAACTGCGGCTTGCCGGCGAGGGCGTCGATGATGCCGGCGGCCAGCGCCTTGGAATCGAGGTCGATTTCCTGGCGCTTCATGTTCGAGCCAATGTCGATGCCAATGGCGTAGCTGGAGCGTTGTTTGGCGTCCTTGAGGTCGGGTTTGTCCTGGGCCTGGAGCGTGGAGGTCATAAGTGCCGCTGCGGCGAGCGAGCAGATGAGATGTTTTGTCATGTGTGTGATGCCCTGTTCTCTCGGAACAAAGCGGCGCGCAGGCTCGTTGACGGGGCAGGGGAGGTCAAGCGTGGCCCGCGAAATTCTTGCGGCAGGCGAACGGGTGTCTGTGCATCCTGATGTCGTTGGATAGGGGTAGGGATGGCGCAACGCGCCACCCCTCCCTCCAAACCGGACGGGC
>CAYQWK010000816.1:0-1802 GCA_964420805.1 uncultured Bifidobacteriaceae bacterium | reverse complement strand
CTCCATCAGTCCCTGAAACGGAAACGTCGCTTCCGCCTCATCCAGGATGTGGAACAAGATCACGTCATGGCCACCGTGCCGCAATTGTCGTAGCGATCTCAAGACGGGCTCCGGGTCTGCCAGGAGATCCGAAAAGATCATGACGAGGCTCTTGTGCCGCAACTGGGCCGCAACCTGGATGAGGCTCTTGGCGACATCGGTCGGTCCGGTCGGCTTGAGTTTCGCGAGGTGCGACAGGAGATTCCCCAGTTGCGTCCGCTTGGACTTGGGGGGCAAGCAATCACGCAACCGCGTGTCAAAGGTCATCAGGCCGCACGGATCCTGCTGGTGGATCATGAGGTAGCACAGCGAAGCGGCTAGGCAGATCGCATAGTCGAACTTGGTCAACTCCTGGCGGTACGTGTACCCCATCGACTGGCTCAAATCCATCACCAAGTACCCGGTGATATTGGTCTCCGCCTCGAACTTCTTGACGTAGTACTTGTCGGTTTTGGCGAAGACGAGCCAATCGATATCTTTGGGATCGTCGCCAGCCGTGTACTTGCGATGTTCGCTGAACTCGACGGAAAACCCATGGAATGGGCTGGCGTGCAGTCCCTGCAAGAACCCCTTCACCACGAATTGAGCGCGCAGATCAAGCCGCTTGATTTGGTTGATGACTTCGGGTTTGAGGTACTTCTCGACAGTCATACTTCACACACCATACTTCACACACGCAGCCACGCTCGACGGTCGTTGGTAGGTCCTTCGTCGGGCGATGGTGACGACTTCAGCGCGGCCCCTAACCGCGTGGTACGGGGGGCGGAGTGGCGAACTTGGGCATTTCGGGTTCGGGAATTTCTTTGAGCAGGCGGAGCACGATGTCTTCGGTGTTCATCCCTTCCGCCTGGGCCTGGAAATTGGTGCTCAGGCGATGCCGCAAGACGGGAACCGCGATGCGTCGGACGTCGTCGATTGCGACCGAAAAGCGGCCATCCATGGCGGCCAGCGCCTTGCCGCCGTTGATCAGGAACTGGCCAGCGCGTGGGCCCGCTCCCCAACTCACCAGTTCTTTCACAAACTTGGGAGCTGACGGATCAGCCGGCCGAGTGGCTCGGACCAGTCGTGCGACATACTTGATAATCAGTTCACTGACCGCGACTGATTGCACCAGTTTCTGCAGGTTCACGATGGAACGGGCGGAGAGCACTTTCTGTACTTCCGCTTTTTCGTTGCGCGACGTGCTGGACAGGATCCGTTCCTCTTCTTCAGCCGACGGGTAGCCCACCTTGATGTTGAACATGAACCGGTCGAGTTGGGCTTCCGGGAGGGGATAGGTTCCCTCCTGCTCGATGGGGTTTTGGGTAGCGATGGTGAAGAAAGGATCGGGAAGGTCGTAGGTGGTCCGCCCGACGGTGACTTGTCGTTCCTGCATCGCCTGCAATAACGCGGCCTGGGTCTTGGGTGGAGTTCGGTTGATTTCGTCAGCCAGAAGGATATTGGAGAAGATGGGGCCTTCGACGAATCGGAACTCGCGCCGCCCATGTTCGTCTTCATCCAGAACGTTGGTGCCGGTAATATCGGACGGCATCAAGTCGGGAGTGAATTGGATGCGTTTGAAGCCGACGTCGAGGATTCGGGCCAGCGTGCTGACCATGAGGGTCTTGGCGAGTCCTGGGACACCTTCGAGGAGGCAATGGCCGCGGGTGAAAATGGCCGCGAAAAGCTGCTCGATCACCTCGTTCTGTCCGACAATCACCTTTTGCAACTCCTGCTGCATGACGTGTCGGTGCTGGGAGAATTCCTGCAGAACGTCGCCCAGG
>CAYQWK010000815.1:0-1805 GCA_964420805.1 uncultured Bifidobacteriaceae bacterium | reverse complement strand
CTCCGTCACGTTCTCCGAACCGGTCATCGGAATCTCCGCGAACGATTTTCTGGTCAACGGCACCCCTGTAGCCGCGCTCACCTTTAGCGGAAACACCTACACCTTTGGCTTCCCGCAACCGGTCTATGGCCCAGTCCAGATCTCCTGGGCTGCCGGACATGGCATCACCGACTTGGCGACTCCAGCTAACGCGTTCAACGCCACCGCCCCCGGCGCCACCTGGCAATACAGCTTGCAAGACCAGACGCCACCCACAGTCAGCGGCCTGTTTCCCCCCGTTGGAATCACGGTCGCCGCGTTGAGTCAGATCGAAGTCACCTTCAGCGAAGGCGTCAACGGCGTGACGGCCGCCGACTTGCTCATCAACAATCAACCAGCCACTAACGTCACGTTCGGCGCCGGGGTTTACACGATTCAATTTCCTCCGCCGGCAGCGGGATTGGTCCAAGTCGCCTGGGCCGCCGGGCACGGCATCACCGATGCCTCGGCGCAGGCGAACCCCTTTGCAGGCGGCAGCTGGACTTACACCTACGAACCCGGAGCGCCGTTGCCCGACATCGTCATCAACGAATTCCTCGCCGGCAACGTCAGCACCAACGGCCTCGCCGATGAAGATGGCGATCAGTCGGACTGGATCGAAATTCGCAACCGCGGCACGAACACCATCAACCTCGCCGGCTGGTCGTTGAGCGATGATACCGCCTTGCCCGGCTTGTGGACGTTTCCGGCCCGCACGCTGTCGCCCGGACAATATCTGGTTGTGTTCGCTTCCGGCAAAGATCGTCGTCCGACCAGCACGAGCAGTAACCTCCACACCAATTTCAAGCTCGGCAATCCCGGCGAGCCGCTCGCGCTCTACAATTCTGATTCCCCGCGCCAGCTCATCCACGGATTCGATCCGTATCCCGAGCAACGCAACGATATCTCCTACGGTTATAGCCCGGGCGATCAACCGGTTTACTTCGCCACGCCTTCGCCCGGCACGCCAAACGGCGTTAGCACCATCATCGGTGTAGTCGCGCCGGTTCACGTCAACGTCACGCGCGGTCACTTCACCTCGCCCTTCACGCTCACGGCATCCTGTCCCACGCCGGGGGCAGTTCTGCGTTACACCACCGACGGCGCCGAGCCGACCATCAGCAGCCCATCGTTTCCGGGCTCACTCCAGATTTCCAGCACGACACTGTTCCGCATCGCGGCGTTCAAGGCGAATTATCTCCCGGCGCAGACCGTCACCCATTCTTATCTGTTCAACCTGCCCGAAGGCCTCCGCAGCTTGCCGGTGATTTCCATCGTCACCGCCTCGAATCATCTCTACGGCCCGAGCGGCATTCTCGGCATCAGTGGCGGCAACTACGACAGTGGCCCGTGGCAGGCAAACGGTCCGAACGATTACCACAATCCTTCCAAACACGGCCTCGCCTGGGAACGCCCCACCTCCGTGGAATACATTTCACCCGAGGACAACTCCGGCTTCCAGGTCGAGTGCGGCATTCGCGTGCAAGGCAGCGATTACCAGCGCCCCCGGCTCACCACGTCGAGCAAGTTTTCCTTCCGCCTCTACTTTCGCAACGACTACGGGCCGGGCCGCCTTGATTACCCGCTTTTCCCGCTCACTTCGACCCATGAGTTTGATCAAATCGTTCTACGCGCTGGCTTCAACGAACAATATAATCCCTTCATCCGCGACGAAATCCATCGCCGCCTCTCGCACGACATGGGTTCGATCGCCGCGCACGGCACCCTCGCCGTCGTGTTCGTCAACGGCCAGTACTTCAGCAGTTCGCCCTGGTACAACCCGACCG
>CAYQWK010000814.1:0-1806 GCA_964420805.1 uncultured Bifidobacteriaceae bacterium | reverse complement strand
GGCGTGGACGTGACCGACAGCACCCGGGCGTGGCCCAGCAACTCGATGGAACGCTCGTCGCGGAACTCAATGCTGTCGCCCGCCGCATAGGCTCCCTCCAGGTAATACCGCTTCTCATCCACCCGCTGGACCACGCGCCCGAAGTTGCCGTGAATGTTCAAGTTGTCGTCGGCCCCGTAAGCCATTTCGCAACGCTCAAGTGTCGGCCCGCGGTCGGCGCCGGCGAGGTGGAAGACGTCCGCGCCGAACGCCTGAAGGCGGTTGGTGTGTGGACGCCGGGTGGCCCGCACGCGGCGATAGACATTGCCACCCGCGCCACCACTTTCGTTGACGGCCATGCCCGGGCTGGACCAGATGTTGACCTCATCGAACACCATGCCCGCGCAGTTGACTGAACGCAGCGCGGCGCCGGTGCGGATCGTGCCGACCACGTAGTCGCCGGCCTGCAAAGCGGCCGGAATTCCTGAGACGCCGATGTCATGGCAAACGAGGCTTCTGCCATCCTTGGAAATTTCCCAGGAGCCAGGGCTGTGCCGGTGGTTGATGAAGCGACCATGCACATCATAGAACATGAGTGCCCGCTTGCCTTTGGTCTCTGGCTTGCCATCCGCATTGCGCGGTTCGTAGCCCGGCAGGATCGTCGCGCGAATCCTTTTCGCTGCGCGGTCCACTTCCGTCACGCGCGCTTGGAACCAGCACGGCTGCGTGAAATCGATAGTCAAGCCGCGCACAGTTACATTGCGGCAGCGCTCAAACAAAAGGGCGTGAACCATCGGCGGCTCAAACCAGAACGTCACCCCCTCGGCGACGATCTCCAAGTCCGCCAGATCGGCCAGAGTCGAGACCTGGCTCCAGCGAGCGTGAAACAGGTAGTCGCCCGGAGGAATCACCAGCCTGCCGCGCTTCGCCTGCGATGCCCTGCGGATTGTCCGCAGGATGTCCTGACCCTTTTGGCGAAACGCCATGCGTTGGTCCTCGCTCCATTTCGGATAACCGTCAGGCAAGTCCACCGCCCAGCGGGAAACGTATGGTTCCGCCACCACCTTCAGTTCGGCGGCCACGCGAACCGGCCTGCTGCTCGCGGCCACCCGCAGCGTGAGTATCGCTCTCGCCTCCAGATCGCACACAAGGACATCGACGCCGTGTCCAATACCGTCTGTCGCGGCGAAGGAACGGCTCCAGACCGGCTTGCCATCCACCATGACATCGAACGTGGCGTCGGCGTCCGGCGACCATTTCCGGAGCATGCCGATCAGGCGCACGCTGCCCTTTGCGGGAATGGTCCACTTCTGGACCGCATCCCGCCCGGGCACAGCGTCAAAGGTCGTTTCGATCCGTGCGAGTGCATCACCCCGTGCGCCTTTGCCCACCGCTTCGGAATCGGCCGCCCGAGCATCCGCAGTGTGGAGCAGCGCCAGCAGCAAGGCCGTGAGGATACAGAGTCTCACTTGGTGGCTCCGGGCAGCGGCGGGGGAGTGAATGAAAGCCCTTTCCACTCCGCGAGAATCTTCAGGTAATGGTACGGATCTGGCCAGGAGGACGACGGCTCAATAACTGTGGACTCAGGCCATTCGTTCCAACTGGTGACCATGATGTAGTCGGCGTCGGCGTCGGTGGCGGCGCGAAGGTAGTCGCGCAAGGTCTGACCGTCGCGTCGCGGCATCACGTAGGGCTGGTTGACGAAATGGGAGTTGTCGTGGCCGGGATGCACGGGCAGGAGCATCTTCTTGCCCGCATCGTGGGCGAGTTTGGTCAGGTAGCGGTATTTACCGGCGAGGGCCTCGTAGTCGTGGGCACGGAAGTTCG
>CAYQWK010000813.1:0-1810 GCA_964420805.1 uncultured Bifidobacteriaceae bacterium | reverse complement strand
TTCGAAGATCGACCGCGTCGGCAACATCATGATCGATTCGTTCGAGATTATGCGGGAGATCATCGAGGCAGACGGCACTCGTGAGGCGATGGGCTTGGCACCCAAGAGCTACGCCGTGGTGACGATGCATAGGCCTTCGAATGTCGATCGACGCAAGGACTTGGAGCCGCTGGTTAGGCAACTCGTGGAGGTGTCGCGCGACCTGCCGCTGGTATTTGCCGTGCACCCGCGCACGAGAAAGAAGCTGGAAGAGTTCGGGTTGATGGCTGGGCTGACCGAAGGGCGGGTGTCCCTCACGGAACCGCTGGGCTACACGCAGTTCATGAACCTGGTCTGCAGTGCGCGCGCCGTCATCACCGACTCGGGTGGCGTGCAGGAAGAAAGCACGTACCTTGGGATTCCGTGCCTTACGCTTCGCGAGAATACCGAGCGGCCGATCACGGTTACAGAAGGCTCAAACCGTCTCGTAACGACCTTGGTACTGCATACCCAGGTTCAACAAGTACTTGCAGCAAACTGGCCCACGGGGCACCGACCGAAACTGTGGGATGGTAAAACGGCCGCTCGTTGTGTTGCAGCGTTACAGCGTCGTGCTTCGGAAGCGGTTGGTCTCCGAAATCCGAATGATCTGATTTAGTCGCCCGCGTATGGTACGAGACTCCAGTACCTTCATTCCCAACTGCGATTTCAGAGAATTGATAGTCGATTCGCTGCGCCGAAAAGTAATGGAATAATGCTCATGACCCCGCGAGAGTCTGTAAACGCACGCATCAAGGTCGTTCTGTTCATCGATTCGCTGGTGCGAGGCGGAGCGCAAAGACAGCTGGTGGAATTGGCGACTAACTTGGATCGAACGCGATTCGATCCGATCGTCCTCATCTACCACGACATCCAGCAGCTGCGCGCTGAACTAGACGCCGTGGGAATCCCGGTGGTGTTGGTACGTAAGCGATGGAAGATCGATCCCCTTTTTGCCTTTGCCCTATGGTCGCGCCTGAGGAACATTCGGCCCAACATTTTGCAAGCATTTCTGGCTACGCCAGGCATGTGGGCCCGACTCCTGGGACGACTGGCAGGGATTTCGCGAATCGTTACGTCGGAGAGAAGCACCGACATTCAGTTCTCAAGAATGAGAAAAATACTGGAACGAGTTACGCAGAGAACTCTTGACCGAGTGGTGGTAAACGCGGAGGCCACACGGGCACTTATGATTTCAAGCGTTGGGATCACGCCGAATCGGATCAAGGTCATCCACAACGGAGTCGACCTGAGGAAATTCGCAGCCCCGTTAGGGGGGCAGGATTTGGCTCTTCGTCGAAAATGGGCTCTCGGTGAAGACGGCTCCCAGTTCGTAATTACTCTGCCGGGGCGGCTTTCCCGCGAAAAAAATCATATTTGTTTGATTCGGGCCATTGCGGAACTGCGATCGAGTGTGGACCAAGTTAAGGTCCTCTTTGTTGGCAATGAACATGATCAGGTTCTAAAGAAAGAGCTACAGACCGAAATTGCGGACCGCAACATGGAGCGACAAGTAGTTTTCGCCGGATGCCAAGATGATATGGCATCTGTGTATGCCGCCTCAGATGTGGTCGTGCTTCCGTCCCTGTGGGAAGCATTTCCGAACGTAATCTTGGAGGCTATGGCGGCCGCAAGGCCAGTACTCGCGTCGGATGTAGGGGACAATGGACTTTTAATTGAGCATGGAAAAAATGGTTATCTGTTCGATGCGGTCGACCATTATTCATTGGCAGCGCGGATTCGCGATCTTCAGTCTATTGGAACGACGGGGAGATGCCGAATGGGCGAAGCC
>CAYQWK010000812.1:0-1826 GCA_964420805.1 uncultured Bifidobacteriaceae bacterium | reverse complement strand
GCGCAGCGCACGCATCTCGGCCGCGGTGGGCTGGCGCTTGGTGACGACCTTGAGATCGGTCAGTGTATCCTTGAGGTCGCGTTGCTGGAGGAGGAACGAGTCCGCGCCCACGCTGCGCACGTCCCACGGTGCGGCCTTGCCCGGGCATTTGATGATCTCAAGGAGCCGCAAATTTTTCTTTTTGGTCAGCACGGTCAACGCTTCGGCGGTGAACTCCGGCGCAATGATGACCTCGGAGAAGATTTCGGCGATGGCCTCGGCGCACGAACCATCGAGCGGTTTGTTGACGGCGATGATCCCGCCGAAGGGCGCTTGATTGTCGGTGGCGAACGCCTTGTCCCACGCCTCGCGCAATGTCGCGCCCTGACCGACACCACACGGATTCGTGTGCTTGAGGATGGCGAGCGTCGGCTCGTCCTGCATGAACTCGCCGATCAATGCCGTGGCGGCGGTGAGGTCGAGGATGTTGTTGTAGGAAAGTTCCTTGCCGTGGAGTTGTTTGAAGAAGTCGTGAAACTTCCCGTACAGCGCCGCCTGCTGGTGCGGGTTCTCCCCGTAACGCAATGGCTGCGCGAGCGGCGCTGAGATGACCAGCGACGCGGGCAGTTCCGCGGTCCGCGTTCCGAACTCCGCGTTCAAATGCGCGGCGATGGCGCCGTCGTACGCGGCGGTGCGGGCGAACACTTTCGCGGCGAGTTTGCGGCGGAGTTCAAGCGTGGTGTTGCCATCAGCCGCCACTTGCCCGGCCACGGTCGCGTAATCTGTGGGATCGACGATCACGGTGACACTCTCGTGATTTTTCGCCGCGCTGCGAAGCATCGAGGGGCCGCCAATGTCGATGTTCTCGATCGCCTCGTGGAGTTGCACGTTGGGCCTGGCGACGGTCTGCTCGAAGGGATAGAGGTTCACCACCACGAGATCGATCGGCGCGATCTGGTGTTCCGCCGCGGCGGCCTCATGGGCGGCATTGCCGCGAATGTAGAGCAGGCCGCCGTGGATTTTCGGATGCAGCGTTTTCACTCGACCATCCATCATCTCCGGAAAGCCTGTGTGCGCGCTGATGTCTTTCACCGGCAGGCCGGCTTCGCGGATGGCCTTGGCGGTGCCGCCGGTGGAGATGAGTTCCACGCCGGCGGCGACGAGGACTTTCGCGAAGTCAATGAGACCGGACTTGTCGGAGACGGAGAGCAGGGCGCGCTGAATCTTTGCCATAAAGTGGCGGCTAAAATCCCAGAAGGCGGCGGTCAGTCAAAATGAAACTGCGCGAGGACCGACGAAAGGCGAAGCGCAGGACACAACGTTCTTGACGGATGCGCGCCCGGGCGGATTCTCGCGCGCCATGAACAGGACGCCGCAACTATTCCGCGTGCGCCTTCGCTGATGCAAACGCTGGCCATCGAATATCTCAGGAACACCGCCCGGAAGTTCCCCGAAAGAATCGCAGTCGTGGACAACGGCCGGCAGATTCGTTTCGCGGAACTCTGGGGGCGCGCGGCGTCGCTGGCGGTGGCGGTACTGGGCGCCGAACCCCGCCGCAATCTGCCGGTCCTCATCGACATTCCCAAGTCCATCGAGGCGGTTGTCGCCTTGGTGGCCGTGCAGCTCACCGGCAATATTTACGTGCCAGTCGATACCGCCACGCCGCCGGCGCGGAAGGAGAACATGCTCGGTGTTCTGGGCGCGCACGCCCGGTTGGGCTGGAACGGAGGTTCCTTCACGCTGGACGACCGCGTGCTGGCCCAATCGCACATCGCCGGCGTGGATGCCTGGCCCGAGGCGGTCGCGGCGCGGGTCGCGGAGCGCAACAGCATGGACCCGCTCTACAT
>CAYQWK010000811.1:0-1829 GCA_964420805.1 uncultured Bifidobacteriaceae bacterium | reverse complement strand
CCGACCCCATCCTGGCCGAGTTGTGGGAGGTCAAGCGGCAGATCAATGAAGAAGCGGGCTATCAGGTTGAACTCGTTGCACGAAGCGCCCATGAAGCCGCCGAGTTGATTCGCCTGCAGCTTGCTGAACTCGCGCAGAGGGAGGCGGGCTGAATCCCGATGGCGGCGCTGACCGTTGATGTAGCGGACGAATCGGCCAAGGAGTTCAATCGCCTGTTTGCCAATGTCGACCCGGATGCACTCGTGACCACCTTGCTGGTCGACTGGCTCGACCGAATCAGACGGTTGCCCTCTGCCCGGCAGGTGATCGCAGACAATCCAGGCTTGCCCACCGTTTTCGTGCTCGATCTCCTCGAAGCCAGGGCTGAAGGACGCCAATCCGCCCTGCCGTTCTTGCCCGGTATTCAACCGCTTGTTCTCGCTGGCGACACATGAAAGGAGAACCCGTGCGGCCATCCATTGCTCTCGATCGTGAACGCCATGCCATCCGTGAAGCAACCAATCGCTTCAACACGGTGAACCCGCGCATCTTCGGCTCGGTGCTGCATGGCACCGACCGGGAGGGTAGCGACCTGGATTTGCTGGTCGACGCGCTGCCTGGAACCACCCTGTTCGACCTGGGCGGGCTGCAAGACGAACTGGAATCCCTGCTGGGCATTCCTGTCGATCTCTTGACCCCGGCCGACCTGCCACCAAAGTTCCGCGCCAAAGTCCTCGCCGAGGCCCGGCCCGTATGAGCGAGAGGCTCCTGACCGACCATCTCGACTACATGCGGCAGGCAGCGGCGGATGCGTGCTGCTTTGTGCAGGGCCTGAGCAAAGAGGATTTCCTTGGGGACAAGCGCACGCAGCAGGCGGTCATCATGAGTCTCGTCATCATCGGAGAAGCCGCGACCAAGGTCATCGAAGGCCATGCGGCGTTTGCCGATGCACAGCCTGAAATACCGTGGCGCAGCATGCGAGGCGTGCGCAACCGCATTGCTCACGGCTACTTCGCCATCAACCGCGATGTGGCGTGGGACACCGTGCAAACGGCACTGCCGGCGCTCCTGCAACAATTGCCTGCGGCGCAACGTGACGCTGACGACAGTCATTCGCTACCCGATGCGTCGTGATTTCAACCGACCGCCCGAGCATCCAACAGTGAACCTCCCCGACCACCTCGACCTCATCGCCGCCGCGCCTGCCGGCATCCAAAAGCTGCGCGGGCTGATCCTTGAACTGGCGGTGCGCGGCAAACTGGTGCCGCAGGACCCGAACGACGAACCGGCGAGCGAATTGCTCAAGCGGATTGCGAAGGAGCGGGCGCGGCTGGAGGCGGAAGGTACTTTCAGTAAAAACAAGGCAACGCCGGTTGTGGGCGAAGATGAGCGTCCATTTCGCGCACCAACCGGCTGGAACTGGATTCGATTAGCCGTCCTCGGTGAATTCAAGGGCGGCAAAACGCCAAGCACCAATCGCTCGGAGTACTGGAGCGGCCCAATCCCGTGGGTGTCGCCGAAGGACATGAAATCACTGGTGGTCAAGGAAACCGAGGACCACGTTTCCGAACTAGCGTTGTCAGATGGACTTGCCAGTATTCCCGCCAACTCTGTGCTGATCGTGGTCCGTAGTGGAATTCTTCGCCGAATGGTGCCAGTCGCGATCAACGAGCGCATGTGCACCATCAATCAGGACCTAAAGGCGCTATGTCTCGTTCAACCGGCATTGGCTCGCTACGTTCAGCTAATAATCCAAGGCTTTGAACGCCTGATACTGGCGACATTGACCAAAGTTGGAACGACCGTCGAAAGCATCAAGTTTGACGAGTTCTCTCGGCAACCCTTTCCTC
>CAYQWK010000810.1:0-1841 GCA_964420805.1 uncultured Bifidobacteriaceae bacterium | reverse complement strand
AGCTCGCCCAATCGCAGCACACGCAGAGCAAGCTGTTCCCGTTCCCCGCGCTGGACGATGCAACCAGGTGAGCCTGATGGCACTTCCCATACAGTATAACATTCGCAACGTGTTCGTCCGCTGGCGCGCGACGGTGGCCACGGTGCTAGGCGTCGGATTGGTGGTGGCGGTGTACGTGCTGGTGCAGTCGCTGGCCGCCGGGTTGGAGCGCGCTAGCGCGAACACCGGGGATCCGCGCAATGTGATGGTGGTGCGCAACGGCTCGACGGCGGAATCGAGCAGCCAGATTTCACGCAGCCAGGCGCGGCTGCTGCAATACCTGCCCGAAACCGCACGCGACGCGGCAGGGCAGCCATTGATCTCGGCGGACGTGGTGGTACTGGTGAACCTGCCGCGGCGCGCCAACGGCGGCGAGGCGCATGTGCTGATCCGGGGCGTGGCCCCGCAAGGTATGGCACTGCGACCGCAGGTGAAGCTGACCGAAGGCCGGTGGTTCACGCCCGGTCGGCGCGAACTGGTCGTGAGCCGGCGATTGGCGGCGCGCTTTGAGAATTTCGAGATCGGTTCGCGGGTGAAATTCGGGAGCCGCGACCTTCTGGTGGTCGGTGTTCACGAGGCCGGCAACAGCGCATTCGACTCCGAGGTGTGGATGGATGCGGACGAATGCCGGGCAATGTTCGACCGCGAGAACTATTCGAGCGTGCTGGTGCGCGTGGCGGAATCCACGAGCGCGGCGGATCTGATCAAGCGGATCGAAGGCAACAAGCAACTCCCGGTGCGGGCGCTGCGGGAAACGGAGTATTACGCGGCGCAAACGCAGACGGCCAAGCCGATCAAGGCGCTGGGCGGGTTTCTCGCTGTGATGATGTCGGTGGGCGCGGTCTTCGCGGCGATGAACACGATGTACGCGAGCGTGGGGGCGCGAACGCGAGAGATCGGGACGCTGCGGGTGCTGGGATTCCGGCGACGGACGGTGCTGCTGGCGTTTGTGATCGAGGGAACGCTGCTGGCCCTGGCGGGCGGCGCGGCGGGCTGCGCGCTGTCGCTGTGGATGCACGGACGAACCACGGCCACGATCAGCTTCGAGAGCTTCAGCGAGACGGTCTTTCAGTTCCGCATCACGCCGGAACTGCTGGTGCAGGGAATGGTGTTTTCGCTCCTGGTCGGCGTTGTGGGAAGCCTTTTGCCGGCGATCCGCGCTTCGCGGATGCCGGTGATCGCGTCATTAAAAGCGCTGTAGCTTCAGGCCGCCGGGCGCGGTGACTGCTGGCGAGAAACGATTACGGTCGTCGCGCGATCAGCCACGAGACGACGCATCTCTTTGCCAGGCTTGAAGCGCACCACCGCGCGCGCCGGCACGGGCACGGCCGCGCCGGTGTTGGGATTGCGGCCCGTTCTGGCTCTCTGAAGGCGCGCGGCGAACACGCCGAAGTTGCGCAGTTCAATGTGGTCCCCGTCCGCCAGCGCGTTCGAGATGGAGTCGAGCGTTTGCTGTATCACGTTCGCGACCTGAATGGCCGGAACCCCGGTCTGTTTGCTGACCTTCGCGGCAATCTGTTGTTTTGTCATGTGTCCCCCGTCGTTGTTGCTGGTTTTACTGCGGCTGAACGGCCAGGCGGTAGAACCGAGTCGGAACGCCCGGCACATTGTTCGTCAGCGCGAGTACGCGGTTTGTAGTGACGGCGCTGATGTTGAAAAGGTTGCTCCAGTTGGCGTTCCCGAACGTGTCGCGGGTCTGGATGGTGTAAACCCGGTTCGAGAT
The DNA here is from genome assembly GCA_964420805.1 of uncultured Bifidobacteriaceae bacterium. Taxonomy (GTDB): domain Bacteria; phylum Verrucomicrobiota; class Verrucomicrobiia; order Limisphaerales; family SIBH01; genus JANNGC01. The sequence continues at coordinate 79 of CAYQWK010000810.1, read as the reverse complement.
GGCGGTGAAACGCAGCAGCGTGTTGGTGCCTCCCTCGACGGTCAGAGGCGCGAAACGCAAGTAGTTGAGGGGGTCATTT
>CAYQWK010000809.1:0-1842 GCA_964420805.1 uncultured Bifidobacteriaceae bacterium | reverse complement strand
CGGAATCTTCGCCGGCGCGCTCGCTTCCACACCGCTCTTCTTCCTGTTGTTTCTGCCGGAGAACAGGGAGGGCGTCCGCTCCGTGAGCACGCTCATCTCCGAGCAATTCGCCATGCCGGCCGCGCTGCAATGGAAGGGCGTGGCCGACCTCATCGCCCGCGGCGTGGGCAACCTCCCGGCCTCGGCGGTGGTTTCAATGATCGTGGCAGCCGTGGCGGCGGCGGCGTTCGAGTTGATGCGGTTGTTCACCAAGGGACGCTTCCCGATTTCGGCGGTGTCCGTGGGCCTGGGCGTGGTGCTGCCGCCGGAGGCCACGTTCGCGATGTGGCTGGGGGCGGCGTTGTTCTGGTGGAAAGGCCGCGGCGCGCCAGCGCCCGGAACCCGCACGCACGATCGTTGGGTGGAAGGCTGCGAACCCATTTGCGCCGGACTCATTTCGGGCGCCGCGCTGGTCGGCATCGGAAACGCGATTGTGAAAGCGCTGCTCGGTTGAGCGTCATTCGTGCGATTAGTCCGGAGGCAGACGACCGTGCCCTCGGCGCATCCAAGGCAGCTCGTTCGTGTGTATTGGCGTCCGTTCACGGTTCAACTTTTGATTCCAGGATCAGCTTTCACTTTCCTTGGCCGGGGAATTCCGATAACAGCGCGTGCGGCATGAAGATTCTTGGCGTCATCCCCGCGCGTTTCGCCTCGACGCGCTTTCCAGGCAAGCCGCTGGCGTTGATCGCCGGCCGGCCGCTCATCGAGCGCGTGGTTGCGCAATGCCGCCTGGCGCGCTCCCTGAGCGAGGTGATCGTGGCCACGGACGACGCGCGAATCGCTGATGTGGCGCGGAAGTTCTGCCGGGTGGAAATGACGCGAGAAGATCATCCCAGCGGCTCGGATCGCATCGCCGAGGTGGCGGCGCGCTGCGCGTGCGATGCGGTGGTGAACATCCAGGGGGACGAACCGTTGATCGACCCAGCGGTAATCGACGCGGTCGCCGGGGCGCTGGACGGAAATGAGATGTCCACGGCGGCCACAGCAGTGCGCACGGTGGAGGAGTATGAAAGCCCGAACGTGGTGAAAGTCGTTGTCAGCGCTTCGGGCCGCGCCCTATATTTTTCGCGGCGCACGATTCCGTTCGTCCGCGATGCCGCCAGTCGTTCGAGTGCCGAACAGTTGGCGGCGTTTCCTTTTTTGAAGCACCTGGGCATTTACGGATACCGCCGCGAGACGCTGCTGCGGCTGGTGAAATTCCCGGTGTCGCGGCTGGAAGGCGCTGAGAAGCTCGAACAGTTGCGGGCGCTGGAGAACGGCATACAGATTGGCGTGGTGCGTGTGGATTACGACAGCGTGGGTGTGGACGTGCCAGGGGATGTGGCGCGAGTGGAAGAGATTTTGAGCAGGCTGAAGAATGACGAATGACGAAATTCAAATGACGAAGGAGGCGCGGCGCCAGGAAGGGCACGCGGACCACCGAATCGTCGTTTGTTATTCGTCATTGGTCATTCGTCATTTCCCATGAAATACATTTTTGTCACAGGCGGTGTGGTGAGTTCGCTCGGCAAGGGGCTGACGGCGGCGGCGCTCGGCACGTTGCTGGAGAACCGCGGCTTGAAGGTGTCGCTCCAGAAGTTCGATCCCTACCTGAACGTCGATCCCGGCACCATGTCGCCCTACCAACACGGCGAGGTTTACGTGCTCGATGACGGCGCGGAGACGGACCTCGACCTCGGGCACTACGAGCGCTTCACCAGCACCAATCTCTCGCGCATGAACAACCTGACCAGCGGCCAGGTTTACATGAACGTGCTGACCAAGGAGCGCGAAGGCAAGTATCTCGGCAACACGGTGCAGGTC
>CAYQWK010000808.1:0-1842 GCA_964420805.1 uncultured Bifidobacteriaceae bacterium | reverse complement strand
TTGTATGTGCAATGTACATACATTTCTTCACAGATGTTTAAGTGCGTCTGCCCTGATGTTTTCGGTTTTGACGGTTCATCCAACGTGCGGTAGTTATTTCCGCGTTCCCAATTATCAGGACTGGAGCTTGAGGTGCCCGGAAAAACAACCAACACGCGGAAAAACACTTCGAAAAGGAGAACACAATGCGTATCCACACGATTCTGCTGATTCTGTTGACCAGCCTGCATACCGGATTCGGGCAAGCATTCGTGAAGTGCCAGAATGGTAGTACCGCCACAATCTTGACCAACACCGGGACGGCAGCCGGCTTTCTGGCAGTGAACGATCCTTACCTCTTCGGCGTGTACGTGGCACCCGACGGAACACCTGATGGTGGCAACTTCATTCTCGCCGGAACCGTCAGCAATTCATTCGCTGTCGGTCGCATTGGTGTCTTGCAGCCTTCAGTGGCAGTCCCGAACAACACAGGCCAGACTATCGCGGTGCAGGTGCGAGGCTGGCCTCGAAGGGCCGGAGCCAGCTACGAAGAGGCCGCGTTGCTCAGTGGAAATCTGATGGGAAAATCGCCTGTCATCTCCATCACGCCCAACATGGTTTCCAACAGCGCTCCCAATATTTTCTCTGCCGTGTCTGGACTGAGCACTGGCTTTGAACTGCGACCGTTCACCAATGCCGTCTGGCAGGCGACGAATGCGGGTTTCATGGTGCAGTTCACCAACACTGACTCGACCTTGGTGCTGACAAATGCCGGGGGTGTGTCCGGACCCGTGGCCACAAACGATCCCTACTCCTTCGGGCTTTACCTCGCCGCGGCCGGCACCACCGAAGAGTCCCTGTTCAAGCTCGCGGCAACGACAACGAACATGCCTGGCCGGAACGGGCGTTTCGGCGTGCCGAGCCAGATCGGTACATTTGTCAGTGCCGAACCAGGGAAGCCTATCGCTTATCAGATTCGCGGCTGGCGAACCTCCGTTGGCCTCACTTACGAGGAGGCGCGCAAGCATGACTGGGGGCTGCTTGGCAAATCGACCATCGGAACATTGCTCCCGGGAACGAATGCCAGTTCATCGCCTGCCGTTTTCGGGCAGGGCGATTTCGCAGGTCAGATTACCGGCGGACTGCTGCTTTCTAGCAACGTGCCGGATTTTACCGTGGTGACAACGGCGGACAGCACTGTGTTCCAAATCAACGGTGTGAACGCGCCCACGCTGACGCTCGTCCGCGGCGGACTCTATATCTTCAGTGTGAATGTAAACGCTGGAGGGCACATGTTTCGGATTAACAGCCCCGGCGTGACCGGCCCTGATGGCGCCGCGTATTGGAATTACACTGCGCAGGGTAAGTTGACCTACCAAGTTCCCACCAACGCATCAAACTACACCTACGATTGCTTCATTCACGGTGCGTCCATGCAGGGAGATATTTTGACGGTGCCACCGCCTCCGCCGGCCGTTCCTCCCCCGCCGCCAATCGTTGGCTTCCAAGTGGGAACAAATGTCGTGGTCCGGTCGCTCGGAACGAACTCGTTCTCCCTTCTGCCGGAATACTCAACCAACTTGAGCAGCACGAACTGGTTCAGACTCTCCGTTCAGCAATACCGTTTCCTGGGTGGCACCAACGAGACCATTTGCGGACGCCCGCCTGGAAGCAACGTGTTCATCCGTTTGCGCGCCCAGTAGGTTGGCGCCTGATTCTAGGCCAGCAACTTCTCCACAACCTCACCATGCACGTCGGTCAGGCGGAAGTCGCGGCCCTGGAAGCGGTAGGTGAGCTTCTCGTGATTGAAGCCGAGCAGGTGCAGGATCGTTGCGTTGAGGTCGTGGACGTGGACCTTGTCCT
>CAYQWK010000807.1:0-1849 GCA_964420805.1 uncultured Bifidobacteriaceae bacterium | reverse complement strand
CCGTGAACGTGGCGTCCAACACGCCGGCCATGATCACCAATACGGTCACTCTGGCGGGCGGCGGCGACACCAGCCCCGGCAACAACACCGTCAGCGACATCATCCCGGTCAACTCGCTCGCGGGCGTGCCGCTCGTGCTGGCCGGTTGGGATGTGAGCGGGCAGTCGAACTTCGGCACCTCGCCGCTCCCGCCCTCGACCTACTCGCTGAACGTGGCGGTCGGCGGTCTGACGCGCGGTCCGGGTGTTTCCACCAACGGCACCGGCGCGGCGCGCGGCTGGGGCGGCAGCAACTGGACGAACAGCACTTCGGCCATCGCCATCAGTTCCAATCAATTCATCTCCTTCTCGGTTGCGGCGAATTTCGGCTACGAAGTCTCCTTTACCTCACTCAGCAAGTTCGACTACCGGCGTTCCGGCACCGGGCCGACCAACGGCTTGTTGCAATACCAACTGGGCACCGGCCCGTTCGTGAACATCACCAATGTTTTCTACACCAACGCCACGTCCAGCGGCGCGTCGCTCGGCCCGATTGACCTCAGCGGCGTCGCGGCATTGCAGAACATTCTTTGGACCACGAACGTCACGTTCCGCATCGTGAACTGGAGCGGAACAAATGCCCAGGGCACGTGGTATGTGTTCGACGTGGCGAATTCCACATCCGAGGACCTCGCCATCATGGGCACGCTGCTCTACACCATCCCGCCGCCCGCCGACATCACCAGCCAGCCGCAGAGCCGCACGAACAACGTCGGCGAAACCGCCACCTTCAGCGTGGCGGCGAACGGACCTGGCACGCTGCATTACCAGTGGTATTTCAACGACACCAACGCCCTCGCCAACGCGACGAACACCACGCTCGTCATCACCAACGTGCAGCCGTCGGACGCGGGGAATTACTCGGTGGTCGTCAACAACGGCAGCCTGTCGGCGAGTTCGAACGCGACGCTCACGGTGAATCATGTGCCGGACGTCGCGAATGATGTGTTCAATCGCGCGCCGAACGCGGCACTGATAATTCCCATCGCCGGCGTGCTGACGAATGACACGGATGCGGATGGCGATGTGCTGGCGCTGGCCGGATTAAGTGAGACAAGCACGAACGGCGCATTGATGGATCACGACGATTTCAACATCTACTACACGCCGTCGCCGACGAATGGCAACGCGCTCGATCTGTTCACCTATTCCGTCAGCGACGGGCGCGGCGGCGCGGCGGGCGGGTCGGTTCTCGTGCGCGTCGTTTATCCGCTGAACCTGACGGGAAGCTATGGCGTGGGGGGATTCACACTCGGCGCCACACAAGGCGTCGTGGGTGTGTCGTATCTGCTGCAGGTTGCGACGAGCCTTGCTCCGCCGAATTGGGAAACCATCGCCACGAATGTGCCGGCCACGAACGGGCCGTTGCAGTTCGTGGACCCGCTCGCCACCAATGCCCCGATGCGGTTCTATCGCACGCTGACGCCGTAAGGCGGGAGCCGTTCTAGCGTTTCAACCGGTAATACATCTGCGCGTCGAGGTTCGTCGTCGTCACGACGTTCGAGCCGTTGAGCGTGAAGGTGCCGATGTTCAAGCCAACCCAGTTCCCGGGGATGCTCAGGTTTTGGTTCTGTTCCACCGTGTAGGTGTAGAACTGCGGGGCCCAGAGCAGGCGCAGCAACGGCGGCGTGGAGGCGTCGAGACTCAGCGCGGGCGGATAATCGAGGAAGAAGCTCGACGACGTGGTGTTCGTTCCAGCAGGCGCAATCAGCGAAATCGGGCCGGTGCTTGCGCCGCCGGGCACGGTGATGCGCGCGGCGTTGTTGCTGAGGACGGTGAGCGACGTGCCAGGCGTGCCGTTAAACCTGATC
>CAYQWK010000806.1:0-1853 GCA_964420805.1 uncultured Bifidobacteriaceae bacterium | reverse complement strand
ACGCGCTCTCGAAAGGCGTGACGATGCGCGACGACAGCATCCTCGTCCAGCCGCCGCCGCACTCGTGGTATCACGCCGAAATGGCGCAGGAATTCTGGCCCCGGTTGCCGGTCATCCTCGAACACGAACACTACGGCAGCTCCAAGGCCCGCAAGGCCTGGAGCGGCGACCTGCTGCTGAAGTCGGTGGAGGACTACCACGCCAGCTACATGTCCATCCATTGGTGGCCGAGGGAGGAGCTGAACGAGAACCGGGAAGCCGTTGAACGCATCAACCGCCGGCTTGGCTACCGGATCCACTTGCAGGAGATCCGCTGGCCCGGTGAGGTGGCGCTTGGGGAGCCCTTCATCGTCGAAACAACATGGGCCAACGCGGGCGTGGCACCCTGCTACGGCGGCGGCTTCTGGTCGCTGACCTTGAAGGACGCAAAGGGTGGCATCGTAGCGGCCTTGGTGGATGAGACCTTCGACATGAAGGAGCTGGGCGTGGCGCCGCCGGGCCAAGCCGTCGCAAGACCGTTGAAGTCGAGGTTCACCGTGGCCATGCGGCATGGCAATCACGCACCACCGGTGAAGCCGGGCGCGTATGAGGCATTCGTATCCGTGGGGCAGCGGGATGGAACTCCACTCATCGCATTGCCACTGCCGGGACATGACGGACAGCGGCGTTACCGGGTGGGTCAACTCAAGCTCAAGTAGCCGGAAGAGGACGCATATGAAACGCAAACCAATCCCGACGCGGATGAGTGCGCACCAGTGGCAGTTTGCCGCGCCGGAAACACCGTTGCGCCAGACCCGCGCCCTCGGCACGAATCCACTCGCCCCATGAATGAACTGCTCCAACGCCTGCCAAAGAAAGCCCGCCGCGGTAGCAAACCCCGTTGTCACCTGCTCACGCATGGCACTGCGACCGAGGTTGCCGGACGCCTTACCGCTTTGATCGAACCTTGGGGGACGGTGCGTCCCACCGACGCATGGATGCCACAGGGCTTTGATCAACTGGAGGAAGCTGAACTCCACAACGCCCTGCGCCTTCTCCCGGCTGGGGTAAGCCAGCAGTTGCTATCCTGGTGGCTTGTCGCCACGGACGGCAATCCGCGCACCCCCAACTGGGACATTGCCAGCACCTGCCGCATTGGAGGCGCGGACGGGCTGCTTCTCGTCGAGGCCAAGGCTCACGAGCAGGAGATCGCCAAGGAGGAGGCTGGTCGCAAAATCAAGCCGCCGGTGTCCTTCGCCGCCCGTCGCAATCACGCGCGCATCGGTTGGTGTGTTCGTGACGCAAGCCTGGCGCTGTCGGAGGAGACCGGGCTGGTGTGGGCATTGTCTCACGACTGGAATTATCAGATGTCCAACCGCTTCGCCTGGGCTTGGAAGTTAACCCAACTGGGCGTCCCCGTCGTTCTCGTCTATTTGGGTTTCCTTAACGCCCGTGAGATGTTCGACCGCGGCCGGACGTTTGCCAGCGCCGGGGACTGGCAAGCCGTCGTTGATGCTCACAGCCGCCCGCTCTTTCCCGCCTCGATCTGGAATCGTTCATGGAAACTGAACGGGCAGACCTTCAGTCCGCTGATCCGCACCCTCGAACTGCCTCTTGTGCCGATTCCATCGCCTTAGCAACACCACGCGTGTGTCTCCACTGTCAGCGGGAACTCAAAACCAGCCAGTGATTTGCGCGTGAAAACCAGCCGCCTTTGAGGTGAGGCATCGGCCTGGGTGATCCTTCGGGGACACTGGGGGCGAACGAATCAACTCAAAGTGAATCAACAACAGAGCATTCTCCTGCTGCACGAGCAGGACTGGTCCAGGCGCCGGATTGCGCGGGAACTGGCGCTGGACCGGGGCACGGTGCGC
>CAYQWK010000805.1:0-1855 GCA_964420805.1 uncultured Bifidobacteriaceae bacterium | reverse complement strand
CGCGACTTCGTGGCCTTGGCCTCCGCAGCAGGAATGTTCCTGCGCTTTGCGAGCGTGCTCTTCGTGCCCGCTGTTACCACCGCAGCAATCACCGGAACCGCCCGCCTGCTTCTCTTTCGCTCCGCCACAGCAGCCGTGGCCTGTGTCGCTCACGGCGAGTGGAATGGACTTCGCAGGCCGCGCCTGTCCGATGAATTTCTGGCGGCAGTGTTCGCTGCAAAAGTGGAACGTCTGTCCGTCGCGCTCGGCGCGGAGAGCCGTCGCCTCGTTCACCGTCATTCCGCAAATGGGGTCTTGGGCCATAACTCAATCCTTTCGCTCCGAAGTGGAATCACAGGTGCAATCCAGACAGCCGTGCCGGGCGCACATGCGACAGGTCTGCTTGACGCGCTCCTTCAACTGCTTGCGGGCGCGATGCAGCCGCACTTTCAAATTGTTCCTCGTGATGCCGAGGCTGGCGGCGACCGGTTCCAGCGCCTCGCCGTCCAAGTCGAGCCGACGCACGAGCGCGGCATACTGCGGCTTCAAGGTGGAAATCAAATTTTCCAAGCACCCACACGCCACGCGCTCTTCGTCCGGCGTCGGCGGTGAATCGAGTTCTCGCTCCATCCGCGCCACGGCCCGCTCCTGCACGTCGCGGCGACGATAAAGGTCAATAATGGTGCGGCGCAGGATGCGATAGAACCACGCCTTGGCGCTCTCCGCATCGCGCACGGTGCCCGATGCCTTCAATGCCTTGAGCAGACTTTCCTGCACCGCGTCCGCCGCGAGTTCCGGGTCGGCCAGCCGCTTGCGGGCGAAGCCGGTGAACTCGTTCAGGTGGGCCAGCAGATGTTTTTCAATCGCGTTCATTCACCCAAGCTGACGCAGAGGGTCGCGGGGAATTACACTTCTCCGCGCTGGTCAAAGGAAAGCAAGGCACGCCGCCGGGTCGCCAAGGGAGGCAGGGCTGGGGGAAAACCCCGCCGGGGATGGCCCGCGCGGCGTGCCAATGCGTGTGCGCCTACTTCTTTTCCTTCTTGGCCGCTTCCTCGATTTTCTTGAGGTAGCCCGCCTTGTCCTTGTTGAAGTCCTTCAAGCAGGACTTGCAGCAGAGCTTCACTTCCTGACCTTCGTGGGTGAAGACGTGCGGCTTCATGTCGCCCTTCTCGTTGATTTCCTCGCCGGAGACGATGCAGGTCTTCAACGGATAGGGCTTGGCCTTGTGCTCGGCGTGTTTGTCGTCGGCGCGGGCGCTCAGGACTCCGGCAGCGAGGCCGGTGAGCAGAACCGCAGTAAGGATGTGTTTCGTGAACTTCATAGTGTTTGTTTTTGCTGTTGGTTTTTCACCGTCACCATGACGGCGGAAATTCTTTGGGCGCGTGCGTTACTTGGGCGCGTTCAACTTGGAGAGATACTTCGACGGCTCCTTCTTGAAGTCGGCGAGGCAGTCCTTGCAGCAGAGCTTAATCTCCTGCCCCTCGTGAACGAACGTGTAGGGCTTGCCGTGCTCGAACGCCTCGTCGGTGACGAGACACTTGTTGAGCGGATACGGCTTCGCGGCGGCAGCACCGTGCGAATGGCCTGCATGGTCGTGGCCGTCGCTGGTGCAGCCGGTGAGCGCCGCGCCGCCAAACGTGGCGACGGAAGCGGCGACGAGCATTGAACAGATGGTCTTCATGTGTCGGATGTATTTTTTGTTTCTGGTTGTTCCGTGGCAGCGGGCGTGGTTGCCGAACTCGACGGGAGTTCGCGTGCTCGCAGCCAGAGGAAAATGACGGGCGTGACGATGAGGATGTGGATGAGGCTGGAAATCATTCCGCCGATGACGGGCGTGGCGAGGGGTTGCATGACTTCGGAACCCTGGCGGTGGCTC
>CAYQWK010000804.1:0-1860 GCA_964420805.1 uncultured Bifidobacteriaceae bacterium | reverse complement strand
GAATACGAGTCCGTGCTGAATTTCGCGGCCAAAACGGCAGTTCCCACCCGGGGCGCAAAGGCTTTTCCTAAAAGCCTGACTTTCAAGTTCGTAGAGGGGGGCAAATGAATTTTCAAGACATTCCCGCCCGCATCCTTAGCATCCGAGTCAAGCCGCGCACCAAGATACCGCCTCTACAAGAGCAGCCCGTATTCTCGGTGGAGGCCAGGTTGCGCCATACGGATGAATTTGAAATTCGCTTAAGAGACTCCGTTGTATTCGTCCGACCCGTCGTCGCAGCAGACATCCGCCTCCTCAATGCCGAGCTCGCCAGCGGACGTTCCTTGCTGGCGCAACTGGCCAGCCCTGCTGCCGATGGCAGCATCGAACTACAAATCGCATTTTTCACGGGCGACCGTTTGGAAATGGGCGATGTCGAAATCGGCGTGGATGAATATGTGGAAAGCAGACTTGCAAAGATGCGTCTTGGCGAAAAGGGCAAGCGCTCTTACGAGACTCTCGGCCAAGTCTGCTGTTTCCAGCAAGGCGACAACGCCTACTTCTTTCTGACCACTGGCCCAGCCATTGATCGAGACCTGAAACCAGACGCCGATGAAGCGCCACGCGAAGTAAGGGCAGAACCGACTTCCAAAAACTCTTTCGGCATTACCGGAGATGGTATCCGCTTCGTTGTTACGGAAAAAGCAATGCCGGGCGGCAATTCCATCTTCATCGCATCCCGCCTGAAGGGCCAAAAGACTGACCCCGACCGCGCCCTGCGCTTGGCGAAAGGTCGGCTGCGTTTCGTGGATTGGACGCAGGCAGGACAGGTGCAAATTCTTGCCAAAGCGCAAATGACTGCACTCACGCTGGATGACGGAAGTTACCTAAAGAAGTGGGATGAGTTTGGCGACATGGAAGGCGAGCTTCTACTCAAGCAGGCTCGCGCAGTCGGTGCGTTGCAATTCACGGACATGACGCAGAGGCGGGACGGGACTGTGTCGGTTCGTATTACTGAAGCCTCTGACTCAGCGGTGACCGCACTGGCTGAAGGTCGCGTCCAAGAGGTCGAACTTGTCGACGAATTGCCTAGCTATTTGCTGGACGAAACTTTGCGTTTCAAGGAATTTGAGCGAGAAATCAGAAATGCGGCGGAGGTAGCCAAGAAACTTGGCGAAAAGCGGGAGAAGAACGAGACAAAGACCTATTTCGAAGTCATTGGATTTGAAATGGAAGGCTGCTCGGTCAAGCTAAAAACAGAGAGTCTGCCTAAACCATCGGGCACCCTCGTTCTCTCGCTTAAGGGTGATGTTGCCCAAATCGAGCGACGCATGAATGCACGCCAAGCGATTCTGGAAGGTCGCAGCGCCAACCCTCAACTTGGTTTGTTGATTGAGGAACAGGGACAAATCACCCGAACCCGCGAACCGCAAAAAATCCCACCGCTTACGGCATTTGTGCGTAAGAAAGTCTTTCGCAATGACCCAACGGCAATGCAGGAAAAAGCCATTGAGGTGGCCTTAAACACACCAGACATAGCGCTGATCCAAGGCCCACCGGGCACCGGCAAGACCACTGTTATCGCTGCGACTCTAGAGCGCTTGAACGAGATGGCAGACAAACGAGGTGCGCGTATCAAAGGTCAAATCCTGTTGACCGGGTTTCAGCACGATGCCGTGGAGAATATGATCGAGCGGCTCTCGCTCAACGGCATCCCTGTCCCTAAATTTGGCAAGCGGTCTGGCGCGGCTGAAGATGACTACAGCGCCTTCGAGCGAAATCTTGAAGACTGGTGCTCCGAATTGGCAGCCGAACTACGCGAACGGAACCCGCGGATTGCAGAAGTGGAGCAGGAAAGGGAAATCAAAAACCTGTTCCTCC
>CAYQWK010000803.1:0-1860 GCA_964420805.1 uncultured Bifidobacteriaceae bacterium | reverse complement strand
GGGTCACGCAGTGCCTTTGGAAGATGGCCTACTTTCGCGACTTCTTGGACCGCCATATGTTCATTGGGCTCAGCCGGGACAGAGACAACGGACAAACTACAGAGCGGAATGATTCGAGCCTTCCAGCGCCGAGCAGACCAGTTGCCGGCACGTGCGAGGACATACCGGATCAAGTTGGCATGGCAGACAGCCACGGTGTCCTGGGCTGATCCGAGTGCGACGAGGAGCGAAAATGCTTGGGCTGCCCGCGATCTGACCGGATCGTGACGGTCGAAGTAGGTGTCCGGGCACTCTCTCAGGTCTGCGGTTTCGAGCCCTTGGGTTGGGGCGGACACCTTCCCAACAAGCTCTGCGGTCTCTTTGGCTGATCAAGACAAAGCCAGGGTCGACGTTGCTGGCGATCCACTTCCCTGCCGCAGTGGCTTGCATTCGACCGCGCGCTGTGAGGCCCTGACCCACGAGTTCGTCTCGAGGGTCTCTGTACTCGTAGTCTCCATGCCTGAGAAGGTAGACGAGTGCCACCGATGCGTGCAAGTTGAGTTCTGCGGCCTAACGTAGAGGTAACCGGAGCGCCAACGGATGGACGCCTTGCCCGCGCGGTGCAGCATAGACAGCGAGCGCCGCGCGGGCAAGGCGGCCAGCCGTTGGCGCTCCGGTTGACCGACATGTTAGGCCGCACCTCGTACTAGCCGAAGAAGCATCTGTAGTGGTCTTCGTCAACCACCGCCAGGGCGTCCTGAAGGCTGTGATGAACCGGCGAAGGTTCGTACAGATGCCACTTGAGATCGGCTCGCATCCAGTACAGACGCCACTCGTCCTTTGCGCGGACGTACTTCACTCTGGCGAAAGGGCGCTGGCGCGTCGTGGACTTGTCCTGCCAGTCTGGCCGAATCTCAAGAAGGTCAACCGTGTGGCCAACTATTGCGTAGCCGAAATCGAGCTGGCTCTTGATGTGCGGCGGTGGATCGTGTCGCGCGAGGAACCACTTCAGTGCTGCGTGGTTGGCGGCTCGCTCGAAGTCGGTGAATGCCATTCGCGAGATCGTAGTCGAAGCGATATGCCGCTCTGAGAGCTCTCGCAGATTGACCGCAAACCGAGCGTCTGTGCGGCCTAACGTAGAGGTAACCGGGCCGGAACGGCGTGGCGCCCGGGCCGCGAGGCGCAACATGGACAACGAGCGCCTCGCGGCCCGGGCGGCATGCCGTGGAGGCTCCGGTTGACCGACATGTTAGGCGTCACGTTGTGCCGAGAGTGGGTAAAGCTATTCGCGCCAGTACTCTGGCTTGTCCAGGCTGTGCGCACATGAGACGTAGCCGGAGACAGTGCCGAGGATGTCTGGGCCCAGAGAACGAACCATCCATGCTTCCTGGGGAACGATGGGGTATGGCGGGAGAAGGCCAAACGGCGCAGCAGGAGCGAACCCCGACCTCGTGTAGTAGGCCGGATGGCCGAGGACGAACAGCAAGCTCACACCGGAGGCCGCGAGCCTGCGAGCACCGTCTTCGATGAGGGCCTTGCCGATGCCTTGGCGCTGAAAGTTGGGGAAAACGGCCAAGGGTGCGAGGATGGCCGCTGAAACGGTCGTGGCCGTGCCGCCAATCGCCACACGGGTGAAGAGAACATGTCCGACGGGCATGTCGTCAATGAGCGCCAGCAGAGACAGGTGTGGTCGAGCCGTTGGATCCTGAAGCAGCGCTGCGACCAGTTCGGCTTCTTCCTCTTGCCCAAAAGCAGTGCGCTCGACCAGAAGAGTGGAGTCGAGGTCATCCGGCCCGGCTTCAACGACTTTCACGCGCATGGGGTTGTGACGCCTAACGTAGAGGTAACCGGGCCGGAGCGGCGTGGCGCCCTGGCCGCGAG
>CAYQWK010000802.1:0-1861 GCA_964420805.1 uncultured Bifidobacteriaceae bacterium | reverse complement strand
ATGAGCATCGTCTTCGCACTCATCGCCTCGCTCTTTGTCGCATTGTTCGTGATCCCGGCGCTTTCGAGCTACGCCTTCCCCAACGGCGCGACCCATCGCGACAGCCCGGTCATGGTGCCCATCGAGCGGCTCTATCGCCGCTGGTTGCCGCGCATTCAAAGCAATCCACGCAAAGTGTTGCTGGGGGCCGTTGGGGCGTTCGCTCTTTCGCTGCTTCTGCTGCCATTCCTCGGCAGTGAATTCGTACCGGAATTGGAAGAAGGCACCCTCAACGTCCGCACGACGCTTGCGCCCTCCGCCAGCATGGAAACATCGCTCACCGTCGCGAAGCGGATGGAAGCCAAGCTCATCCAATTCCCCGAGGTCACCTACACCTCCGCGCGCATCGGCCGGCCAGAACTTGGCGGCGATCCCGAGCCCGTCTCCAACATCGAAATCGTCGTTGGGCTCAAACCCCACGATGAATGGACCACCGCATCCACCCGCCCGGAACTTCAGAAGAAGATGGAAGAGGCTATGGCGGTTCATCCCGGCTTGCTCTTCTCGTTCTCACAACCCATCGCCACGCGCGTCGATGAACTTCTCTCCGGCGTTCGCGCACAGCTGGCGATAAAACTCTTCGGCACCGACCTCGATACGCTGACCGCCAAAGGTCAGGAGATCGAACGGTTGGTCCGCAGCACCGAAGGGGCGGCGGATGTCGCGCTCGAACAGGTGGCCGGCGAAGCGCAGCTGACGGTGATCCCCAATCGTTCGGTGCTTGAACGCTATGGCATCTCCGTTGGCGAGTTGATGGACGTGGTCCAAGACGCCATCGGCGGCGCGGCGGCCGGTCAAATCATCAATGGCAATGAGCGCTACGACATTTATGTGCGGCTGGGCTCATCCTACCGCGATAGTCCCGAGTCCATTCGCAGCCTGGTCATGAAGGCTCCCAACGGTGCGCTGGTGCGCGTCGGCGAACTGGCGACGGTCGCCATCGAAAGCGGCCCGCCGCAAATTCGGCGGGATGACGTTCAGCGTCGCGTCGTCATCCAGGCGAATGTCGAAGGCCGGGATATGGGCGGCTTGGTTGCCGACCTTCGCAAAGCCATCGCCGAGAAAATCGAGTTGCCACCCGGCTATGTCGTGGAGTTCGGTGGGCAGTTCGAGAACCAGCAACGTGCGCAGGCACGCCTCATGATCGTGGTCCCGCTGTCGCTGGTCTTGATCCTGCTGCTGCTCTATTTCGCCTTCGGCTCCCTTGGCCAAGCGCTGTTGATCATGACCAACGTGCCGTTGGCGCTCATCGGCGGCATCGTCGCCTTGTTCATTAGCGGCACTTATCTTTCCGTGCCGGGATCGATTGGCTTCATCGCCTTGTTCGGCGTGGCCGTGCTCAACGGCGTGGTGATGGTGAACGCCATCAACAACTACCTTGGTCATGGCAACAGCGTCGACGAAGCCGTCACCAAAGGCGCACTCTCGCGACTGCGCCCCGTGTTGATGACGGCGATGATCGCCGCCTTGGGGCTGATTCCGTTGCTCCTCGCCTCCGGTGTTGGTTCGGAAGTGCAGCGCCCGCTCGCTACCGTGGTGATCGGCGGACTGGTCAGTTCGACGCTTCTTACCCTCGTGGTTCTTCCGGCTGCATTCCGCTGGTTCTCCCGCGGCGTGTTGCGTGACCGCGCGCGTTGGCACGAAGTCAACGCCGCCGTTGCACCGGCTGAGTAGGAGGGCGACGGATGGCAGGTAATCACGATCATGGCGCGCGCGGGTCAAACACCCGCGCGCTCACCCTCGCGCTCGCGCTGACGGGGGGATTCATGATTGCCGAAGTTGCCGGGGGAATCCTCACCGGCAGCTTGGCGTTGCTATCAGA
>CAYQWK010000801.1:0-1861 GCA_964420805.1 uncultured Bifidobacteriaceae bacterium | reverse complement strand
GGGCCACGACCGGCAGCGCCGCGCGACGATCGATTTGCTGCACCGCGCGCCCGGCGTGAAACTCACCGCCTTGTTTAGTCCCGAGCACGGCATCCGCGGTGAACTCGATGAAAAATTCTCGGACAGCACCGACCGGCAGACCGGCCTGCCCGTGTTCAGCCTTTACGGCCAGCGCCGGTCACCCGCGCCGGAGCAATTACAGGGTCTCGATGCGCTGGTGTTCGACATCCAGGACATTGGCTGCCGGTTTTACACGTATCCGTCCACCATGGGGCTTTGCCTCGAAGCCGCGGCCAAGGCGAAGTTGAAGTTTTTTGTCCTCGACCGCGTGAACCCGATCAACGGACTCGCGCTGGAAGGCCCGGTTCACGCGGGAAAAGTTTCGTTCGTTGCTTACCACAGCACGCCGTTGCGCCACGGCATGACCGTCGGAGAATTGGCGCGGATGTTCAACGCGGAGAAGGGGCATCACGCCGACCTGACGGTGATTCCCGTCGAAGGCTGGCGGCGCGAAATGTGGTTCGATCACACGCGGCTGCCGTGGACCAATCCATCGCCCAACATGCGCAACCTTGCTGCCGCGAACCTGTATCCGGGAATCGGCCTGCACGAGTTCGCCATCTGCGTCGGGCGCGGAACAGATAAACCCTTTGAATTGATCGGCGCGCCGTACATCGACGGCACGACGCTGGCCACCGAGTTGAACGCGGCTTCGCTGCCCGGGGTGCGGTGCGCACCCGCGCGGTTCACGCCGACCTACAGCACGTTCAAAGGCATGCCATGCGAGGGGGTTGCTTTCACCATCACCGAACGCCTCGCTCTGAACTCGGTCGATCTCGGCATCACGCTCGCGCTCATTCTCCAACGACTCCACCCGGGGCAATTCGCCGTGGACAAGCTCGACAAGCTCCTTCAGCACGCGCCGACGAGCGATGCCATCAAGGCCGGTCGCAGCCTGGGTGAAATCAAGGCTGCGTGGTCTGCCGGGCTGGCCGCGTTCGCGTCGCGGCGAAAGGCGTTCCTGCTCTATTCGTAGGCTGTTCAGCAAATCCGCGGCAACTGCTCGCCGCCGGGCATGTCCAGAATCCGGCTCGCGCCAATCGCGCTGCGCAATGTGACCAGCGGCGCGGCTGATTCAATCACAGTGCCGATCAATGCCGCGTTCCCGCACGCCTTGTGCTGGCGCAGCAACTGCACCGCGCGATCCGCGTCATGCGCCGCCACGAACGCCACGAAGCGACCTTCGTTCGCCACGTGGAGCGGATCGAGCCCCAGTATCTCGCACGCGGCATGGACATCCTCGCGCACCGGGACGGCCTTTTGTTCGATGCCAATCTTTACGCGCGCCGCAGTGGCGATTTCGTTGAGCGCGCTGGCCAGCCCGCCGCGCGTCAAATCGCGCAGGCAATGAATTTCAATTCCTTCATCGAGCAACGTCTTCACCGGTTGATGCAGCGGCGCGGAGTCGCTCTCGATGGCGCTTTCGAACTCCAGTCCTTCCCGCACGGCCATGATGGCCATGCCGTGCCGTCCGAGATCGCCGCTGACGATCACCGCGTCGCCAGCGCGGACGCTGGCCGGCGCGATGGCGAGCTGATGTTCAATCACGCCGATGCCGGTGGTATTGATGAACAAACCGTCGCCCTTGCCCTTGTCCACGACCTTTGTGTCGCCGGCAATGATGAGCACGCCACAACGTTGTGCCGCGTCGCGCATGGAACATACGACGCGCCAAAGCGTGTCCATAGGCAGACCTTCCTCGATGATAAACCCGCCGCTCAGATACAAAGGACGCGCGCCGCTCATCGCCAGGTCGTTCACCGTGCCGTGCACCGACATCGAGCCGATGTCGCCTCCGGGG
>CAYQWK010000800.1:393-1862 GCA_964420805.1 uncultured Bifidobacteriaceae bacterium | reverse complement strand
ATCCGCTTCACCACGCCGGTCTGATTGTGCGCTACCCCCATGGAGACCTCGTGGCGCTGGGCGAAGCATGCGAACGCGCGCTGGCGGCGTCGCGTGACGAGCGCCACAGGATCTACCAGTACTTTAACGAACACGAGACGGTCGGCCAGGTCGTCGCGCCCATCATGGCGCTCCACGCCTGAATGCACGTCGTTCTCCACACACGGGCGGGCAAAGCAGCCTCACCCTGCGTTCCAACATGAGCCAAACGCTCATTGAGGGCGCAGGCTGCTAATACTTGTGGTCCACTCCTCAGTAGTAGGCTTCAATTCGTTGCCCTTTCTCGGCCTCATCTGACAGTACGTGAGTTATGGCTTGAAATGCCATACGGCATGCTGACGCTCAGGCTCCGCACGCCGCTTGCCCACAGCGGACTAATTTATTGGTGACATGATCCTTCCCTCCTCCCTTCGCTCGACTCTCCGTCGCGTATCTTGCGCTCTCGTGGTAGCTTGCCTGCCGTTGTTCCTTGGCGGTTGGATTTACGGTCCGCAGTCCACGTTTGAAACCGAGGGCCCGGTCGCCAAGTCTCAGTTGGACGTTTTTTACGTCACCCTGTGGGTTTCCACCATAATCTTCATCCTCGTCGCTGGCGTTCTGGCCTATGCGACCTTCAAGTTTAGGGTCAGGCCCGGACACGACAAAAACGAGGCGCCGCCCGAGCAGAGCCATGGCAACCCGATGATCGAACTCGGGTTGATTGCGCTTTCCATCGGGGCATTGGTGGTGATCGCAATTCCAACGTTGCGAGCGATTTGGTACACCTACGATGTACCCGAAGCGGAGAAGGCGAACGCCTACGAGGTCACCGCCACGGGTTACCAGTGGTGGTTCAAGTTTGAGTACCCGAGCGAGCAGATCGATGGATCCGGGGCTCTGGTGGCGGGTAATGAGCTCGTCATTCCGGCCGGAAGGCCCGTTCGGGTGAACCTCAGGACGGTGGATGTGATTCACTCGTTCTGGGTACCCAAACTCGCCGGTAAGGTGGACATGATGCCGAACCGCGGGAATCACCTTTGGCTGAAAGCCGACAAGCCTGGGTATTTTTGGGGCCAGTGCGCGGAATACTGCGGAGAATCCCATGCCGTCATGAGATTTCGCGTGATCGCTCTCGAAGAGTCTGAATTTGCCGCTTGGGTTTCGAACCAGAAACAGAGCGCCCGCACGGTCGCCGGCACCCAGCCGGGAGCGCCCGCTCCCGCCAAAGTCGAATTTGCTTCCTACACCTATCAAAAGCAGCGTCGCAACGCCCCAGGTTGGACGGAGGCGTTTGACCGCGACCCATTTGCCGCTTGGAAAAATCAACAACAGGCACGCCCGCAGGAAAATGCGGAGCTGATTGCTCAAGGCCGCAAGCTGTTCGTCGAAAAGAAATGCGCTGGCTGTCACGCCGTCCGGGGTCATGAGGGCGCCGGAGTCAGTGGTCCCGA
>CAYQWK010000800.1:0-383 GCA_964420805.1 uncultured Bifidobacteriaceae bacterium | reverse complement strand
CGTGGGGTCAAGAACAACGATCGCGGGAGGCCTCCTGGAAAACTCAGAGCAGAATCTTCACCGCTGGATCACCGAGCCCAACGAGGTCAAACCCGGAAACAAGATGTGGTTTGGCGGTTATTATACGCTCGGCAGCAACGGGACCTGGGAGCAACAAATCACGATCAATGACGCGGAAGCACGAGCGCTGGTCGCGTACCTGCACAGCCTGAAGTAATCCAACAACGTCTTTACCCATGCAAGCTGCCGTCAAATCCGACTTTATTGGCAAGGAATCGTCCGCGCCAGCGGAGCGTCCTTTCATTTTCACTCGACCGACTGCGAAGACGGGGCTGACCAGCTGGTTGACCACGGTCGATCACAAGCGCGTCGGGCTCCTCTAC
>CAYQWK010000799.1:0-1868 GCA_964420805.1 uncultured Bifidobacteriaceae bacterium | reverse complement strand
CCCGATGGAAGAAGGGAACTCCGTGCCCTCGCGATGGCACGCCGTTGCGCCACGAAACCATCGGCGGCCGAACCACGGCGTGGTGTCCGCGGTGCCAGCCAGTGGCGTGAACTTGAGGTTTGGCTGTGTCATTCCGCGGCCACTGCTGAGGAACCGGCGTGGTATTGCACCGCGAGTTTCCGACCCGGACGGTGACGTTCGTTGGGCTCGACTTGTGCCACCGCGCCCATTTTGTGTGCCAAGATGGCTCAGCTGGTTCCCTTGTTTGCCGGCCGGCTTTGCACAGAACTCCTGCAATCATTGGCTTCCGCCGTGTTTTGCCTCGCGGTATCGGCATTGCTAAGGAGGTTCGCGGCCCAGGGGCCGATAACACTCAGTGCTTTATGGCAAAAGTTTTAGGAATTGATTTGGGAACGACGAATTCGTGCATGGCCGTCATGGAAGGCGCGGAACCGCTCGTTCTGGAAAACTCAGAAGGCAAACGCACCACGCCATCTGTGGTCGCGTTCACGAAGTCCGGCGAACGTCTCGTGGGCGACGCTGCCAAACGCCAGGCCGTGACCAACTCGCGCAACACGATCTATTCGATCAAGCGCTTCATGGGCCGTAAATTTGACGAGGTGCAGGAGGAGATCAAGCGCGTGCCCTACAAGGTGGTGCGCGCCGCCAACGGCGACGCCGCCGTTGAAGTCGAGGTCGAGGGCAAGGCGAAGCAGTTTAGCCCGCCGGAGGTTTCCGCCATCATCCTCGGCAAGCTCAAGGCCGACGCGGAAATGCGCCTTGGTGAGAAGATCACCCAGGCCGTCATCACCGTTCCGGCGTATTTCAACGATTCACAGCGCCAGGCCACGAAGGACGCCGGCCGCATCGCCGGTCTCGAGGTGTTGCGCATCATCAACGAGCCGACCGCCGCATCCCTCGCCTACGGCCTCGACAAGAAGAAGGACGAGGAGATCGCGGTGTACGATTTGGGCGGCGGCACGTTCGACATCTCGGTGCTCGAAATCGGCGAAGGTGTCTTCGAGGTCAAGGCCACCAACGGCGACACCCATCTTGGCGGCGACGACTGGGACAACCGCATCATGGACTGGGTTCTGGACGAGTTCAAAAAAGAGAACGGCATGGACCTGCGCAAGCAGCCCGACGCCCTCCAGCGTATCAAGGAAGAGGCCGAAAAGGCGAAGATCGCCCTCAGTTCCTCCCAGCAGTACGACATCAATCTTCCATTCATCACCGCGGATGCGAGCGGCCCGAAGCACATCCAAAGATCCCTGAGCCGATCGAAGATGGAGCAGCTCTGCGACGACCTTTTCGAGCGTACGGTCACGCCGGTTCATGCCTGCTTGAAGGACGCCGGAATGAGTGCCGAGAAGATCGACGAACTGGTTCTTGTCGGCGGCATGACCCGCATGCCGCGCGTGGTTGAAACGGCGCGCAAACTCGTCAGCAAGCCGCCGCATCAGGGCGTGAACCCGGACGAGGTTGTTGCCGTCGGCGCGGCCATTCAGGGCGGCGTGCTTAAGGGCGACGTGAAAGACGTGCTGTTGCTGGATGTGACGCCGCTTTCGCTCGGCATCGAGACGCTGGGCGGTGTGTTCACGCGGCTCATCGAGCGCAACACCACCATTCCCACGCGCAAATCCGAAATCTTCTCAACGGCCAGCGACAATCAGCCGGGCGTCGAAATTCATGTGTTGCAGGGCGAACGGCAGTTCTCCCGCGACAACAAGACCATCGGCAAATTCCAGCTCACCGACATTCCGCCCGCGCCGCGCGGCATGCCGCAGATCGAGGTTACATTCGACATCGACGCCAACGGCATTCTGCACGTCAGCGCCAAGGATCTTGGCACGGGCAAGGAACAGAAG
>CAYQWK010000798.1:0-1871 GCA_964420805.1 uncultured Bifidobacteriaceae bacterium | reverse complement strand
GGCAGAGACAGAAACAGCGGCGAGCAACGACATACCGACGGCGAAAAAGAAACGACTCATGTGGTTCCGAGCGGCTTTCGACGCGAACCCCCGGGAGGCTATTCTTGGGAAATCGGCGGCACGGTACGTTTGCAACCAGAGGGCTGCGGCCGGATTCGCAGCCCCGTCAGGGGCGGATTCTTTGTAGCAACATCGTTCTTCGTATGTGCCAAGCCCCGTGGGGGCGACATCTGGACGATGCCGCGCCCACGGCGCTGCGGCCCGGCTTTCGTTCTCCAACGATTGATGCACTAACGATGAAGGCCACGAGCCTTCCCAAAAGAGGCCACGATAGCAACCGGCGCTCGACGTAGACGCCGCTACGAGGGCGCGGTTCATAGAAAGCCCTTATCATCGTATCAAAGTCTCTCTTCGGGAATACATGCACCACGAACAGCAATCACGCCGCTGTCCCGCTCTGGCGATGTGAGAAACGTGTCAATCACAACATCGGTGTAACGCCGACTCCGCAGAACGAGCTTCGCTGCGCTCCAAGCATCCGGGCCAACAACTGCATCCTCGGGTCTGCGCCAAGTCAGGCGATACTCGTGCCAAAACTGTGCCGCCGGATCCCAGCGGATGAAATCAAGCTCGCCGATCCTCTTTCCGTCCCGCTCGATAAACCAACCGAAGCGCCGTCCGAAATCTGACTCCTGAGCCGCTCGGCGCTTGCGATTGAGAATGGCTGGCAACTTGAACATGGAAGACCTCTAACACGAATGCGGCCAAACGGCAGCCTGGTTTATCACGGCACGATCTGGAGCTTCACGGTTCATTCAGGCCATCTCACGCCAGCACGCCCTTCACCACGTCGCTGCCCGGCTTGGTCACGTTGGTCAGGCGCATGTTCACGCCGCTGACCGGATAGGTGAACTTGAGGTGATCGAAGCCGAGCAGATGCAGCATCGTCGCGTGCAGGTCGTGGACGGACACCTTGTCGATGACGGACTGGTAGCCGAACTCGTCCGTCTCGCCGTAGCTGAAGCCGCCCTTCACGCCACCGCCGGCCATCCAGAGCGTGAACGCGCCGGGGTTGTGGTCGCGCCCGACGAATTTCATCTCCACGCCGTTGCGGTTCTCGCGCATCGAGGTGCGTCCGAACTCGCCGCTCCAGACGATGAGCGTGCTGTCGAGCAGGCCGCGCTGCTTGAGGTCGGTGATGAGCGCCATGAGCGGGCGGTCCACGGCCTTGCACTTGTCCTTGAAGCCGCCGTTCAACGCCTCGTTCTCGCCCGCGCCGTGGCTGTCCCAGCCCCAGTCGAAGAGCTGGATGTAGCGCACGCCGCGCTCGGCGAGCCGGCGCGCGAGCAGGCAGTTGTTGGCGAAGGATTCCTTGCCCGGTTGCGTGCCATAAAGTTCGTGCGTCTCCCTGGACTCCTGCTTGATGTCGAAGGCGTCGCTGGCCGTGACCTGCATCTTGAACGCCATCTCGTATTGCGCGATGCGCGTCAGGGTTTCGGGGTCGCCGGTCTCCTTCGCCGTGCGCTGGTTGATCTCGGTGATGGCGTCGAGCGTGCGCTTGCGCAGGTCGCGCGTGACGCCGGGCGGATTCGAGAGGAACAGCACCGGGTCGCCCTGCGAACGGCATTGCACGCCCTGATAAACCGACGGCAGGAAGCCCGAACCCCAGACGGATTTCCCCGCGTCGGGGTTTTTCCCGCCGCTGGTCAGCACGATGAAGCCGGGCAGGTTCTGGTTCTCCGAGCCGAGGCCGTAGGTGGCCCACGCGCCCGTGCTGGCCCAGCCGGGATTCTGCGAGCCGGTGTGCATGAGCAATTGCGCCGGGCCGTGATTGAACTGGTCCGTGTACATCGACTTGATGAAGCAAATCT
>CAYQWK010000797.1:0-1878 GCA_964420805.1 uncultured Bifidobacteriaceae bacterium | reverse complement strand
GCTTTGCAGCATGGCTGATCGAAAGCCTGCGGGCGACAAAGTCGCCGGGCGTGGTTGAACGCTGTGTACTTGCTGTCGCCCTGAATCGACCTGACCTGATGCAGGTTGCGCTGCGAACACGTTCCGGCAGATCCGCGAGTTGGCGGCAGCATGTTCCTTTGTCGCTGAAAACCTCGCGTGCCACTACTAAGCAATAAACGTCTTCTGTTCATATTGTACGAGCGCAATCCGGATGCCGAAAAAACCCTCGAACGATCTCTGGAAGAGTTTGAAGGCGCTCCAGCGCCCCCTGAATGAGACGCCGCAGGCTGATTTTGTCGAGCGGCTTCTGTTTCGCCACGCGTTCCTTGACACTCTTCCACACTTGCTCGTCCGGATTGAGTTGCGGCGAGTAAGGCGGCAGGAAGTGCAGTTCCAGCATGCCGTTGGTGGACGCGACGTATTCGCTCACCAGCTTCGCTTTGTGAATCGAATGACCATCGACAACCAGGAAAATGGGCTGCGTCGCGCCGAGCATGAGTTGTTCGAGGAAGGTACGGAACACCGCGGCGTTGACCAGACCCTCGTGAAGCATGAACTGAAGTTGCCCGCCCGTGCCAACTGCCGACAGCATCTGGACGGAGACGCGCTGGCCTGTGGTGCGTGCCACCGGCGTCCGGCCGCGAGGCGCCCAAGTCGTGCCCGCGTGGTAGTCCGAGCGCATCCCGGCCTCGTCAGCGAACATGATCAACGCCCCACGAGCCCTCGCACGTGCTTGGAGCGCCGGGTACTCCTCCGTGTGCCAGCGCTGCACCAGCGCCGCATCCTGCTGATAGGCACGGTACAGCGGGCGCTGGGCAGTGAATCCGAGTTGCCGCATGACCTTGCCCAGGGTCGGCAGGCTCAGCGTCAGCTGAAACTGCCGTTCGATCAGGCTGCCGATCAGGCGCAAGGTCCACAACCCGAACTCAAACTTCAACTGATCGGGCGTGCGGTCGCGAACCGTATCGGCAATCCAGCGCAACTGATCCGGGCTGACCTTCGGCGGCCGACCCGCGCCTTCTCTGGCGAGCAACGCGTTCTGACCACCGCCGTAAAATGCCACCACCGATTTGAAAACTGCGCGCACCGAGCCATCAAAATGGCGCGCCACGTCACTCGCCGGCATACCAGCTCGAACCATCTTGACGCCTTGCATGCGTGTCCATTGCTGTTCCATGCGGCGAGAAGTTAAAACCGACCTTTGGGGAATTAAATGCAAATTAATGGCGAGCATTATACACGAAACTCATCCGCGCGCCAGAACGCAATGAACAAATTTATTTATTTCCTAGTAACCCCGGACCCCTATTCGTTTGGCGGGCACCCCCGCGAAGATAGCGCACGGGGGAACTGAATGCGTCACGACACTCCCCGCTCCGATGACTGCCCCTCTGCCTATAACCACACCGGGCAAAATGATCGCCCCCGCGGCGATCCACACGTCGTCATCGATCAACGTCTCCTTCAATACGTAGCCTTGATCAGCGATCAGCCGCGACTTGTCGGAAAAGACGTGGTTTTGCGAATAGATCACTACGTTCGGATTAATTGAGACATTTCTGCCCATGGTAATTCTGCCTGTGCAATATATTATTGCTCCGCGATTAATTGAAGTGTTTTCACCGATGCGCAACCGCGACGATTGATCGATATGAACAATCTCCCAAACGCGCAGTTCGGGACCACGAGAATAGGGAAAAAGCAAAGTTCGAAGGCAAACACCGATCTGCCCTGGCACGGACTTTAGGAGATGGTCTGCCCACAATACCAATTCAAAGCGGATTTCGTTCCTCATGCTCACGGATCCCGAAGTAGCAAAGCAACGCGCGCGCGGCATAGGCGATTAAAACGAGGTAG
>CAYQWK010000796.1:0-1886 GCA_964420805.1 uncultured Bifidobacteriaceae bacterium | reverse complement strand
CCGCTGGTGGGGCGAGGCTACCGACGAGCCGGCTCGCGAGGACACTCGCCCCACCGGCGGCAGGCAGAGGACTGCCCTGCCCCACTTCCCCCGGCCTTGGACCTTGGACCTTGGACTTTAGACGTGGCGGCCAAGCCGCCCATAGGGCGATTCCTTTCCCAACCACAATTCCGGTCAACAGCACCACCACCTGCAACGACTTGGCCGCATTCGCGTAATCAAACGCGTAGCGAAACAAAACAAGGGCAACAAAAACTAACAGCCAAAAGTCAGGGGAGGAGATGGAAGTTAGAAGATAGTGACCGGGTTCAACTTTCTGGTCCACAGGGAGTGTTAGTCGTGGGACTGGTTTGAGTTTATGTTTTTGTCTCGTCCTTGTCCATGCCCCGCGGAGGGAGGGCGTAGCCCGACCGGAGCGGGGCATGGACAAACTCGCGCCGCAAACCGCGCCGGGCTGTCATAGCCCAGCCGGCTGTGCGGCCGCACTTCATTGTATTTCCGCCGATAGTCCCCCACGACCACCCGCGCCTCGGTCAGCGTCCACAGCAGTTCCCGATTTAAACACTCATCCCGAAACCGACCATGGAAGCTTTCCACGAATCCGTTCTGCCACGGACTCCCGGGCTCAATGTAGAGCGTCTTGATCCGCTGCTCCGCCAGCCACCGCTGCACGATCTTGGCGATGAACTCCGAGCCATTGTCGCTCCGCAGATACTCCGGCGCGCCATGCTGGGCGATGGCCTGTTGCAACCAGTGCAACACATCCGCCGCCTTCAAGGCCCGATCCACCCAGAGCACATGGCACTCCCGCGTGTATTCATCCAGGATCGTCAACATCCGCAGCGCTCCACCGCGCACCGTCGCATCCGCAATGAAGTCCCACGTCCACACGTGATTCCGATGTGTCGCCGTAGTCGGCAATCCTGTGGAAACCCCACGCCGGATGACTTTGCGCTTGGTCGGAGGCACCCGTAAGCCTGCCGCGCGCCGAAGTTTTTGAATGTGCCGTTTGCCCACCCGCCAACCTTCCCGGCGCAACAACGCCGCGATCCGCCGATACCCATACCGGGGATGTTCCTGCGACAACGCCAACAGCCGCTGCCGCAACTGTTCCTCCGCGGGCGTTGGCGGGCGCCCGCGGTAACTGAACGTCGAACGGGCCAGCCGCAAATACCGGCACGCCTGCCGTTGCGAACACAACGTTTGTTCCACTACTTCCAGCGCTAATGCCCGGCGTTGGGCCGGGCTCACAGCTTTTTTTCGCATACGTAGCTCAACACCCGGTTCTTCAACATCTCCTCCGCCAGCATCTTCTTGAGCTCGGTGTTCTCACGCTCCAGCTCCTTGAGCCGCCGCGCTTCCGAGACTTCCATCATCCCGAACACCCGCTTCCACCGGTAGAACGTCTGCTCCGCAATGTTCCGTTCCCGGCAGATGTCCAACACCGTCTTCCCGCCATCCGCCTCCCGCAGAATCCGAATCTTGTCTTCCGTCGTATACCGTTTGCCTTTCATTCGTCTGGTCCTTTCTTCGGCCCAGACTAACAGTTCACGTGGCCTGAAAAAGCTGAGTCACGTCAATGGCACGCGCCATCGCCACGCGTTGAAGTTGTCCCCCAGAAAGCTGGTGCGGATAGCTGCCCGCTTTGTGGTCAAGGCCGACGAGCGAAAGCACGGCTCTGCAAATTTGTTCTGCTTTCGAGCCGTCCATTCCCCGCGAATGAAGGGCAAACCGAATGTTCCCTACCGCTGTTTTCCACGGAAAGAGCGAGGCATGTTGAAAAGCCATCGTCACGTCCGAGCGCGCGGCTTCAGGCGCGGCGCCGTTGATTGCGATCTTTCCCTCAAATCGAGTTTCCAACCCCGCCAACAGCCGCAAAAGAGTGG
>CAYQWK010000795.1:0-1887 GCA_964420805.1 uncultured Bifidobacteriaceae bacterium | reverse complement strand
TCTCAAGAAGAACGTCGGCGGCGGCGAGGTCGTGTGCGTCTTCAGCAACGGCGGGTTCGGCGGCATCCACGGCAAGCTCCTCAGCGCGTTCCAATTCCGGCGCTGACAGGATCGAAGAACATCAGATGGCGGCCGCATTTGGTGTTTCGCGAACCCATTGCATCGGGATGCGAACGTGGCGCCTGGAACTTCGTCGGAGCTTTGCCTTCTCCGCGCCCTACTCCGCCTTCTTCCAAACGTAGCGGAACATCAACACCCGCAGCGCCGCCGTGAGTGGAATGGCCAGGATGCCACCCAGGATGCCGCCGAGCAGAGTGGTGCCCACCATCACCGCGACGATGACCGTGAGCGGATGCAACCCCACGCGGTCGCCGATGATGCGCGGCGAGAGCACCAAGCCCTCGATCACCTGCACCACGCCGAACACGCCGAGCACCATCAACGGATGCAGCCAGTCACGGTATTGCACCGCGGCGAGAACGGTGGCGGGGACGACCGTCATGATCGGGCCGAGATACGGGATGATGCTCAACACCCCCGCCATCAACCCAAGCAGCAGCGCGTAGTTCAAACCCACGGCGAAGAACCCGATGGTGTAAAGCACGCCGTCGCACGCCGCCACCAGCACCTGACCGCGGAAGAAGACGATGAGGTAGTCGTTGATCGAGGTGAGTACGAAGATGACTTCCTCCTTGAGCTTCGATTCCCGCACCGGCAAGTAGTCTGTCCACTTCCGCTTAATGCCTGATTTCTCCAAAAGGAAATAGAAGCAATACACCGGCACCAGCGCGATTCCGGCAAGGACGCCGAACCACGACGCCACGCGCGACAACTGGTCGAGCAGCCACGAACCGATCTTCGGCAACACGCCCGCCAGCCAGGACACAGCCGCCTTGCTCACATCACCATTGGCGGGGGTGCCAGTGGAGGTTGCCGGCACGGCGTTCGTCGCGGGGGCGGCCTCGGGCCGGTTTAAGAACTCAAATCGTTTGCGCGAGGTTTCAAACCAATCGGTGGCCCGTTCCTGGATCGTGGCCGCGTAACCCGGCACCTTGTGGGCCAGTTCGCGAGTCTCAACCACCAATCGCGGCAGCACCGCCCCACCCAATCCGAGCAATAACAGCACGGCCGAGGCGAACACGACGATGATCGCCCGCTGCCGCGGCACCTTGCGCCGTTCGAGAAAATCAACCACCGGATCGAGCAAATAGGCCACCACCGCCGCCACCGCCAGCGGCCACAGAACGGGCCCGAGCAGATGCAGCACCCGGCCCAGCGCCCACACCAATGCCGCCAGCAACGCCACCAGCAACGCCACCGCCAACGACGTGAGCGCAAACCAGATGATGCGGGACTGCGTGGGTGTCGGCTCTTTCATGTTTGTTCTTTCGCGGCGAGGCTGGGGTGCGGGCGCGCGACCGGCCATTGGAATTTTCCGGTCATGTTCCGCGGCTCAGGACTGCCCCAGCTTTCTGGACTTATCCGCTGCCGCGCGCACCGCGTTCATCAACGCTCCACGCACGCCGGCTTTTTCCATCTCGTGCAAACCTTCTATCGTGGTGCCGCCGGGGCTGGTCACCATGTCCTTGAGCGCGCCGGGGTGAAGGCCCGTCTCCAAAACCATCTTCGCCGCGCCGAGCAAAGTCTGCGCGGCCAGCCGCGTGGATACATCCCGGGGCAGCCCCGCTGCCACGCCGCCGTCGCTCAACGCCTCGATCATGTTGAAAACATACGCCGGCCCGCTGCCGCTCAACCCTGTCACGGCGTCGAGCAGCGACTCCTTCACCGCAAAGGCCACGCCCACCGACGAAAGCAGCCGATGCGCCAGCGCCGCATCCTCCGGCGTTGCATTCGATCCCGCCGAGTAACCGGATGCCGAGGCTCCGA
>CAYQWK010000794.1:0-1889 GCA_964420805.1 uncultured Bifidobacteriaceae bacterium | reverse complement strand
GATTGATCTGGGCGTCCGGGAGGACGATTTCGAGTTTGATCTTGGGCAGGAAGTCCACGGTGTATTCGCTGCCGCGATAAATTTCCGTGTGCCCTTTCTGCCGACCGAAGCCTTTGACCTCCGTGATGGTCATCCCCTCGACGCCGATGGCTGCGAGCGCGTCCTTCACTTCATCGAGCTTGAACGGTTTGATGACGGCTTCGATTTTCTTCATGGCTGGCGCTTCCTTTCACTTTCGGTCGGCGGGACAACGAGCATGGAGTTGAAGCCGCCGAATGGATTGGGAGCTTTCTCCGTCGCCGCCGGGTCGCAGACCCATTGGCCATCCACCACCAACTGGTATTCGTAGCGACCGGGCGGCAGGGACAACTCTTTGACCCAGCGGTCGTGGCTCAGGTGCAGCATCGGTGTCGCCTCTGCGTGCCAGTCGTTGAAGGAACCAGCGACGCAGACCTCGCGGGCCTTTCCATCGTGGAACTCGATTCGCACCGCCTGCGACTTCGCCCGCTGGCCTGTGGTGGATTTGGCTTTTGGTTTCATAAGCAAGTGCTCCTTGTCTCCGTTAAATGAATGCAAAGGTGCGCGAGCGGGCTACCAAGGGAGTGCAGGATGGGGTTCCCGCAACGAACAACCCGCCGCGCACCAAAATCCACGCGCTTGCGCCCGCCGAGGAAGCGCAACGGGCGCGACTGCCGCCGAACCGGCAGACAGAACTCGACCGCGTTTGAGAATGAGACTTCGAGGGTCACGCCTTTCCTTTCGCTTGAAGCGTCGTCGCCGACGGTGCGCGGAGCAACCGCAGCGCATTGGCGATGACAACCAGCGTGGCTCCGGTGTCGGCGAGAATCGCCAGCCAGAGGCTCGTGTAACCGAGCAGCGCGAGGACGAGGAAAACTGCCTTCACCGTCAGCGCGAAAATGATGTTCGCCTGAATGACGCGCATGGCGCGGCGACCGAGATGAATGGCTTCGGCGACTTTGCTGAGGTCGTCCTGCATCAGTGCCATGTCGGCGGTTTCGATGGCCGTGTCCGTGCCCGCCGCGCCCATCGCGATGCCGACGCTGGCGGCAGCCATCGCCGGAGCGTCGTTCACGCCGTCGCCAATCATCCCGACGTGCGTGTGTTCAGCGAGCAACGCACGCACGCGCTCACTCTTCGGGTCGGGCAGCTGGTCGCCGTGTGCCTCATCACTGCCCACTTGCTTCGCGATGGCGTCCACGGTGCGCTGGTTGGCGCCACTGAGCATGACGACGTTGCGGATACCCGCCGCGTGCAGGGCGCGGATGGACTCGGCGGCGTTGGCCCGCACGGTGTCGCCCACGGCCAGCACGCCGAGCACTTCGCCCGCGCAATCAGCGTGCGGACGATGCCCCACCACGACCACGGACATCGCCTTCGCTTCAATCTCGGCAAGCTGGCGCTCCAAGTCCTCGGAGCAGACGCCGAGTTCGTGCGCGAAGCGGTGATTGCCGACGAAGTAGGCGTGGCCGTCCACTTCGCCTTCCGCGCCCTTGCCGGTGCGGGCCTGATAATTTGTGGCGCGAGTAAAAGTGACGTTGCGTTGCTGGGCCTCTTCCACGACGGCCTTGGCCAGCGGATGTTCGGAGTGCGCGTCAATCGCCGCCGCCACGCGCAGGAGTTCCGTTTCATCTTTGGCGACGCGCAGAAGAATCTGCGTCACACGGGGACGGCCTTCGGTGATGGTGCCGGTCTTGTCCACGGCCAGCACGCGCAGCTTGCCAACGGCTTCGAGATACGCGCCGCCCTTGATGAGCACGCCGCGCCGCGCCAGCGCCGTGAGTCCCGACACGATGGACACCGGCGTCGAGATGACCAACGCGCACGGACACGCGATGACGAGCAGCACCAGCGCCCGATATGTCCACACC
>CAYQWK010000793.1:0-1889 GCA_964420805.1 uncultured Bifidobacteriaceae bacterium | reverse complement strand
TCTCTCTTATCACAACCCCTTCCTCTTATCTGTTCAAAAGTTGAGATGCGCCCGGCGCCGATGACCTGACGAAGCTGATTGGGAAGAAGCGGTTCTCAGTTCCCGGCCGCTCGCAACAGGTTGTGCGTCATCAATGGGAGACGGGAGAGATTGGAGCCGCGGTGCCCGCGCGTCGAAAAGCTGGCGAAAACGAATTTGACACCCCCCTGCCGGTTACCTACGGTTCGCGCCCCCGGTATGGAACCGGGGTTCCGGGTCGTGGCCAACGGCGCGGAATACACGACAAAACATCAAAGAGTAAATCGTCGGTTCACGGGCTCGTGAACTCAAAACAGTCGTGGCCGCGGCTGACGACGAGACTGAAAGGTAAAAAGAAAATGGCTGACATTGCAGCTATCGTAGAACAACTGAGCGGGCTGACGGTGATGGAAGTTGCCGATCTCGTGAAGCAGCTCGAAACCAAGTGGGGCGTCACCGCCGCGGCTCCTGTCGCGGTTGCCGCTGCCGGTGCTCCCGCCGCTGGCGGAGCCGCCGCTCCGGCCGCCGAGGCTCAGACCTCCTTCGACGTGATCCTCGCGTCCGTTCCTGCGGACAAGAAGATCGCTGTCATCAAGGTCGTGCGTGAAGTCAAGGCCGGTCTCGGCCTGGCCGACGCCAAGGCTCTGGTCGAAGGTGCTCCGAAGTCCGTGCTCGAGGGTGCCAACAAGGCCGACGCCGAAGCCGCCAAGAAAAAGCTCGAGGAAGCTGGCGCCAAGGTCGAACTCAAGTAGTCCTACGCAACACGGCGGCGGGTCAAACCGCCGCTTCGTTTTTGAACGGCAGGTGCCCGAAAGGGGCCTGCCGTTTCTCTTTCCTCTCACAGCACCGACCGGAACAGCCCGTAGAAATTCTCCACGCAACGAATCCACAACCCGCGGCGCTTATAGCTCTCGCGGGTGACGCGCAGGGAACGTCGTTTGTCCTCCTCAAAGACCTCGATTTGGCGGGCGGCGAATTCGCGGTCGAGCACCTGCAGGTTTGCCTCGTCGTTGATGTGAAAGGAACGCTCGTCGAAGTTGATCGAGCCAACGCTCACCCATTCATCGTCCACGATGAGCAGCTTGCAATGGAAGCGGCAGGGCTGGAATTCGTGGAAGACCACGCCTGAATCGATGAGCGGTTCCCAACGCGAACGTGATGCGCGGCGGACAACGTTGGCGTGGATGACGCCGGGAGTGATGATTTGTACCGCGACGCCGCGTTTGCGTGCGGCGATCAGGGCATCAATGGAGACGCGGTCGGGAACGAAATAGGAATGTTCCAGCCGGATGCTCTTGCGGGCGGCGTTGATGGCTTCGAGATAGCTGCGATGGGCATTGTGCCTGCCTTCCTTGGGGCCGCTGGAGAAGCAGTTGGCAACGGCATCTCCTTCCGGCCTGAGCGGCGGGAAGAACCTTTCTTTCGGAAAGAACTCGCCGGTCATCTGGAACCAGTTGGTCTGGATGACCTGCTGGATTTGCGCGACCACGGGGCCAAGCACGCGGTAGTGCGTATCTCGCCAGAGCGGTTCGTGCTCGGCGTTGCCCAGCCAGGTGTCGCCCACGCACGCGCCTCCGATGAAACCAATCCGTCCGTCCACGACCATGATTTTTCGATGGGTGCGGTGGTTCCAGTCCCAGATCTGCCAGAGCGGGTTATACTTCACGAAGCGCACGCCGTTCCGGCGCAGATGGCGCTCGTCCGCATCGTGCATCTCGATCGTGCCGAAACCGTCGAGGAGGATGCGGACATCGACCCCCGCCCGGGCGCGCTCGACCAGGGCCACAAGGAACTGGTCGCTCAATCGGCCGGAGCGCCAGATGAAATTCTCGAAGGCGATGGAATTGGTCGCGCCACGAATGGCCGCTAGC
>CAYQWK010000792.1:0-1890 GCA_964420805.1 uncultured Bifidobacteriaceae bacterium | reverse complement strand
TGGTGAAACTCAGGCAGAGATTCTTGGAAAAACTCTTCCAGCCTGCGCAATGAAACTCGGGCACCAACCTCAATTGTGTCGCCATTCACTTTGAGTTCTTCCAGTCCTGACAGGTGAGTAAGAACCAAAATTTTTGTTGGCTCGATGCGACCCTTATTCAGATTGACGCATACATCAGTACCACCAGATACGATGACTGTGCCGGGGTTCTTGCTTTTGTATTCGACGGCAGCTGCTATGTCTGTCGGTTTGAAAAACTCGGCTTCGTCACCTTGGACAGAAACAGGCTCTTGATGCTGCTTTCTGAACTCTTCAACGAGTGGAGCGGCTGGATAAAGAACTCCAAGACGCTTGTACTCTTTTTCGTCCACGCTCATCGCCGCTTTGATGATCGCCTCATAACCGGTACAACGACACAAGTTGCCGGTGAGCGCATCACTGACGTCCTGTCTTGTAACCGGGCATGATTCGCCGCGCTTGTCGCACTGCTCGAAAAGAGAACACATGGCGACAACAAAACCAGGCGTGCAATAGCCGCACTGAGCCCCGTGACAGTCCACCATCGATTGCTGGATTCTGTTCAAGCTGCCGTCCACCTTCAATCCTTCGACAGTGACAACATGAGCACAGTCGAGTTGATACATGTACTGGATGCAAGCGTTGACAGGGATGTACTCGATGTCGTTCTTGGCTGCGTTCAGGCGCCCCAAGAAGACTGTACAGGCACCGCAATCTCCCTCGGCGCAAACTACCTTGGTGCCGCATTTACTGAGGGAATAACGCAAGAAATCGGACAAAGAAACAAAGGCGTCATTGCCGCTTACACGGTGCTCAACGCCGTTGACGTACAAAAGGATAAAGTCCCGCATTCAGCTCCCCTGCCAAACAACCGACCACCCGTCGTCGCCGAAGCCCCAGAGGCAACGCACATATCTTCTGGATATAATAACCCGAGAATGCCCCTATTTAAGCGCCGAGCCCGGCAAACTCGAATCTGCCGGGCTGGAATTCTTTAGTGGAGGCTGATTGGGTTACTTGGCCTGCTCTTGTTTCACGGCAGCAAGTCCTTCCGAGAAAGACTGAGCCTCGTCGTAAATAGGCTCGATTGCCAATTTACCCTTGGTATTTAAATAACCCCATCGACCGCCGGCGAGCTTAACCGCCGCCAACCCCTCTTTGAAAGGGGTGGCTTTGTCGTACTGTATTTTGGCGACCACCTCGCCCTTGTTGTTGACATAACCCCAGCGCAAATCCTGGCGGACCATGGCTATGCCCTCGGAGAAATTTTCCACCTGATCGTATTCCGTCGGAATAACGATATTTCCCTTATTGTCAGCAAATCCTTGCTTACCGCGGTTGGAAGTTATAGCCAGACCATCGTGAAACAGCGATGGCAACTCGGTTTCATCCTTGTAGATTATGACGCCGTCCCGATCGAGCAGACCAGTCTTGCCTTTCTCGTCCTTAACTTCCGAGATGCCGTTCTTAAATGGCGTCACACTTGCATATTGCTGTTTGATAACGACTTCGCCCTTGTCGTTTACGAATCCCCAGGGATTCCACTTAGAGTCGTACATCATCTGAACGGCGCCGCGCCCCTCGGTCATCGGCTTAACGTTCATGGCGCTAGCACCCATAATGGTCTCGCCTTCCTTTCCCACATAACCCCATAACTTGTTGCTGCGAACCGGAGCAGTGCCGTCCGAAAAGGGCATCGTGTTCTCGTACTGCGGTTGCACGCACACACGACCGGTCAAATCGATAAAACCCCACTTCTCGCCAACCTGAACGGCCGCTCGTCCTTCAGAGAAAGACTCAACGGTGTTGTACTGAGGCTGAATAACAAACTGCCCTTTTTTGTCGATGAAGCCCCAGCGCCCCCCCTTGAGG
>CAYQWK010000791.1:0-1890 GCA_964420805.1 uncultured Bifidobacteriaceae bacterium | reverse complement strand
ACAACATTCCACTGGGTGGGATCCCCATTATTCCGCTTTTGATCGCACCACGACATTTTTGATTGTCCGGTCGCTCCAACTCACAGTTGTCGGTTGTCCAACCTCCGTTCATGCTTGGCCCATGATGAATTCCGTCTCCTTGACGCTTCCGAAGTATTCCTTTGGCATGGGCGACCGCTTCGCCAACCAAGCCATCCCGCAACTCCGCGCCTGCCAGATGGCCGCCCAACATGGCGTTGAAATCGCGCCCGTTTGGAATAAGTCCAACCGCGAACACAACATCATCGGCTCCGAGCCTTCCGGCACCCGCGGAGCCGCCGATGCCGCCGTGAGGGCGCTCGGGTGGAAGGGGCTCCATTTCCTCGATGCCGACCACATCGGCCTCAAGACCGTGGACCGCTTCCTTGCGCCCTGCGACTTCTTCACTATCGACGTCGCCGACTTCATCGGGAAATCCGCCGAGGCGCGTGACGTGGCGGCTTTCACGGACCGCCACCCGGAGCTGCTCGGCCGCATCGAGATTCCCGGTGTGGAACGCCCCTTCGAAACCAGCCGCGCCGATGTCGAGCGCATCGCCGGCAAATACCTGTTTGCCGCGCAGGAGGCCGGGCGCATCCACCGTCACATCGCCGAGAGAAAGGCGGGCATTCCGTTCGTTACCGAGGTGTCGATGGACGAAACCGATTCGCCGCAAACGCCCTTGGAACTGCTCGTCATCCTCGCCGCGCTGGCGGGCGAGGGGGTTCCCGCGCAGACCATCGCGCCGAAGTTCACGGGGCGCTTCAACAAGGGGGTGGATTACGTCGGCGACGTGGCGCAGTTTGAGCGCGAGTTCAACGACGACCTTTGCGTTATAGCCCACGCGGTAAAGCGCTACGGCCTGCCCGCCAGCCTCAAACTCAGCGTCCACAGCGGCAGCGACAAATTCTCCATCTACTCCGCCATCCGCCGCGCCTTGCGCAAGCACAACGCCGGCGTCCATGTGAAGACCGCTGGAACAACCTGGCTCGAAGAGGTCATCGGCCTGGCCGAAAGCGGCGGTGCCGGCCTGGCGCTGGCCAGAGAAATTTACGCGGAGGCCCTGGCGCACATCGACGAACTTTGCGCGCCCTACGCCACGGTCATTGACATTGACCGCGCCAAATTGCCCGTCGCGGCAACCGTCAATGGCTGGACCAGTGAGCAATTCGTCCGCGCCCTGCGGCACAACCAGGGAGATGCGATGTTCAATCCGCACTTGCGCCAGTTGCTGCATGTGGGCTTCAAGGTCGCGGCGAAGATGGGCGCACGTTACCTCGAACTGCTCCGGCAAAACGAGGCGGTTGTGGCCCGGAACGTGACGAACAACCTCTTCGAGCGCCACATCCGTCCGATTTTCCTCGAGGCTTGAGTTCTTCAACCAACCGCCCGTCGCTCCACCCGCGACGGCAAGCGAACAACCCGGCGGATCCTTACACGCCAAGGAGTTCGCGCGCGCCTGCGCGACGCCGCCAGCGGAATGCCGCGCGTGTCTCGGCGAACGCTTCACTCACCTTGCGGTAATATTCCTCCGCGTGCAGCGAGCCGTCCTCGCTGATGGCATGGCCGACCTGCAAGTCGCAGATCGCGCAGATCGCGCAGTTCGAGGCCTAGCGCGCGGTATGGCGCGAACTCGGTTCCGTCTGCGGCGGTGAGCAATCCACAACCGGCATCCGCGGGAAATGCACGACGAGTTGATGACGTGTTCATGGCAGTGATATCCGGTTGTTTCCCCGGAACGCGTAACCTCGCCGGGCGGTGAAAAGCACTACTTGAGTGCTGAATCTCCCGTCGTGAATTCCTGCTCCCGAGCCCTTAGAGACTGTCCGAAAAATCTGAAATGCTGAGGAAATCAAGCCAGACGGCGGAGTT
>CAYQWK010000790.1:0-1893 GCA_964420805.1 uncultured Bifidobacteriaceae bacterium | reverse complement strand
AACTGCCCCTTCGCGGGCTTGAACCACTTGCTGGCGTCGCGTTCGAGGATGACGGCGAAGCGCCGCTCGGTGTCCGAGTCGAACTTCTGCAAGGGGTACAGGCACTTCGTGAACCCGCCGAACAGCATCTGGCGGATGGCGCCCACGGCATCCACCGTGTCGCGGACGTGGCGCGGGGCTTGCCCCGCCGTCGCCGTGTAGTTGCACGGCTTGAGTTCGGTGAAGCCGCGACTGACCTGCACCTCGAACTCGGTCGCCTCCTCGAAGAAGTGCGCCATCATCTGGGCGTGGATTTCGCGCGCGATCAAGCGGCGATCCCGATCCAGCACGCTGACCGCCTCGGCTTCCGAGAGGTAGCTTTGCAGGTGTCGCACCATCTGCCCCGCGAGGTCGTAGAGCAGGTCGGCGTGGGTGAAATAGTCAACGTCGTCGAAGTCCACCAGCGCGTGGACGATGTAGTCCTCCGGGCGCTGTTCCTTCAGGCCGATTTCCGCCGCCAGCGTGAACTGCTCGTTGGTGCGCAGCATCTGGCCGACGATCTCGCGCTCGCCCGGTTGCAGGCGAAGCTGGCTCACGTCCAGCGTGAATGGGCGAAAGCCGGTCGTGACCTCGCCGGTCGGCACCACCGCAATGCGCGGGATGTCGATGGTCTGCTGCACCACGATCTCGGTGGTCTTCGCCACCACGTCGGGCAGGTTGAGTGCAGGCACGGATTCGTCCGCGCCCGACAGCAATTCGCCTTGCAGCGGCTTCAGTCGCTCCGCCACTTCGGCGAGGATTTCCTTCTGCACTTCTGGTTTCAGCAGCGCGCTGCGGGTGGGCGCCAGATCGCGCCTGACCTCGTACTGGCCGATCACGTCCATGACCACACGCGCCGCCTGCTTTTCCGCCTCGGTGGTGAACACCGGCGCATTCAGCGCCCCGCTCCCTGTGGCAGAGGGGCCGGGGGTGAGGGCCGGAGCATCCGCCAATCCCAGCCACGCCGCGGCAACGGGCTGCACCTGCACGCTGACCTTCCTGTCGTCGGCGCTCGGCGCATCGAGGATGACCTGCTTCAGACGGATCGGCGAATCGCCACGGTTGGCCTCGTCGATGATTTCCTGAAACTTGTCGTGGGCGACGATATTCAGCCGATCCACCGCCGCCACGCCGGTGCGCTTGCCGTAGGGCAGGCGCAGGCCGCGCCCGATGGACTGCTCGATCAGCGTGCGGGCATTGGCCGCGCGCAGCGGCACGATGGTGTAGAGGTTGGTCACGTCCCAGCCCTCCTTGAGCATGTTGACGTGAATCACGATCTCGGTCGGCTCGTCCACGCTTTCCACCGCCAACAGGCGCGTGATCATCGCTTCCTCTTCCGCGCCAGTGCGGCTGGAATCGACCTGAATCACCTTGCCCGCATAGCGCCCCTCGTAGAAGGCATCGGACTCCAGCAGCGCCAGCAGTTGCCCGGCGTGGGTGGTATCCCGTGCAATCACCAGCATGAAGGGCTTGACCATCGGCACGCCGTTCTCGCGGGCGTAGGTGGTCAGTTCGACCTTGGTCGTCTCGTGCAGGCGCACGCCATCTTCCAGCTTGATCTTCTCGACTTCCTCGGGCGTATGGGCCTTGGCGTTGAAGTTGCGCTGGGTGACCACGGCCGGCTCCTTGACGAAGCCGTCCTCCATCGCCCGCGCCAGCGGGTAGTCCATCACCACGTTCCTGAACGGCACCGGCCCCTTGCCGGATTCCACGAAGGGCGTCGCCGTCACTTCCAGGCCGAACAGCGGTTTCAGCTCATTGATGGAGCGCACCCCGGCGCTCGCCCGGTAGCGGTGCGACTCGTCCATCAACAGCACCAGGTCAGACAGGTTGGCCAGATGGTTGAAGTAGCTGTCGCCCAGCACCTCCCGCATG
>CAYQWK010000789.1:0-1895 GCA_964420805.1 uncultured Bifidobacteriaceae bacterium | reverse complement strand
GCCGAAGCCTACGTGAAGAAATACGGCGCGGATGTCGTGCGGCTCTGGGTCGCCTCGCAGGATTACCGCAGCGACATCGTGGTGAGCGAGGAACGCATCAACAAGGTGGGCGAGACGTACCGCGGCATTCGCAACGCCCTGCGCTATCAACTCTCGAACCTGTTCGACTTTCATCCCGCCCATCACGCCGTGGCCGGGCGCGACCTCACGGGTTTGGACCGGTGGATCCTCAACGAATTTGCGAAACTCGAACGCGACGTGCTGGCTGCCTACGACAACTTCGAGTTCCACGTCGTTTATCAACGCATCAGCCAGTTCGTCGCCGTGGAACTTTCCGCTCAATACCACGATCTGGTGAAGGACCGGCTTTACACCGATGCCGCGAACTCTCCGCGCCGGCGCTCGACACAAACGGCGCTTTACTCGCTCGTCACCGGGTTGTGCCGGCTGCTCGCGCCCATCCTGGCGTTCACCGCGGACGAGGCATGGGAGTTCGTTCCCGCCGTCGCGCACGAGTCCGTGCATGAGGAAATCATCGCTCCGGTGGACTTCGCCACCAGCCCGGAGGAGGAACGGGATTGGGCGGAACTGTTCACCCTGCGCGAGCGCGTGCTGCCGGAACTGGAAAAGGCGCGGCAGGCCAAACTGATCGGCAAATCATTGGAGGCAAAAGTCGTGCTCGGCGGCAAGCCGGAGCAAATCGGCGCGGCGCAACGCCACACCGATGCCTTCCGCGAATTGCTCAATGTGTCCCAACTCGAACTGCGCGCGGAGGCGGCGGAACTTTCCGTGACTGTGGCCCAGGCCGACGGCGCGAAATGCGGCCGTTGCTGGCATTGCGAGACGAATGTCGGCGCGCACGCGGCGCATCCGACGCTCTGCGGCCGTTGTGTCGAGGCGGTTGCGGCCGGCGTTTCGTGACAGGTTCCCGGGCTGGTCATTACCCGCATCACTTTCGAGTCCAGAGTGCCAAGGCGCGCGGTGGAATCCGGGTGGAACGGGCCACTGGCCCGTTCTGTCGGGCGACTCGCGCGACAGCCAGGCGCGCAACGCAGGGTCCGGGATTTCGCGCGCGTCCAGTGCGTGCCGCTCGGCGGCAAGTTGCCGCCGAGAACGGCCGGGTCGGCTGTTCCACCCGGATCAATACAATCCTCCGGGCAGGATCCAGCGGATCGAGGGTCCGCGATCTGACAAACGAACCCGCCCGGCTTCGGGGGGGCTGCGTTTGCATCGGATTTCGCATTCCTTGGCGGGTTTTTACAAAACTTACCTCGAACCGCCGCGTGAGGGCACGCGGCCTGCAAAAATTCCGCGCCAATTCGCAGCTTGTAGGCCGGCTGCCCTCAGCCGGCGGCCGTTCTGAAAGGGCATCCTTGGGGTCGAGAGCCGGCTTTTGCCCCGAATCCGGCTCGGAAACGGCATTTTCCGGCCTTTTTTGCCCCGATGTCGTGGCGACATTTGGGCATTTGCATCTCCAACACCCCGTTGTCGCGGCGACATTGAGGCGATAAAGGCTCAATAACCCCGTTGTCGTGCCGACATCGGGGCATTTGAAACTCAAACACCTCGTTGTCGTGCCAACATTGGGGTGATTGAAACTCAAACGCCCCGTTGTCGTGCCAACATCGGGGTGATTGAATCTCAAACGCCCCGTTGTCGTGCCAACATCGGGGCACTTGAATCTCGAACACCCCGTTGTCGTGCCAACATTGGGGTGACTGAGGCTTTTGCAGCGCGTTGTCGTGCCGACATTGGGGCGTTTGAACCTGGAATCTCCCGTTGTGGTGCCAACGTCGGGGTGCGTGAGCCTGGAACAGCCCATTGTGGTGCCAACGTCGGGGCGATTGAGGCCAGGCCGGGCAATGGAAATGGCGTCGGGCACGAGCCGGGCGCGA
>CAYQWK010000788.1:0-1912 GCA_964420805.1 uncultured Bifidobacteriaceae bacterium | reverse complement strand
GGACGCGGGCCAGCGCGCTGTTGGTGCCGTCGGTGGCTTGCACGGAAAGGTTGTAAGTGCCGGCGAGGCTTGAAGGAATCGTGCCCGCGACGGTGATAACGCCGCTTTCGGTGCCGATGGCAAACACGTTGTTCGTGTTCCCGCTGAGGATCGAGTAGTTGAGGATGGTGTAATAATCCGGGTCCGTTCCGGCGACGGTGCCGATGACCGTGCCGAGCTGCGTGCCGGCGAGGAT
The DNA here is from genome assembly GCA_964420805.1 of uncultured Bifidobacteriaceae bacterium. Classification (GTDB taxonomy): domain Bacteria; phylum Verrucomicrobiota; class Verrucomicrobiia; order Limisphaerales; family SIBH01; genus JANNGC01. The sequence continues at coordinate 1,677 of CAYQWK010000788.1, read as the reverse complement.
GGTGTTGGTGAATCCAGCGGCGGACGGGGCTTCGTTCACGTCGAGCACTTGCACGACCACGCGGCGGTTGGTTTCGGTGAGCGATGGGTTGGCGGTGTTGGTGATGTTGACGAAGAGTTCATACTGGACGGTGAACTGGGTGTTCGACGCGAGCGCCTCGTAGTTCAGCGCGTTGGAATTGGCGACGGTCAGCACGCCGCTGCTGTTCACGGCGAACGCGCCGCCGGTGTTGCCGGACGCGATGACATACACGAGCGGGTCCACGCCGAGATTCGTCGCGGTGATGGTGCCAACGGTGGTTCCGTTGGGGCTGTTCTCAGCCACGGTGAAGCGCGTAGTCTGGCGGCCATTGGTGACGGAGCCGCTGATGGAATAGTAGCCGAGGCTCGCGTAGCTGCTGAACCCGTCCGTGAGCGGATCGTTGCGGCCCGCGCCCGTGACGCGGAAGGTGTAGGTGCCAGCGGGAAGATTCGTGGCAATGGAAGCCCAAAGCTGCGTCTGCGAATTGTTGCTGGCGATGATGGTGCCGGACCCGTCCGCAAGTGTGGCCATGATGGCGAGATCGGCCCATTCGCCCGGCGCAGGGTCCGCTCGCAACGAAATGCCGCCGCCGCTGGTGGTGAATTGAAATGCGTCCGTGTCGGCAGTCGTTTCGATCGTGCCTTCCGCAAACACCGTGGCGTTGGAATAAATTTCTAGATAGCGCGACGTTGCCAGCGTGGCGCCCGTGTCGTCGGTGCGGTAGTCCACGTCGTTATTGTTGCCGACGATGCGGGCGAGGTCGTCCTCGGTGTTGTTGGCGTTGGCGTATTCGCCTTTGCTCCATTGCGCGACGGGCTGGTAATAGCCCACGCCCATGATGGGCGCCCAACCAACGCTGCCGCTGCCCTGCCCGCCGTAGTAACCTTCCGACGGCGTCGTGCGCCCGTCGTGCGACAGTTGCAACGTGTGACCCGACTCGTGGGAGATGACTTCCGCCGCGCTCTTGCCTGTCGAGTAGAACGACCAGCACGGCGTGTCGCCGGTCCAGTTCCACGAATTCAAATACGCCACGCCACCGGCGCCGGGCGCGGCAGTTGTGGTGGGCGTGCAGATGACGCGTTGGCGGCTGCTCTCGGGCGCCGCCTGATAGACTTTGATGTCGGTGGTGACGTTGATATTGAACGGCTGGAAATCTTCCGCCACGCGCTTCCACACGTCCTTGATCTGCGCGTTGCTGACATTCGGCTTCTCGTAAGTGATGCCGCCCCAGGTCGGCGTGTAGCCGCCGCGATAATCAATGTAGAGCACGGCGGTGGCACCGGGCAGGCTTTGCAGCGGAATGATCCCGTCCTGATAGGACGGGATCGCATAATCCGGATGATCGCTTGGATCGAGCGGGGGAATTTCCTGCGCATCGCGCGCAAGCGTGGCGGCGTCGGGCGGCGGGAGGAGGCAAATCACCTCGTCGAACCGGCGTCGAACCAGTTCGGAGGCGCCATTCGGGCCAGTGGGTTCGATGCGCCACGCTGTTTTGCTGCCGGGGAATTCGACCACACCCGCAAAGTCGCCTTGTTTGCCGGGCAGCGTCTGTTTCTGGAAAAAGAACCGGCCGGCTTCCGGCTGGTTCAAAGTTCCTGCAACGAAGACTACTTCCCCATCACGTCGTTCCACTTTGCTGATGGTCCCGTCAGCGAA
>CAYQWK010000787.1:244-1918 GCA_964420805.1 uncultured Bifidobacteriaceae bacterium | reverse complement strand
CGGATGCATCCTGCGCAGCGTAAACGCCACCAATGTGACGAACGCGCAGCCGTGCCAGAGATCGAGTTGGAACGGCGTGACCTCCTGCAACTCGCCAGCGTCCACCTCCAAGTGGATCATCACCACATCCAGCCAATCGGCGATGAACAACGGCTCGCGCGGCAACGAGAGCATCCGCTCGTGCGCGATGGCACTGAGAGTTTGAACTTCATCGGTCATATCAGCTTGCTCATTACCCCCCGGCTTCAGCCGGGTGGTAAGAACGCACTTCCGATTTCAGCCGCTTCAACGGCCTCCCAAAACCGCTGAAGCGGTTGAAATCCCCTCGCGTCACGAATCACCCGGCTGAAGCCGGGCGCTAATGAGATTTCAATCCCATCACATCAGCTACCGCCTCGCGGAATGTTGGAAAGCGAAACTCAAACCCGCTCGCCAGCAGTCGGCCGGGCACCACGCGACGGCTCTTGATGATGAGTTCCGTCTCCGTGCGGATGAATAACGCGCCGATCTCCAGCATCCACTCCGTTGCCGGCAGGCCGATGGGCACACCGCACAGCTCCCGGAACGTCCGCATCATCTCCGCATTCGGCAGCGGATTGGGCGCGGCCATGTTGATGGGGCCGCTCAAATCCTCGCGCGCCACGATCCACTCCACCGCGCGGCAGAAATCTTCACGGTGCATCCACGAAACAAATTGCCGGCCGCTGCCCATTCGCCCGCCCAGTCCCAGCCGCGTCAATCGCCGCAACACCGGCACCACACTGTTCGCCGACATCCCGAGCACCATCGTGGTGCGCAACGCAACCTTCCGCGTGCGCGGCGTCTGCGCCTCGTTGAACGCACGCTCCCATTGGTTGATGATCTCGATGGAGAACTCGTCCTTCGCCTCACGAGTCGCGCCTTGCGGACCATTTTCATCGTTCGGCGCCTCGAAAGTATGCTTGTAGAGCGTTGCTGAACTGGCGTTGAGCCATACACGCGGCGGCACTTTGCAGTTGGCGATGGCCTGTCCGATGACACGCGTCGGTTTCGTGCGCGAATCGATGAGCAGCTTCCGGTTCTTCGCTGTGTAACGGCAGTCCACCGACTTGCCGCACAGATTCACCACCGCCTCGGCCCCTTCCAGTTCCGCCGCCCAATCACCGACTGTTTCCCCGTCCCAAGCCACCTCGCGCACACCATCCGACCGCGGCTTGGGTTGACGCGCGAGCACAATTATCTCCCACCCGATTCCTGCGAAATGTTTTGCGAGCAAGCCGCCAAGAAAGCGCGTGCCGCCCGCGATGATGATTCGTTCACTCATGGCTCCTCGCCTCCCCGGCAAACCATCCGTCCGCACGCCCGCCACTCGTGCCGGATGTTGCGCATGAGAAGGGCGCTGTCGAACTCCGCCGTGCCGGACGGAAACAGATCCGGATTGCCGAAGAAGCTCGACTCGACCCGCTCGACCACCAACGGCTCCATTCCCCACTCCTGACAACGCAGTTCCAGCCCATCAAACTCCCCCGCCTGCGACCGCGCGGACCAGCCCAACGCACCACCAAGAAAAAACTGTGAAGCTTCCGCCAAGTCTCGAAAGACCGAATCTTCCGGCAGGACATCCGCCACACGCGCTGCGACACGAACGAACACCCCGCCGTCCGCCGCCCCCGGGCGCGACGCCGGGCTGAGCGC
>CAYQWK010000787.1:0-234 GCA_964420805.1 uncultured Bifidobacteriaceae bacterium | reverse complement strand
GAACCTTTCCGCCGTTTCCCAAACGGTGAAAGTCGCGGCATGATGCTCGCCCGGAAACAACCTGCCACCCGCAAGTTGGTTCAGGCGCGAGTTCGTATCGCGCCGCGGAATAAACACGCCTTCGCGCGTCGCACCCTCCCCGTCCCACTCCACCGCGATGCGGTGCGCCGAATTCTCCGACTCCAAGCCGAGTGCCGCAGGCACAAAGCCGGGACGAATCCCGCCGAGCCGGAT
>CAYQWK010000786.1:0-1924 GCA_964420805.1 uncultured Bifidobacteriaceae bacterium | reverse complement strand
CCTGGGGTGACGAGGCCTTCGCCAGGGCGCGCCGCGAGAACAAGCCGGTCTTCCTCAGCATCGGTTATTCGACCTGCCATTGGTGCCATGTGATGGAACGCGAGTCGTTCGAGAGCGCCGAACTCGCCACGTTCCTGAACGCGCATTTCGTTTGCATCAAGGTGGACCGCGAGGAACGGCCGGACGTGGACAAAATCTACATGACCTTCGTGCAGTCGATGACCGGCTCCGGCGGCTGGCCGCTCAATGTCTTCCTCACGCCGGACCGGAAGCCGTTCTTCGGCGGCACCTACTGGCCGCCGGTGTCGAAGTACGGACGGCCCAGTTTCCTCCAGGTGCTGCAACAGGTCGCCAACGCCTGGCAAACGAAGTCGAACGCCATTCTTGCCTCCGCCGAAAACCTGCACGCGCAACTCGCCGATCTGACCGGACGCGACAATTCCGGCCGCTCCGCGATCACGCGGCACACGCTCCAGAACGCCGGGCTGCGCCTGAAGGACGGTTACGATCCCGTTCACGGCGGGTTCGGGCACGCGCCGAAATTTCCCTCGCCCGGCCAGCCGCGGTTCCTGCTCCGGCACGCCGCGCAGTCCGGCGATGCCGAGGCCACGCGCATGGTGCTGCACACCTGCGAGCGGATGGCGGCGGGCGGAATTTGCGACCAACTCGGCGGCGGTTTCGCGCGCTATTCGGTCGATGCGGAATGGCTGGTGCCGCATTTCGAGAAGATGCTCTACGACAATGCCCAACTCGTGCAGCTTTACCTCGACGCCTTTCTCGTCAGCGGCGACGCCCGCCACGCGGAGGTGGCGCGCGACATCCTGCGCTACGTCCGGCGCGACATGACGCATCCCGACGGCGGCTTTTATTCCGCCGAGGACGCGGACAGCGAGGGCAAGGAAGGCAAGTTCTACTGCTGGACCCGCGCTGAGTTGCAGGCGCTGCTCTCGCCGGAGGAATTCGCCGTGGCCGCGGAATACTTCGGCGTGACCGCGGATGGGAACTTCGTGGACCACTCCGACCCCAACCCGCTGCCCGGCCAGAACGTGTTGAGCATCGCCCAACCCGGCGCCGCGAATGGCCATGAAGCCGCGCTCGCCTCGGCAAAGAAGAAGATGTTCGATGCGCGGTCCAGGCGGGTGCGGCCACATCTCGACGATAAGGTTCTCGCATCTTGGAATGGCCTGATGCTCGGCGCGATGGCGCGGGCCGGCGCGGTTTTGGGCGACGAGGAATTCCTCGCGGCGGCGGAGAAGAACGTCGAGTTCATCAAGGCGAAGCTCTGGGATGGCGGACGCAAAACCCTGTTCCACCGCTGGCGCGACGGCGAGCGCGACAACACGCAATTGCTCGAAGGTCACGCCTTCCTGCTCGACGGCGTGCTCGACCTTTACGAAGCCACATTGAAGCCGGAGCATCTCGACTTCGCCATCGCACTGGCCGGGAGCATGATCGCGGAGTTCCACGACGCGGAGCACGGCGGTTTCTGGCAGGGCGCCGCCGGGGCCACCGACTTGATCCTGCGCGTGAAGGATGATTACGACGGCGCGGAACCCAGCGGCAACGCCGTGGCGACCATGGCCCTCCTCCGCCTCGCCGCCATCACCGATCGGAAGGACTTCCGCGCCGCCGCGGACAAGACGCTTGAGCTTTTCGGGGACCGCGCGCACCAGCTTCCCCAGGCCGTGCCGGTCCTGCTCGCCGCGGCGGATTTCGCAATCGAGGAACCCCGCCGCGTGGTCATCGCCGGGGACGTGACGCGCGAACCGGGCCGCGCTTTGCTGCGCGCCGCGCATTCGGTCTTCCAGCCCAACCGCGTGGTGATGGGAACAACCGGCGCGGTCGAACCATTCGCGCCTTCACTCACGCCCAGGGACGGAAAGGCCAACGCATACGTTTGCACCGGCACGGCATCCAAGACCCC
>CAYQWK010000785.1:0-1934 GCA_964420805.1 uncultured Bifidobacteriaceae bacterium | reverse complement strand
ACGACCAGCCAACCAACGGCACGCCGGTTTACGCGACTGCCGTGTTGCTGCCGGGCGAGGTCCGCGTATTCAGCGGCAACTATTTGACTCCATCAAATGCTTGCGGGCCATGGGTGGACACGTTGACTGCCCTGGCGACAAGCAGTTGCGGAAGCAACGTCACCGCGACAGCCACGGCGAACTGCGCCAGCCGGATGACACCCGGACTCACCCTCACGCAACAGTGTCCAGATGAGCCGACGCCGCTGGGGGCGTTGCTGGTCTATACCGGCATGGTGAGCAATTCGGGAAACATTACGCTGACTAACGTGTTTGTGACGGTGGATCGGCTCACGAACGGCACGCCAGTGCTGGGACCGCTGACGCTGGCTCCAGGCGAATGGCGCAAATTCACGAATAGCTATCAACTCCCAGCCGACGACTGCTGCGGCGGGGCATTCCATGCGATGCTGACGGCGCGCGGTGTTGACCGCTGCACCGGCAGCAACGTTGTGCGGACGCTGACAACAACCTGCCCGATAGCGACGACACCGGCGCTGATCGTGACGCGGAATTGTCCGCCTGGTCCGCTCATGCCGGGCGAGCCGTGGTGGTTCGACGGGATCGTGATGAACACGGGCAACGTGACCTTGAGCAACGTGGTGGTGCGGGCCGGAGACGGCGAGGTGATCCTCACATTGAGCGGATTGTCACCGGGCGAATGGTGGGATTTCGCGGATTTCGTGGTGATGACAAATTGCGCCGCGTCGGAGACTAACGTGATCACGGCCACGGGCCGGAGCATCCGGGACGGACGTGCGGCGACCAACACTGCGGTGTGCGTGCTGGCTTGCCAAGTCGCGCAGACGCCGGTGACGCTGAACCCTGTTCCGACGCCCAACGGAGTGTCGTTCAGCTTCAACACGGACTTCGGCGTGACTTACACGATCGAGTTCACGGATTCGCTGTTGCCGCCGGTATCGTGGCAACCCTACACGAACATCGTGGGCGATGGCGCATTGAAGAATTTCATCGATTCCGTCGCCAATCCGCACCGGTTCTACAGGGTGCGGCGCTGAAGGCGCGGCCGGTCAGGCTTCAACCGGCACGCCAGGGGCGGGTTGGTGAATCTTGATCCTGGGATGACGCGCGCGGACGGCGCCCTCGAACCAGGCTCGCGCGGCGGCATCGCCGTGACCGAGAAACAAGGTGCGGGGGTTGACCTGGCCAACGAAGTCGAGCAGTTCCTCGCGGTTGGCGTGGGCGCTGAGATCGAAGTCGAGAACCTCGCAGTTGCGAGTCATTTCGCCGCCGTCGGCGCTGAAGAGGAAGGTCTCGCCCTGTTTCGCAGCCTTGAGGCGTCCGCCAGGGCTGCCGGGATCGGCGTAGCCAACGAAGAAGATGCCGTGCTTGGGATCGCCAGCCATGCGAAGCGCGAGTTCGTGGGCAGGGGTCTTTTCCGTCATCATGCCTGCGGTGACGACGAAGATGCGGCGGTTGAGTTTTATGTCGCGCACCGTTCCTTTTTCCAGCACCACGAGGTCGAGTGCCTCACGAAGCTGGAGGCTGGTCAGGCTGCGGTGGGTGTGATGCGCCTGGAGGTCGTAGATCTCGGTGAAAACACGGCCAAGTCCGCCGATGTAGATCGATTGCCGCGGCAGTTCGCCTGCCCGCATGAGCTGGGCGAGGACGGCGAGAATCTCCTGCGTGCGGCCAAGGGCAAACACCGGCAACAGCACGGAGCCGCCGCGTTTGAGGGTTCCCTTGATGGCGGTGCCGAGGCGGTGAATCTCAGCCTCGCGGGAGAAGCCCGGACTTGGTTCCCGCGCGCCGCGGGTGGTTTCCATGATCAATACGTCAGCTTCCACGTCGTCGAAGCGCGCCGCCTTCAAGATGGTCTGGTCGTGGAAGCAGACATCTCCGGTGTAGAAGAGCGTTTCCTTCTGTCCCCGCAC
>CAYQWK010000784.1:973-1939 GCA_964420805.1 uncultured Bifidobacteriaceae bacterium | reverse complement strand
CTTTATGACCCGTGTTTTTCACGCAAACCAAATGGGCTTAGGAGATAAGGTAATATGACACTCAACCATCTGATCGTACTTGAATAATTGTGCAAATTCAATCTAGTACAAATCTGCATGATTTTGGCCTTTTAATCTCAAACCAGCTTTTCGGGGGCATCGGCTTTGTGCATTCAGAGTCGCGTGATGAAATTCCATGCATACAGCTTGATCGTCCAGTGTTGGGTTTATTTGCGATTCTCGCAGGCATTCCCCCGACTTTTTCGCTGGAGATATTCACTTTAGCACTACAGCGCAAGAATCAAAACAGTGATACGTGTCGCCGCTTCTTGTGCGAACGAGCGGCGGTCTCGTTACGTTCTTGATGGTATTGGATTACCTCGCTCAGATGTTTCAGTCGCGTCGTCCCGCGTTGCCGTTGGAACACCTGCGCACACCGGATGTTCAAGGCTTGGCACACTTGCTCCAACGTCACCCACGGATTTTTTTTTTCGCAACCGCTCCGTCTGCTCGGCGACAAAGCCCAATACCAGCAGCACCAGAATCTGATGCCGCAGCAAACCGAGGTAGTGACGGCCTTCGTAGTGCATTAACCCCGCTTCTTGTTTCGCGACGCGAAACGCATGTTCCACCTGCCACCGACTAAACGCGACCCGCATCAGGCGACGCACACTCGTGCGGTACGCATTGCTCAAGAAGTATTTCACTTCGCCCGTGGTTTCGTTGACTGCCACGACTAAACGATGCCACTGACCCGCCGTCCAGACCCGTGCTGACCGCACGCGCCAGACTTGATCGGCGACCGTCTGACGACGTAACCGGACACGCTTCCATTTCTTGCCCCGCGTGCTCGGTAAGTATTCGTCAGCGCGTTGTGTATCGTGAGTGGCGGACGTTTGCACTGCGAACGACTTCGGAATTTCTGCCACGAACTGTTGCTTCGCGACGTTCAACAGTTCCAGAAAC
>CAYQWK010000784.1:0-963 GCA_964420805.1 uncultured Bifidobacteriaceae bacterium | reverse complement strand
CGGGACTTTGGAACCGTAGCCTTCGTCAAAGGTCAGCCACGCGAAGGTGAACCCATTACGCTGCAAACGAGCCAGTTGCTCCAAGGCGATGTGCCACTTGGGACGATACCCCATCGTGTCGGGAATCCCCGCCGCTTGACAGCGTTCACGGTCCATCGCCCAACTCTCAGGCACGTATAATTCGGTGTCAAGCAAGGCCTTGAAGCCAGCGTGAGCCACCGCGGTGTGAACCGTGACAATGCCGTTCTCAATCTTGCCACAACAGCCCAAGTATTGCCGTTGCACGCCGGGCGTTTGGTCGCCTTTTTTCACCGCACTGGTTTCATCAATGATCCCGATCGTGCCCAGCGGGTCGGGTGGCTGTTGGGACAACTTCCGCACGACTCGTTGCTGGAACAGGTCGCGGGCTTGCTCGTGATCCCAGGCCCCCTCTTTGAGAAACACTTGCAGCGTTCGCACCGTGGTGCCACGGGCCAACGCGATGGGTTCGACGGACTTACGCGGCAGGTCCGACAGCAAACCATGGCAATACGTGTCGAAATGCCCGAGCGTCCGTTCTTGACCAAAGCAGTCGCGGTACGTCTTGAGGTACGCGGCAAAAGCTGGTGTCAACCGTCGAATTTCCTGTTCCGTCATCGGCTTCCCTCCCGATAACATACGTATCGACATTTTTAATCTTGCGCTGTAGTGCTAAGGCCTACGAGGATCTCGGATTCAAGGGGTGAGCGAATGACTCTGCCGATTAGTTCAACGGCGTTTTCCTCTACACGGCGGCTACAAACGATTCGTCTCGCCGGGCGAGAAGAATCGGATGGCGAGTTGCATTTTTCTGGTGACAATGAATGGATACTTGCATGGGGAGAGTACGGTCGGCTCCAGATTTGGCACGTCGATTCAAGACAACAGGCTTTATGTTATGAAAAGCAATACATACGAGGCGTAACATACTCCAGAGAGCTTGGC
>CAYQWK010000783.1:0-1942 GCA_964420805.1 uncultured Bifidobacteriaceae bacterium | reverse complement strand
CCGCACGATCATCCGCGAGGCGAACTTGAGCCAGTTCGAGAAGCACCCGGACTTCGTGAAGGAGCTCGATTTCCCGGAGCCACCAGGCGGCAACCAGTCGCTTTATCCCAATCCGCTCGATTCGCGGAAGAAGGACGCGCTTCACCAGTGGGGCATGGCCATTGATCTGTCAATGTGCGTGGGCTGCAACGCTTGCACGATGGCCTGCCAGAGCGAAAACAATGTCCCCATCGTGGGCAAGGAGCAGGTGCGCCGCGGCCGCGAGATGCACTGGCTGCGCATCGACCGTTATTTCACCGGCAATCCGGAGATCGAAAAAGCCACTAAAAAGACGCTCAAGCCGGAGGATCAGCAGTATTTGCAAGAGTGGATCGACGATCCGCAGGCGGTGAACCAGCCAATGCTCTGCCAGCATTGCGAGGCCGCGCCGTGCGAGAGCGTCTGCCCGGTCAACGCGACCGTTCACGACGAAGAGGGCCTGAACCTGATGGTTTACAACCGCTGCGTCGGCACGCGGTATTGCTCGAACAACTGCCCTTGGAAGGTCCGCCGGTTCAATTATTTCGATTACAACAAGCGCCCCATCGGCCCGGGGCTTTACCGCCCGAATATCGGCTGGAAGCCCACCAAGCCCGAGGACGAGTTTGAATTGCTCAAGCTGGTCAAGAACCCTGATGTGAGTGTGCGCATGCGCGGCGTCATGGAGAAATGCACTTTCTGCGTCCAACGCATCGAGTCCGCGAAGATTGCCCAGAAGGTCAAAGCCGGCCAGTCCGGCGACGTGATTGTTCCCGACGGCGCCATCAAGACGGCCTGCCAGCAGGCCTGCCCGGCTGAGGCGATTGTCTTCGGCGACGTGAACGATCCCAAGAGCAAGGTGTCGCTGGCCAAGAAGTCGCCGCGCGATTACACCACGCTCGAATTCCTGCACACCAAACCGCGACTGACTTACCTGGCACGCCTTCGGAATCCGAATACTGCGATGCCGGACTACTACGATATGCCGCTGACTTCCAAAGCGTATTTCGAGAAGGCGGGCCACCACGAAGCGCCCGCTGGCGGCGCCGCCCCGCACGGAGCTGACAAGAAGGGAGAGGTGAAGCACTAATGGCCGCCGCTCCTTCCACGATCAAACTTCAGGAACCGCCGCCGGAGCTGGCGCGTATTCCGCTCGTCAGCAACAACCGTAACATCGGCTGGCTCTCGGACGCCGTCGCTCGCGTCATCGAGGAGAAGACACCGTTGTGGTGGTGGTGCGCGTTCATCCCGAGCGTGATCCTCCTCGGCATCCTCGGCCTCATGCTCGCCTATCAGGTGAATGTGGGCGTCGGCGTGTGGGGTAATCACCATCCCGAAATGTGGGGCTGGGACATCATCAACTTCGTCTGGTGGATCGGCATCGGCCACGCCGGAACGTTGATCTCGGCCATCTTGTTCCTCCTGCGCCAGCGCTGGCGCACGGCGGTGAACCGCGCCGCCGAGGCCATGACCATTTTCGCCGTCATGTGCGCCGGTATCTTCCCGGCCATGCACGTCGGTCGTATTTGGTACGATTACTGGCTCTTCCCGATTCCCACGAACTTGAGCCTTTGGCCGCAGTTCCGTTCTCCGCTGATGTGGGACGTTTTCGCAGTCTCGACCTACTTCACCGTTTCCGCGCTGTTCTGGTATGTCGGGCTTGTTCCTGACCTCGCGGTGATTCGCGACCGCTGCAAGACCCGGTTGCGGAAGATCATTTACGGAATCTTCTCGCTCGGCTGGAACGGCTCGAATCGCCACTGGAGCAACTACGAGAAGTGCTACCTGATCCTGGCCGGTGTCTCGACGCCGCTGGTGTTGTCCGTTCACTCAATCGTGTCCCTGGACTTCTCCGTTTCGCAGTTGCCTGGCTGGCACACCACGATCTTCCCGCCCTACTTCGTCGCCGGCGCGATCTTCTCCG
>CAYQWK010000782.1:460-1953 GCA_964420805.1 uncultured Bifidobacteriaceae bacterium | reverse complement strand
CTCTCTCTTATCACAACCCCTTCCTCTTATCTGTTCAAAAGTTGAGATGCGCCCCTGGCCCGGGAGTCGTGGAAATTTTTTCAGGCCCATCACGGAATTCCGTATAAACAAGAAAACCGCGCGAAGTTCTCGCGCGGCCGAGTTGAAATATTCCTGCGGCCTTAACGGCGAAATTCGATGCGCCACGATCCGTCCGGTTCCTGCGTGGTGGTGTGCTTGAAACCTTGCGCGCCGAGCTTGGCGTAGAGCGGCCGCGGCTCGAAGGGCACCAGCAGAATCAACGGCTGGCCGGGAATGACCTGTGCCGCCGCCTCGTCAATGGCGCCGCACGGATGGTCGCCGCGTTGGAAGATCGGCCGGGTGTCGAGAACGAGCGGTTCGGTGAAGGAGATCGGCGCCGCGGGAGCGCACGAGGCGCGGGCGGACGGGGCGGGTTTGAAACCGGGATCGGAGAAACGCCCCTTGGTGATCCGCACCCGCCAAACCTCCGGGCCTTGGTCCAGATATTGCCATCGGAAGGCACCGCTGTGCTCGCAGGAGAACTGGTAGAAGAGCGGCAGCGGATCATGGTCATTGACGAGCAGTATGCTGCCGCCGTCTTCAAGCTGCTGCCATTGGGCGAAAATGGTCGAGTGGCGAATGCGCGGCGGCATCGGGCGCACATCGACGAGTTGTTCAAGACACGTATCGTTCATGCCGCGACGGTAGCGCAACCGGCTGGCACGGCATTGATGCGCATCAATCAACGACCGGGAAACACATCGGGTTCGCCGTTCACTGCGGCCGCATGTCGCGGATGGCGGTGCCGAGGGCCTTGCGCACGGCGGTGTTGAGTTCCCCCGGGCCGAAGGGCTTCACGAGGTGCGCTGAGAATCCAACCGCCCGGCTCTTGTCCACGTCCGCCTTGGTGCCAAACCCGCTCATGGCGATGGCGCGCACCCAGCCACTGGCACGGAGCCGGCGCAACAATTCCCAGCCGTCGCCGTCCGGAAGGCCGATGTCGCTAATGAGTACGTCGAACTGGTTGCGCGCCGCAAAATCGAGCGCGCCCGCCATGTTCTCGGCGGACGCCACGGCGTAACCCTGGGCCTCGAGGAAGCCGCGGATGGAATCGAGCGTGTCGGGGTGATTCTCCACGACAAGGAAAGTGAGTTGGTCAGAGTTCATAGTGTTCTTCGGAAACGAGAGGAAGATCGACGGTGAAACGCGCGCCAGCGTCCTTTCCAGCGCTCGACGCGGCGATCTTCCCGCCATGGGCATCAACGGTGGCCTTGGAAATGGCAAGGCCGAGGCCAAGTCCGCCGAACTGCGCGGAGAAACCGCTGCCGCCGCCTTGTTCGAAGGCGGTGAAAATCTTCGGGAGGAACTGCGGATCAATGCCGATGCCGGTGTCCTCGACCTCGACGCGCACGTGATTGCTGGCGTTGGAGGAGCGGATGGTAAGACGGCCGCCGGCGGGCGTGTGGCCGATGGCGTTGTGCAGCCGGTTGCGG
>CAYQWK010000782.1:0-450 GCA_964420805.1 uncultured Bifidobacteriaceae bacterium | reverse complement strand
CTTGAGCAGATTCCAAAACACCTGCTGAAGACGCGCGGAATCGCCACGCACATGGCAAACGGTGGCGTGAAGCTCGACGTGCAAATTAAGCTTCTGCCCGGCGATGTCCGCGCGGCAAATCTCGACGGCGTTGCTGATGACTTCGTGCAGGTCAACGTCGTCGAGCTGCAACTCGACCTTGTTGTGGGTGATGCGGCTGAGGTCGAGCAGATCCTCGATCAGGCGGGATTCGAGCCGGATGTTCCGCTCCATCATGGTGAGCATGGCGCGTGCCTTGGGCGAGAGCGCAGGCTCGGATTGCAACGCGTAAATCGACATCAGCACCGGCGTGAGCGGCGTGCGCAGCTCGTGGCTGAGGATGGCCAGGAAACGGTCCTTGGCGCGGGCCGCCGCCTCCGCCTCGTCGCGCGCCAGCCGGGCCGCGGCGTAAAGGCGCGCGCTCTTCTGCGC
>CAYQWK010000781.1:1550-1959 GCA_964420805.1 uncultured Bifidobacteriaceae bacterium | reverse complement strand
GCGGGGCGGAGACCCCACATATCGCAGCGCCGCCCCGCCATCGCGCGGCTACCCGGGCAGATGCAGGTTATCCTGACCCAGTTGCCGTTGCCGGAGAGAGCCATTTCGCCCTAAATGGCGCAATGGATCGCCACGGGATTCGGCCATGAAAACCATGTCGGCGCGCGAAGCGAAGAACGGCTTCGGGCTGATGATCGACACCGCGCGCGCAGAGCCGGTGCTGATCGAAAAACACGGGCGCGGCGTGGTGGTGGTCTCGGTGGAGGAATATGAACGGCTTTCCGTGCAATCTGGACGCGCGGATAGGTGTGCATAACAATCGCAGCGTCGGGGCAGCGCGAAGGCAGGGCCGTTGTACGCCTAAGGTCACTCGTGGCTCAGCCAGAAGGCGCTGCGAGTGCGTCGAGAG
>CAYQWK010000781.1:0-1540 GCA_964420805.1 uncultured Bifidobacteriaceae bacterium | reverse complement strand
CAATACTCCCGCAGCGAACGGCGCAAACGCTCGGACGTTTCCGCGTCCGTCCGTCCGATCGCCATCGACCAGAAGGCCGTTGACGCGGCGCCACCATCGGCGATTTCCTGGAGGTCATCGTAGGTGACATCCGGGCAAAGCGCGGGCGCGGCCGTCTTGATCGAGGCGCTGAAATCGAAGTCCGGATGATAGACGCCGCTGCGCACGACCGGCAGCAAGTCGGCCAGTCGCCGCATGATGCTGTGCAACGGCTTTGCCAAATCCGGAAAATGTTTGGCGAGTTCCGTGAGCCGCGCTCGTTCGTAAGGTGAGTAAACGATGATCGGCAGTTTGGTCCCTCTGAGCGCTGCGATCAGCGTCTCGGCGAAGGGCCGGCGCGGATCGGAGTTCGCCTCCGCCAGGAAGTCGCGATGCCGAATTTTTCCGTCTGAATCGCGGTGGTGAAGCGACCATTGGAATGGAATGACCTGGTACGGCCGCGTGCCGGGATAGAGCGGTACAGCGGGCATGAAGGCTTCGAAGTCGAGATAGAAAGCGGGCGGCCCGAAGCCATTGAGACGTTCTGGAAGGTCCTCCGCAATGAAGGGTTTGCCGTTCCGTATTGCGTCCCGGATGATCTCTTGACGCGCCGAAAGCCGAAAGTCATCGGGTATCGCCGCGATCGAATCCACACCCAAGGTCTTGAGTTCGGCACGCCGCGTCATGCTCAAGTGTGGCATGTGGAAGACCCAATCAGCAGGCTTTGATTGCGTGCAACGATCCCAATGCTCGCACGAAAAGGGCGCATGGCAATGGGCCTCGGGTTCGACCGCCGGCGCCTGACGACGTGACAGGCAGGTACGTTGCTTCTTGAGCCGTGTTTCGATGCCGTCGAGGCGCCGCTTCGCTTCAGTCTTAACATCGGCGCGGCTGAAGAATTTCGGCCAGGATATTCCCTTCCGGCCACGGACATAGTCCTTGTTCACATGCAGAATCTCCGCCGATGAAAGGCGAATGCCCGAGCCGCGGAGGACGTAAAGCTGCACCGCCACATCGTCGTAGTGATGGTCTTTGACCCCGCCGCTACTCTTTACTTCATACATCCCCCAATAGCCGCGCGCCCGGCGCTCAAGCACATCGACACGAATCCGGACACCGTCATGCTCAAAGGCCGCTTCGAAGATCGCCGTGACGGAACGGTCGGCCATCAGGGCGGCGGTGCGCACGACGGCTGCGGCGTGCTCCCACGGCTTTTCCTGGACCACGACTCCGCCCGGAAAAAGCAAATGCGCCATCCTGCCGATTTCGATCCCTATGTCCTCCGACGAGCCGGACTCGGGTTCGTCCCAGGTGATGGGTTCGTGGACGTTAAGCCACAGACGGCGCAGGCATTGCAGCCCAGCCGTGTAGCGCGATTTCGTCAGGTAAACAGCGGTGGACATTCAAAGTGCTTTCGCGCCGGAGGCGGAGTCCGTGTCATCCGGACACCGAGATCATGCAAAAGCTTATCTCATTTTGGAGTCAGCACTCTACGCCGATTGCTGTTTGAAAACCGCTGATG
>CAYQWK010000780.1:0-1960 GCA_964420805.1 uncultured Bifidobacteriaceae bacterium | reverse complement strand
CGACGAGAAAGTTCAGCGCGTTGGTGCTCCAGGCGTTCGTCGTGCCGTCGCCCTTCCATCGCAAGTCCCGCGGCAGCGCCACGGTGGGAACAAGCACGAGGAACGTCTGCGTCCACGAACTGCCGTCGCCGTCGGTCACCGTGAAATCAAACCGCGCGCGTCCGAAGAAATTCGTCGTCGGCTCGAAGTGTGCCACGGTGCCGCCGAGGAGCGTGACTGTGCCGTTGGTCACGTTCGAGAGTGTGTAGGCGACGGGCAGTTTGTTCGTGAAGCCGCTTGTGTAGCGGCGCAAATCCACGTCGAGCGAAGTCAGGTTGTCCGCATAAGACCGCGCCACGACGGCGTGCGGCGAGGCTTTGAAATGCAGGTATTCCTCCAGCAGCGTATAGCCCGGCGGCACGTTGGGAACGAAAGCGCCCGCTGGCACCGCGTTCGTGTGATCGTCCGCGGCGGGATTCGAGCCGAGCGCCGCCTCCCAGAAATCCGGCATCCCATCGCGATCCGTGTCGGCGGGAGCGGGCGCGGAAGTTAGCGTGCCGTAACCGCCGTTGGTCGCCCCGGTGTTGGCGACACTGGTGAAGCTCTCACTGCGAAGAGCGATCAGGGAGCCAATGAGGGTAGCGGCTACTTCATCGCGCAGGCCGCCAGGATGATTGGCATCCAACCGCAGCGGACCAGCCTGCGAGACGATCTTTTTGTAGGCCACCAGCGGCGAATCCTGTGTGACCGGCAGCCCGGACGTACGCGGAAAGGAGTTCGTCATACGGCGATAACTGTTCGTGCTCGCGGACACGATGCTCCAACCGTGATCGTAGCCGTCGAGGATGTAGTCGCCGTCCGTATCCCAGAGGCAGTTGGCGAGCCAGAGCGAGAAGTTCGGCACGCCGTTCGCGTCCACGCCCGACCGTGAGATCGCGTAGGGCCGCGTGTTGCCGGGCGGGCACACGAAGTAGCAGCCTTCCACATTTGCCTTCCAGTCCGCCGTGGAGGTCGAGTCCCCCATGATGAAGCCGATGCCGTAATCGAAGGTGACGTTGTTGATCCAATCCAGCAGGCCGTTCGGATGCGCCTTGGGATCGCGCGTGTGGTTGTGCGCCCAGAGGCAGTGATGCGAGGTCGCGTTGTTCTGATCCCACAAGCCGCCCGCCGAATGCGGCGACAACCCCCAGGCATTGAACGACCATTGGAAGCTCAGATTCTCCGGCGGTGTGCCGAAGCTGGAGAAATTCTCATCCTTGCTGAAGAGCATGTCGCAGTGGTCAATCATCGTGTTCGTCGCCGCGCTCGTGATGTCCACACAGTCCGCGGACACGCCATTGCGGAAGCGGAAGTGCCGGATGACGGTATCGCTCGCCCGAATCCAGAACGTGCCGCCCTTGAGGCCCACGCCGTCGCCGGGCGCCGTCTGACCGGCGATTGTGACCTTGCTGCGATCCAAGTAGAGATTGCCGCTCACGGGAATGTAGCCGCTCACATCGAAGACGATGGTGCGTCCGTTGGTAGGCGCATTGGCCAGGCCGTAGGCGAACGATCCTGGCGTGCTGGTGCTGCTGCTTAAGGAAGTGACGTGATAGACATCGCCGTAGCGTCCGCCCATGGCGTAGGCACCAAAGCCCTCCGCGCCGGGAAAGGCGGGGAGGTTGGTTTGGCCCAGCGCCTCTGCGCCGGTCATACTCAAAGCGACAAGGCAAATCAAAAGAGGTCGGAACTTCATCAGGTTCTTCTCTAATTCGTTCATGGTCCGAGCAGCACGCGGTAGAAGCGGCGCGGGAAGTGGCTGCCGTTCGTGTCGCTCCAGCGGAACGGCATCAGCGGCGGGTTGGTGGTCAGGAGGTTAGTCCAACTCGTCAGGTTCGTGCTGGCTTGGACGGTGTAGTTCAAGCCGGTCGCACCGGTGAGTTGGAATTGGAAGAGGCCGTTGCTCGCGCTCAAGCCCGACATTTGCGGTGGCGTGGAAGGC
>CAYQWK010000779.1:0-1963 GCA_964420805.1 uncultured Bifidobacteriaceae bacterium | reverse complement strand
CGTCCAGATGACCCGGGTCCTCCGTGAAGCCGCCAAGGTGATCGACATTGAACTCATGGACCACGTCATCGTCGGTGATCCGAAGGCCGACCCGCATGGCGTCGGCCACTATTCCTTCCGCGCCGCGGGCATCTTGTGATGCCCTTTGGGCGGTAAACGCCAGCGATACCGCGAGAGGATCGTGCGTTGACTCCGACTTATTTCATCCAACGGTTTTGTCACACGGGCCAGCCGCCCCGGGGGCCACCGGGGCGGTATTTTTTTGCCCGCATTACGCAGTATGGCAGAACTATAGCCCTGCTTGAGTATTCACGGTTAGTTCAAGCCACGTTTGATCTATCAGGGGAAACTCAATCACGCGGCGAACCCCGACTTAGGCAAGGCGAACGGGGTGACGTTCTTTTCGGCTGGCAGGCGGCTGAGGAGTTCATCGCGTATATGGCGCCAGGTCGAATCCTCCATCGCGGTCAACTTCGCCCGCAACTCGGCCAGGTTGAACTCGTCGTTCACGCGCTGGGTGCGGTCGCCCAGCAGCGATGGCAACTTGCCGGCCAGCGTGCGCCGGAAGTCTTCCTTCCCCGGCTGGAAGTAATGCTTGAGCACAATGGCGGTGGTGCGATGCCCCGTAACCCTCTGCACGATTTCCAGCGGGACGCCGGCCGTGAGTGCCACCGTCACCCAGGTGACGCGGAATGAATGAAAATCGCGGAGCGAGGCCTTGCGCAACCCGTGCTCGCGTTCCTGTTGGACCGCGCCGCGTGTAGCCCGCTGCGCCTCATCTTCCTTCGGGTTAAAGAAGCCCGCCGCCTTCATCACGCGGCGCACGCGGTCGGTGAGGTGGTCCGGGTTGATCCGGTAGTGCGCCTCCAACTCAGGGAAGACGTAGAACGGCGGACGGGGCGCAGGCTTCGCCAACGCCTTTTCGAGCACGCTGCGCAGGAGCGGAAAGATCGGGATTTGCACCGTCTCACCGGTCTTCGCCGTTTTCACGGTCACGAAGCCGCCTTCGAGATCAACCGAGCTGCGCAGCAGCGTGCAGCAATCACCCCGGCGCATGGCCGTGCACATGCCGGTCACGATCAGCGGGTAGATGAATGGATCGGCCTTGGCCTTCTCTTCGAGCAACGAGAGTTCATCGACCGAAAACGGTTTCCGAAAAACCGTCTCACCGTCCTGGAGTGGGATGGCCGCGAACGGATTCTCGGCGATGCCCGCTTCCTTGCGCAGCACATGAAACACCGAGCGCAGGTGAATCAGGGTGTGGTTGTAGG
Organism: uncultured Bifidobacteriaceae bacterium; assembly: GCA_964420805.1. GTDB lineage: Bacteria > Verrucomicrobiota > Verrucomicrobiia > Limisphaerales > SIBH01 > JANNGC01. The sequence goes on along the minus strand of CAYQWK010000779.1, from coordinate 692 downwards.
TCTTGGCCGCCACCCCACGCGCCAGCTCCGCCCGACAGAAGGCGCTGGCCAGCGGGGCATGAATTTGCGCCATCTCATGCAGTGAAGGAGAGGCCTTTTTAGCGAAACGAACGAATCGCTCGATGCAGGAGACCTTCTGCTTCTGGTAGCTCGCGCTCAGAGGCCGGCGGCGCAGGACCGCGCACCAGCGGGCACCGATTTCGGCCAGCGGGACCGAACTGACCCGGGCGCCGGTGCGGATTTCATGGATGGTCTGCACCAGTTCTTCGGCCGCCGACCGCCGCTTCAAGTCCTCCTGGAATTTCTCCATCGCCGCCTGCGCCTTGGCGCGAGACCGCTCGAACACGATGTCGCCCATCTCGCGCAAGGTCGGCGGCATGACGCCCTGCACCTTCACGGCCAGATTCTTGGTGAACTTGCGGCCGTTGACTTTGAATTTTCCATACCACCATTCGCTGACGCCCCGACGTAGTTCCAGACTCATGACAGACTCCTTTATTTTGTGAGGTTGATTTGAAACCTCACGCAGCGCGGAGCAACGGACGGCATCTCCCGAGATCACGGTAGCCAAAGGAAGGGCCAAAGTTTGGCCAAAACCCGGGTTAAGCTAATCAGGGGCAGCGGTTAGGAAGTTGCCCTCATAACCTGAAGGTCGTTGGTTCAAATCCAACCCCTGCACCCAATTTGAAGCC
>CAYQWK010000778.1:0-1968 GCA_964420805.1 uncultured Bifidobacteriaceae bacterium | reverse complement strand
TGCGCCACAAGGTCACGATCCTGATCATTCCGAACATCCATCTCGAAACGCCGGCGCACACCATCATCCGCCTGCGCCACGACGACCTGAACAACGAGGATATTCGCGAACCATCCTACAAGATGGTCGATACGCCGATGGAGGAAGCCACCAAGCTGACGAACGGCAAGGAAGACTCCGGCAAACCGCGTCAGGAAGCCGTCATCAAGGGGATTTCCCCAGAGCAGCCGGCCCCCAATCTGCCGGAAAAGGCAGTGGCCGAAGCGCCTGCCCAAGTGGCCACGCCAGCGGAAACCGGGATTTTCTCGAAGATTCTCTCCTGGTTCCGCAGCCCGCCGAAACCTGCCGAGGTCGCTCCGCCGCCCGAGCCGGCCAGGAAGCCTCGTGAAAGTCGGGGTGATGGCCGTCGCGACCGCAATGACGGCCGCCGTGGTGGCCGCAACGGCGGACGCCGTGACGAAGAACGTGGCGAACGCCAGGAACGCGGGAATCGCAACGGGGGCAACGAACGGACTGAACGCAACGGTGAAAAGGCTCCACGCGAAGAGTCTGGCGCGACCGGCGGTGAGCGCCAGGAACGCAGGCCGCGCGGCGAGCGCAAGCCCAAAGCTGAGCGGCAGCAGGCGGAAATCAACGAAAACAAGCTGACAGCGGAATTGCCAGCGGATGAAATCAAGGTCGCGACGAACCTCGGCAACGCAGCACCCGAATCCGGCAGCACCGAGGATCAGGGCAATCGTCGCCGTGGGCGTCGCGGAGGCCGCGGACGCGGTGAGCGCCGCAACGAAGGCGAAGCCCCTGCCGGCAGCCCGGCCATTGCCGAAGCTCCGATGCAAGGAGAAGAAGCGGTTTCAAGCGTGCCATCGGCGACGGCAGAAGCACCTGTCGTTATGACCGAGGTGGCGCAGGCCCCGGTCTCGTCCGTTAATGAGCCGTCGCCGATCGTCACCGAAGCGGTGCCGTCGGAAACGGTCGTGGTCGAGGTTGCGGAACCGGTTGCCGTAGCGCCTGTTGCGGTCGACACCGAAAAAACCCCGGAAATGGTCGTGCCGCCTGCGGCCACGCCTGAAGCGGTGGTCATCGATCTTGACAAGACCCTGGCGGAAAGCGGCTTGGTCATGGTGCAAACCACTGCCCCGGCGGTGATCATGCAACCGGAAGCGCCGCCGAAACTTGGCCGTCCGCGCAAAGCCAAGGCGGTCGAGGCGGAAAACGACGCTCCCCTGCAGATGATTGAAACGCAGAGATAACTCGACGAAGGATCAAAAAAGGCACCCTCGGGTGCCTTTTTTTGGGCTTGCCAATTACTCCGAATCGATTTTCTTCTTTATTTCCTCGACCAATCCCTGAGCTGCATCCTCGACCATGTCGAGCACCAGATCGAAGCCATGCCCGAGGCCATAGTAGGGATCCGGAACTTCATCGTCGTCGAAATTTTTGGCGTAATCCATGAACAACTTGATCCGGTCATGCACCTCCGGTGGCGCCATACGCCGGAGGTTGTCGAGATTGCTCTTGTCCATGGCCAGAATCAGGTTGAAGTAGTCGAGATCCTGTCGCGCCACCTTGCGCGCGCGCAACTGGGAAAGGTTGTATCCCCGCGCGAGCGCTGCGCGTTGGGTTCTGGCATCCGGCGCCTCGCCGACGTGATAGCCGTGCGTGCCCGCAGAATCAACTTCAACTAAATTTCCCAGCCCATTGATTCTTATCAGTTTACGCAACACAACCTCTGCCGTGGGCGAACGGCATATATTGCCCATGCAGACCAGAAGCACGCTATAGGTCATTTTGTTTTGTCTCCATCCCGGTCATGAGGCGCTGCGCCGAACACCCGCTCCCGCAGGCTGAAGAGTTCGTCGCGGGCCGCTGCCGCTTTTTCGAATTCCAGATTTCTCGCGCACTCCAGCATCAATTTTTCGAGGCGCTTGATTTCCCTTGCTACCGACTTCTCATCCATGGCGGCGTAGG
>CAYQWK010000777.1:0-1976 GCA_964420805.1 uncultured Bifidobacteriaceae bacterium | reverse complement strand
ATCACTGCTACCTGCTCAAACTTCTAGGCGTTAAAATTTAAGTGCGTCTGCCCTGCTCCGACCCGTTGCGATGCTTGACACGTCGGGGGTCATTGCTAAGGTTTCGCGCTTTTCCGGGCCGGGTCCGGGATTTTTGAGCATTTTATGAAGCGCCAGTATCAGCCGTCGAAGATTCGTCGCCAACGTCAGCACGGGTTTCGCAGCCGCAACTCCACCAAGAGCGGCCGCGCCATCCTCAAGAACCGCCGTCGCGTGGGCCGCAAACGTCTGACGCCGGTTTGATTCCCATGAGCGCCAACCGGCCTCATCGGCTGCGCCAGGCGCAGCGGATCAAGCGCGGGCGCGATTTCATGCGCGCGCGCGCGGGAGGGCGGCGCGTCGTCCAAGGCTGCCTGATCCTGAACTGGATGGATTGTCCGCCGGGCCAGGTTTCCCGCCTCGGCGTCATCACTTCCCGAAAACTCGGCGGCGCAGTCGTGCGTTCGCGGGCGCGGCGTTTGTTGCGCGAGGCGTTCCGTTTGAACCAGGAAGCGCTGGGTCGGCCGTCGGACTTGGTGTTGATCGCGCGGAATTCCATCGTGGGCAAAGATCTGCGCGGCGTGCAGTCCGACTTTCTGGCCGCGGCCAGGCGCGCGGAATTACTCGTGTTGCCGGCGGAGAAGCGGCCATGAGTCTCGGGCGCAAATTCATCCTTCTGCTGTTGCGACTCTACAAGCTGCTGGTGTCGCCGGCGCTGCACGCGCTGGCGGGTCCTATGGGAGGGTGCCGTTACACGCCCACATGTTCGGATTACGCGGCGGAGGCGGTGGTTCTGCATGGTGTGGTGCGGGGCACATGGCTGGCCGTGCGGCGGATTTGCCGGTGCAACCCGTGGGGCGGCTGCGGCCACGATCCGGTGCCGAAGGATTTCGTTCTGGAGTTCACGACTCCCCGCCGTGACGGCGCGGCGCCCGCCGGGTGCGGCTGTCATCACGTTCACACGCGGGGTCCCGCGCAATTCGGCTGCCCGCCGCCCGTTCTCTAAGCGCCTCGGTTCACGAAGCGCGTCCCTTTTTCCATGGATAGAAAAACCATCCTCGTATTCGTTGCCGCCTTTGGCGTCCTGTTCCTTTACAACTGGGGCGTCGGCAAGTTGTTTCCACCCACAAAACTTCCACCGGGAACCAATCTCGTGGCCGGAGCCACGAATGTGGTTGTGACCAATCAGTCCGCCGCCACCTCCGCGCCCGTGATCTCCGCGGTGGCGCCGGTCCCGGTGCCCGCCGTGACGAACGCGCCTGCGCCGGTTGTTCCGCCGGGAACGCCGGAGGACACGGTGAAGGTCGAGACGGCCGAGGCCATTTACACGTTCACGTCGCACGGCGGCGGAGTGAAGAGTGTCACGCTCAAGAAGTACACGGAGAGCATCCGCAGCAAGGCCGGGGTCAGCAACGAACTCGTCTCGCTCAACGAGCACGGTCGCGCGGCGGTGCTGGCGTTGCAGATCGAGGGCGCATCAGGCGACAACGTGTTCAAGTTGGTGCGCACACCCACCAACGCGGTCATCGCCGAGAAGGTGCTTCCTTCCGGCCTGCGCCTGGTCAAGTCGTTCGAGCCGGGAAGCAATCATACCTTGCGCGCGCAGGTGTGGATCGAGAACACGACGGACCAGGCGATGGCGGTGCCACCGCAGACGGTGCATGTGGGAACCGCAACCCTGGCGGGTCCGGACGAAAGTCCGATGATGTCCGGTGTCTTCTGGTACAACGGTGAAAAGGCCGAGCATCTGCAGGACGGCTGGTTCGACAATTACGCGTTCGGCTGCTTCGGGAAGCGGCCGCGGCCCGAATATGACTCAGGCGTGAATCGGGTGTTGTGGGCGGCGGTTCACAACCAGTTCTTCGCGCTGGCGGTGCTGCCGGCCACCAATGCAGTGGCCAGCCAGTTCAAGGCTAATCGCTTTGAACTGCCGGCGGCTTCCAGCCCAACAAAGAAGG
>CAYQWK010000776.1:0-1982 GCA_964420805.1 uncultured Bifidobacteriaceae bacterium | reverse complement strand
CGATGACGGTGTTTCCCCTGTATGTGTTGCCCGCGCTTAGGGTCAGTGCGCCGGAACCATACTTGGTCAGGGCTAGAAAGTTGTTGGCCGGGGTTTCAAATGGATCATCTTCCAGGATGCCGTTGAAAGCCGTGGAAGCGTTGCTCCAGCCCACGCCCAGCGTTCGCAGGGCCGACACGCCGCGCACCTTGCCGTCACCCGATAGACCATTGATGATTTCGTCGGCATTCAGGCGAAACACAGCGTTGCTTTGCACGACTACATTGGCGGCATCAGGCACGATATTCGCCGTGTTGATCTGGAGGACGGTGAAGTTGCTGTAGATCGGCGTGACCGTGCCGCTGAGGATGGTGAGGTCGCCGGTAAAAGTCTTTGCGATCGTGTCCCAGAGGATACGATTTCCGCTATTGCCGCGCATGTCGCCCGTCAGGCTGCCGTTGGTGATGATGATGTTGCCAATGCCGGCAATTGCGCCGCCAAAGCGGGTCTGATCACCGGCACCGGTGCGGAGAACAACGTCGTGGTTGGTCAGATAGATATTGCCGGTAAAGGCGGCTGCTAGGGCGCCCGGTGCCAGGGGAGATGGCGTCGATCCAAGTGTCACGACGCCGGAACCTGCGGAACTCAGGGTAATATCACGCGCCAGCGTGCGGTTCGCACCGGAACCGACTGTGTCAAGCAGCAGCGTTGTTGGGTCGCTGCCGGTGCCGCCGTTGCCCATCGTGACCGCACCGACCGTGCCCAGGGCGTTGTCGTTGCGGACGGCGATCGTGCCTTTGCTGATCACGGTGCCGCCGTTGTAAGCGTTGGCGGAGCCAAGGATCAACGTGCCGCTGCCCGCCTTGACCAGCACACCGGTGCCGGAGGGGCTGTTTGTAATCAGGCTGCCGAGGGTGAAGGTGTTGTTGGCCGTGATCTCGATGGTGCCGAGGCCAATGTTATTGGTCGGGCCCACGGCAATCTGCCGGTTGTTGGCAAGAGTGAAGGTGGACCCGGCCTGGAGCGTTCCGCCGTTCAAGATCACGCGAACCTGCGGCGAGGAGGGGGCGATGCCGAAGTTGTCATCGGCGGCAACAGAGAGGATGCCTTCCGCGACATTGATTGGCCCGAGGACTTCGTTGGTGTTGGCGAGCGTAAGTTTGGCCGCGCCCTGCTTGGTGAACCCGTCAGGAATGTCGAGTCGGCCCGCGCCGGCGAACGTGTAGTCACCTGCCGCGTTGCTCACCACCAGAGGCGACGGTGCAAGCGTGCCTTGCAACAGCACCGGCGAACCGCTGTAACCGGTGTCATCAAAGCGGACGCTGTCGCCGTCCAGGAAGGTTAGCAGGCCTGCTGCGGTGTAGAAATTCGTCAGGCCGCCGGCATTCCATGTGTTGTTCGTGGTGCTGCCAGCCCAGAGGAGGTTGCTGGCCGAACCGCTGAAGGCGACGCGGATTTCGTTTGTGGTGGAGAAATCAAGCACGGCTCCATAATGGGTGCCGCTGACCGAGAGATTGGCCGGGCCTCCGACCAGGGCACCGGCGTAGCGCATGATGGTGTAGGGCACGCCCAATGCCGGCCCGCCGCTGCCAAAGATGAACTGCACGCTGCTGGATCCGCTCAGGGTCAGGTTGCTGCGCACATCGATCAAATCGTTCAATCCCGCCCCGATGCCGGGAGTGCCCGTCAGGTGGAATGATGCGCTGGCGCCATTGAGCGTGAGGTTGTTGTTGATGGTCATCGTCGCAAGGCCGGGGCCGGCTTCGATGGCTGCTCCCGGCTCGATGCTCACCGGCCCGGCCACGGTGGCGGAGCCGCCAAACAAGGCGCCGTTCACTGCGCGAATCTGGCCACCGCCGAGCAGGTTTCCGGTGGCGAAGATCGCGCCGTTGCTGACGATCGTGCCGCCGTTGTAGGGATTGTTGGCCGACAACACAAGGATGCCGGGCCCGACTTTGATGAGGTTGCCGGCGCCCGATAGGGCGCTGCCGAAGGTGCCGTTC
>CAYQWK010000775.1:0-1985 GCA_964420805.1 uncultured Bifidobacteriaceae bacterium | reverse complement strand
CTCATCGAGGAAATCATCCTCGTCACCCTCGCGCACATCATCTTCCTCTGGCACTTCCGCAGCATCCTCATCGTCACGCTGCCGTTGCCCGTCTCGATTCTCATTTCGTTCCTGCTGATGAAGGAGTTCGGCATCACCAGCAACATCATGTCGTTGACCGGCATCGCCATCGCCATCGGTGTGCTGGTGGACGCGGCCATTGTCGTCACAGAAAATGTCCTGCGCCATTGCGAACGCGCGGAGGAAGTGAAGGGCGGACGGCTCACGCCAGCGGAGACATGGCGCGAGACGTTGACCGCGTGCCAGCAAGTGGGCCGCCCCATCTTCTTCGCAATGGCCATCATCATCCTCGCCTTCGTGCCGGTGTTCGCGCTGACCGGTCAGGAGGGCAAGCTGTTCCATCCGCTTGCGTGGACGAAGACCTTCGCGATGGTCGGCTCGACGCTGCTGGCCGTGACGCTCGTTCCCGTGTTGTGCAGCCTGCTCGTGCGCGGGCCGTTTCACGGCGAAGACCGCAACCTCGTGATGCGCTTCCTGCTCAAGCTCTATGACCCGGCGCTGAATTGGGCGTTGAAGCATCGCAAGACTGTGATGAGCGCGGCAGCACTGCTACTCGCGACGGCGCTTGTCGTCGCCTTCGGTCTGCCGCGTGCGTGGACGAAGAATTTGCGCGACAGGGGTTGGGAACGCACCGCCGACCTCGCGCAAGGCTTCGGCAAGGAATTCATGCCGCCGCTCAACGAAGGCAGCTTGCTCTACATGCCGGTGCTGCATCCCAAGACTGGCCTCAAGGAAATCCAGCGCGTCATGTCTTGGCAGGACACGGTGCTGGCCAGTGTGCCCGAAATCGAAACCGTCGCGGGCAAGCTGGGACGATTCGAGACACCCACTGACCCCGCGCCGACCGAGATGTTGGAGACGACCATCACGCTCAAGCCGGAGTGGATTCCGACCAACCGCACCGTGCTCGGCTTCATCAAGATTCCAAGTGTCGTCCGTAACTCGGAATGGCGCGAAGGCATGACGGTCGAGAAGCTCAAGGCTGAACTGACCGAGAAGATGAAACACGTTCCCGGTTACGTCCCCGCATTTTTGCAGCCCATCGAGAACCGGATTCTCATGCTTTACACCGGCATTCGGGCGCAGGTTGGCGTGAAGATTTACGGCGACAATCTGAACGCGATTCAGGAGAAGGCTTACGAGGTCGAGAAGGTGGTGAAGCAAATTCCCGGCGCGGCGGGCGTCTCGCCCTCGCGCGTGCAGGGCAAGCCTTACCTCAACGTGAAGGTGGATAGGAAGGCGCTCGCCCGTTACAACCTCAGCGCCCGCGACGTGCTCGACGCCGTGGAAGTCGCCATCGGCGGCAAGAACGTCAGCGTCACCATCGAGGGCCGCGAACGGTTTCCCATTCAGGTGCGCCTCGAACGCGGCGAGCGCGACGACATCGAAAAGATTGGTCGCATCCTCATCGCCTCGCGCGGCCCGATGGGCGGCGGCGCGTCTGCTTCCGCTGGCGGTGGAGGAATGGGCGGCGGCATGGCCGGTGCAGTTCGCCCCGCCGCCAACAGCATGAGCGCGGGCGGCGACAGTCAGCCGCTCACTTACATCCCGCTCGCGATGGTTGCCAAAATCACGCGCGAAGTCGGCGCGAACGAAATCGCCAGTGAGAACGGTCGCCTCCGCGCTTACGTGCAATCGAACGTGCAAGACCGCGACCTCGGCGGCTTCGTCAACGAAGTGGAGCAGTCATTGAAGAAGCTCGATTGGGGCAGCATGACCTATCAGATGACCGGCGAATACGAGAACCAGCGCCGCTTCGTGAAGACCATGCAACTCGTCTTCCCCGCCGTGCTGCTCATCATTTTCGTGATGCTCTACATGGTCTATCACAGCGCCCTCGAAGCCGCGCATGTCATGCTCGCCGTGCCGTTCGCGTTGAGCGGCGGCGTCTTCCTGCAAAAACTTCTCGGCTACAATTTCAACGG
>CAYQWK010000774.1:0-1990 GCA_964420805.1 uncultured Bifidobacteriaceae bacterium | reverse complement strand
GGATTGTGATGTGGGGAAGCGGTGCGTGAGCGCGGAAGCCTTGTTCCTGCGCCAGTTGCTTGAGCCAGAGATCGGCGGGCGTTGCCGCCTTGATGGTGACGTCGGCGCCGGCGATGGCCAGCGTGATGGTGTCCTGTCCTACCTTCATTTTCGCTTCCTCCTGTTGGTGAGCTTGGAGGAATAATCACAGATGTGATTAACTATGTCAACACTAAAGTGATTATTTTTTGTACGATGCCACCACACGCCCAATCCGAGGGCGCAAAAAAGCCCGCTCTGGGCGGGTTAGATGGGATTTAGGTTATGGAAGCCAGAAGCGAACTGCTGTGGCGTTTGGCTAGTCGCCGAGTAGCGCGAGATATACCTGCAATCGAGCGCGCACCTCAACGATCAACTCCGGGTCAATGTCGGGTGGAGCGCTCTCCGTCATGCCTTGCACTACACCTCGGAACCTGGCTATCAATCGAGGTTTGTTGGGGTGTTCATCGATCAGCGAAAGCAGCAAAGCCCTGAGCAGCATTACCTCGGCTTCGTGCTCTATGAAACCATCGTCTTGATTCATCACTTCTTTCGTTGCCGCTCAACCACCGTGGTTCTTGGATTCTTCGCCGCATAGCCCTTGGTGACGTACTTCCCGCTGACGGCCGAGCGGGCCTTCCCGGCTTGCTTCGCTGCGTCGGCCGGGGTTGTCAAAAAAGCCAAAACAGCAATGCTGGCGGTGATCAAGGTTGCACGCATATCATTTCCTCCATTTCACTAGCGTGGCACCCCAGGTGACCAGGGTGATACCGGCAAGGATCGCCAACAGGGATAGTGCGTCGATCGCTCCGTACTCTGATGATGTCTCCCGGATTTTGGGTGGCGAAAGAATGAACGAATGCCCAAGCCCAAACGATGACCCTCTGGCGCCCCAATGAAATGGAGGGAATAGGATGGCGACGCCGCCAACAATAACCCCCGCCTTGACGATTTTCTGACGTTCTCCGGACTGCTGCATCAGGTGTTGTTCCATGAGGCTCATGCGCAATCGCACCAGTGCCTCGTGTTTGTCAATGACGTCAACGCATCCAGGCAAGTCTCTTGCAAGGTCGTTCCGCGCCTTCTCGAATTCGTACATCGCCCTTGACATTGGGGAGTAGGTCTCTTTGACTGGATTGCCGTTTCCCACACCTATGTCTTTCGTCTAATTGTCCGCAAATAATGCCGCCTGTATGCTACGGGCGCGGAATTCCGCCATCGAGATCACGCGGCCTTTGACTTTGGTTCTGCTGGGTACTCGCGGGCCATTTCGCGGGCTTTGTCCAGCACCACAGCACGGCCAGGCTCTGATGTAGCTTTTAGCAATTTCACAATTTCATTGATCCGCCGGTCTCCGGCGATGATCGTTTCCGTTCCTGTCTTCAACCAGTGAGCATCGACACCAAGGACAAACGCCAACTCGGTAAGGAATGTCGTTCCCTTCCTTGCGTTCGATTCAAGATTGCCAATGAACGATTGTTTCTTCCCGATCTTGGCGGCCAACTGAGCCTGACTCAAGCGGCAATATTTCCGTGAGCTGGCTAGCCTAGTTGCGAATGATTCATCCATGTCGGGAGTGTGATTTACCCGCAAATCACAATGGTGTTGACTTTGGCAATCACTATCGTGATAATTTGGTATGGACTGGAAAACTCTCATCTCGGAACTACAGGCCGCCAAGATGTCTCAGGCCGCCATCGGCGACGCTCTCGGCAAGTCGCAAGCGTGGGTTGCTGACGTACTCAAGGGTCGATATGACGACTTGAAATGGTCGGACGGTGAGGCACTGCGCAAGCTCCACGCCGTAAAAGTCGGCGCCGGCGACACGGCGAAAGAGGCCGCCTAGATGACCCTGAAACCCATGGTCCGCGCAGTGGCCTACGCCTGCGAAATGATCGGCTGGGAGTGGCGGCGGCGGCAGGCCGCCAAGGCTGCGGCCGCGGCTCAGGTCGCCCCGAACACCAGCGCCACC
>CAYQWK010000773.1:0-1992 GCA_964420805.1 uncultured Bifidobacteriaceae bacterium | reverse complement strand
GCTTTCAATCGTGTAGTGGTGATCGCGGTGTTTCAGCGCATGGCGGATGATCTCGGCCTGGCGGTGATTGAAGCGACCCACAGCCCGAAGGTGACTCTCGAGCTCACGGGTTTCGGTTGTTTTCCGCTCAATGTAGGCGTGGAGCGACTCGATTGCCTGGTGAATCACATCGATCTGAGCCAGGATGAAATAGGTGAGGTCATTGTCGTCAGTCTCGGTGTGGAGGAAGCTGCGTGCATACTGTGCCGGCGCCTTGCGCAGGACGTGGGAGATAGAGATGAACTCGAAGAGCCAGTAGCTGCGATGAAGCATGGCCCAGTAGAACAACGCCCGCGCGGTTCGTCCGTTTCCGTCGACAAAGGGATGGTCGTATGCGAGCCAAAAATGCAGAATGATTGCTCGTAGTGCTGGATGGATAAAGGTGTCGGGGATGTTGCCGTTCGCAAATTCGCACATTTTGACGAGCCGTTCGGGAAGCTCATCGGCGGGCGGCGGAACGTGATACTCCGTTCCTTCGAAGTCCGTAATTCGAATGTTTTCGTCAGCGCGCCGGAACCGTCCGGCCGCATCCGGATTTTCCAAAGTGTTGTCGGTGACCAGTCGATGGATCTCAAAAACAATCTCGGGTGTCAGCGGCTGGTCCCGAAGTTGCGTGATCCGCCGCATCGTAGCGTAGTTATTGAGGATCATGTGCTCGCTCGGGTCGCGGGGTGGGCGGCCCGTTCGGATCATCTCCTTTGCCACCTCGCGCGTGGTGACCGCCCCTTCCAGCTGACTCGACGTGATGGCCTCTTCAATCAACGTGGAGATCACGTAGCGGTCACGGGTGTGCGGGTTGGTAACAGGTTCCGGCACCGACAGCTTTCCGCCTACCCCCATGTCGATCTTGTGAAGAGCTGACTCGATTTGCTGAGTCACGCAGTAGGTGAAGAATTGCCTTCCCAGCGAACGCAGCGGAACCGTGCGGTTCGCACTCATCCGGCTGAGCTTGATACCCGCCCACCACTGCTCATGGGAGAGACTTTCCGGCGGCGTGAGGCGGCGCAGCTTGTCCCAATGGAGGTATTCACCACGAAACGCGTCCTGGCCCGCCTCAATCATGCGGTCGAGCATATCGCTCTTTGCGCGAGTGAACAACTCCTTGATCGGAGGAGGCTTGGCGGGCATTTTCATACTCAATTACTAATTTGCTAACAATTAGTTTTACACAACTACTAAAGTTGATCGACCTAGGAGTTGGCGGATGTTTACCGATCGAATTTCCCGGGTGACGACCCGAGGCCACAGTCCGTTAGCCGCCCCCAAACCTCTTCCGCGTCCTACCACAGATCAACTTCGGCCGCCGGCGCGAGGTGATAATCAGGCCTCCCCAAAACTCCTTCATTGAAACCTCGTCGGGGGCCGCCTTGGCCATGAGAATCCGGTGTCCCTGGTCATTAACGCGTTATTGAACCTCGGTTCATGCATTAGGTTCTCCGACTCTAGATCGGCAGATACCCCACATTCGTGCCCGGGGTGCAGGAGTTGGTGCGCTTAGGTGACGCGATCGGTGGTTGGATGAGTAATATGGGAGCGCCTGTGCATCACGGATAGGCAAATGATCTTACCACAAAACATATTCGTGCATGAGGTATCACTCTAATGATGAGCGGGTTGAGATTTTGCGCTCCAAGGCTTAGGGGCGACAGCGGCCGAGCCCACAAATTTCCGGGAAAGCTCGAAAAGGCTGTTACCGTGTGAGTATGCACGAGAAACCAACATCAGAACAGCAGGAGCTTTTTCAGCTTCTCCATACCTCTGCCCCCGATGCGTCGGCCGACGCAGAGAGAGCTGCCAAGGCAGCAACGATCCCCGCCAATCCGGGGACCGTCAGCCGAAAATCCGTCCCTACCAATATGGGGAAAGGAAAATCCTCTCCGAAAAGAACGGTCGCCCAAAAAATGGCGGGCCGTGCCAATGCCCGATCGGCGCCGGGGCAGCCGGACCGAATCG
>CAYQWK010000772.1:0-1994 GCA_964420805.1 uncultured Bifidobacteriaceae bacterium | reverse complement strand
CGCCAGCACGAGGGCGCCGACACGCTGGTGCTGCGCCAGGCCCGGCTGAACATGGGCGCTTGCGCCGCGCGCGGGCGCCCATCTCGCCCTGGATGACGCGAGAGGTGGCGACGCGGTGGTGCAGGCGTAGCCTTCCCCTTGCGGCTCGAATGCCCTGCGGAACCGCTCGAAATTCGCTGCGAGTACTTCATCGTCAGGGGTGAGGTCTGGGCGGAGCTTCATGCGGCATAACGTTGTGCATGAACGGCGGGTGTGTGCCGCAGCCAACGCTTACTGGAAAGAACCACTCGCCCGCCGACCGCTCGAAGTACCTGTTAGGCTCCAGCCGGGCGCCTACTTCCATGTCGTTCCGTCCAGTTCGTAGAGTTGGTCGGCGATATTTCTAAGGGCCGGATTAAGACCGTCAGAGAATGCCGAAAGGTACACTTGGACGCCCCCGCGCTGAGCTTCTTCGATGAGTGGCGCATAGTCGCCGTCACCACTCAGGAGGAGAACGGAATCAACGTTGCGACGATATACATGGCCGAGCAGATCAACCGCCAACTTAATATCCACCCCCTTCCCAGATTGTTCGCGAGTGCTCTTCTTAAAAACGCACGGAGTGAGCGAATTCGGCAGAAGTGAGGCCATATGCTTGCCAAATATTTGGCGTCGAATCGTCTCCCTCACTTCCTTTAGCCGAGCATCGTCACCGACGGCGTATGTGTAGTACGTTACGCGCAGGATTTCGTGCTGCTGCGCCAGCTGCGTGAAGGAACTATGCCAGACACAGACGTCAGGCAAATGCAGCAAATTGTCATCCCTGGGAACATACCCGCGCCTAAGCATGCTCTGGTACCGGAAAACGAGGTTCTCACCGTCCACAAACACCATGATCCGGCGTGTAGGCCGCGCGTAGACTGCATCAAGGAACGGATTCTGCATGGCCATGGAGGTCAAGGGATCCTACATTGATGCCTAACGAATGAAAGGGACTTCCCCGTCCCGAGATAGCCGCGCTGAATCGCGGCAATCGGCAACCAGATGCCACGATGGGGTTTCGAATCTCATCAATTCACTCGGAAGGGGAAATCCATGTCCATTGTCTACATCGGGATCGATCTCGCCAAGACCGTATTTGCAGTGCACGGGGTCAATGAGTTCGGCCGCGCCGAGCTCGTTCGCCCTTCACCACAAGGTTCGAATCGACTTCAGCCGTCACCGCTGCGTGCGCCGCCGTCGTGGCGCTCGTCCTCCCTGTGCCTCAGCTGCTGATACCCGTGGTGCCTGTTGCGGTCGTAGCGCTGGCTGCTCTTGCGCTGGCCAATTTCCATCGCCGGGCTTAGCGCCTCGGCTTGACGGCTGCCTCGCGAACGATCTCTTCGCCCCGAGCGATCAGGCGGCCGATGAAGTCGGGCTCTGGCGATGTCTTGGCACGCCACTCGGCCAAGTTGATGCGTTCCAGGTGGCCCTTGATCGTTGCCGCAATCCGGCGTGCGTCTGTCTCCGACCACCAACTCGAGAGCGCCTTCGGCAGCGCATCGGCAGCGGAAATCTCAGTGGCACAGTCGAACAGCAGTTTGGCCATCAGGCGCAGGTGCCGGTCGAAGCTGGCAAACAGGAACCGTGGCCGGCCCTCGGGCCCGGCCTCGTTCACCTTGCGGACAAAGTCGCTCAGGTGAGTCAGGTCCCAGGCGGCATTGCGGGCGCCGGCGATCGCTGCCTCGCGGTCTGGTGAGTTCTTGTCCTTAAAGACTCGGCGCTTCGGTGGCGAATTGGGCGCGAAGTAGACGCTGGCCAGCATGGCAGCGGGCCCGCCGAACATGAAGTCGTCCCTCATCCAATCCAGCAGGCACAGCACGCGGTCGATGGGCCTCAGATCCTGCAACTCGAGCTCCATCACCTTCAACGCGATGATGTAGTTTCGATTCCAGCGCTTGAGCGGCTTCGCCAGATCGTGTTTCGGAGCTTCGTGGGGTGGTCCTGGTGCGCGCAACTGGTCCGCACGCCCCAAG
>CAYQWK010000771.1:0-1996 GCA_964420805.1 uncultured Bifidobacteriaceae bacterium | reverse complement strand
CACATCTCCCAGGGCCACGCTGAATGGGCAGCTGCCGCATGGAGCGTCCTGCTTGGGCTGGAAGGAGCCATCCCCCTTGCCCAGCAACACGCTCACCGATTTTGCGCCAACGTTGGAAACGGCGAGGTCATAGAAACCGTCTGCGAGTTTCGTCTGCTCGAACGGTTGGGCACGGATGTCGGCGTCAGGGTAAAGCGCCTTGGCGATACGCGCTGTCAGCGGATCAATCTCAATCGCTGTGACGGTGGAGTGTCGCAACATGTCTTCGGGCATGATGCCGATGAAATGACCGATGCCGCAGGCGGGTTCGAGGACGCGCCCACCATTGAAGCCGAATCGTGCGGCGGCTTGATACATCGCGCCGATGACCGTGGGCGAAGTGTAGTGGGCGTTGAGCGTGGTTGAACGCGCATGTTCAAACTCTTCCTCGGACAGATCGGCTTTGAGGGCAGCACGTTCCTTGGCCCATTCGCGGTTGTAGTCATCAAAGACCTGGGGCATTGCGCCCCAACCAACGTATTTGACCAGCGCGGCGCTTTCTTCAGCGGTCGCGGGCCGCTCCTCCGCATCCAGTGCGCGGAGCGTTTCGATGGCCTTGAGATTCTGCTGAAACTTCTGTTTCGGGCCGCCGTCGCCAAGGTGGTCGGCTTCCGTGATGCGGTAACTATTGAGATTGCGGGGAGGCTCGTCCTGGTGACGGCGCGCTACTCTTCGGGCGGGAGAAGGATGTATCTTTCCCGCACCATTTCCCACGCTTGCGTCTGCGCCTGCTGCGCCGTTGCCCCCTGCTGCATCAATTGGGTGCGGATCGTGGCCATTTCGTCCTTCGTCTTCCCCTCCGCGTCCAGAAGCATCTGATGTAGAAGACCTTTGCGCTCCAGCTCGCGCACCATCTTCGGGCGGTGTTCCCGCCAGTGTTTCTCGGCCATCCGTCCGTATTGCGTCAATGGTGTCATGCGTTGGTCGTCGCGCGGCAAACAGGTCAAGCTGCCGGTCCAAATCCTGATTGTTGCGTCGGACTGCCATTCGAGTTTGGTGGGTTCTGGCGCATCGGACAAGGCCGGGTTAATTCTGGTGCGGAGGCGACGAGCGGCGACGCCGCGTAAAGATGCGCAGTTCCATCCCGACCTCCTTGCCAACGAAATGCCGCTTCTTGGGAAACAACTCCTGTTCCATCACGCCGAACACTTCCGCGAAAAACTCAATCTGTTTGCAGGTTGCCGGACTACGCTGGATTTCGATGTTCGCGAGAATCTCGCGGGTCATGTTGATGCACCCGAGCAAATGCAATTCGGCGACGAGATCGCTCTGCGACCAGCAACGCTGGTTGCGCAGCCACGCGACCTTCCTTCCGATTACATTTGCGTCTTTTGGCATTTAGTCCTTTGAAGGCCATGACCAGTGGCATTTCAGTTGCCGGCTGTAGCTACAGCCCGCGACGCGACGGGGCTGCCGGTGGGTGTAGTGGTGTAGAGATTGCCGTGGCTGACGAGGCAATCGTCCGCAGGAAGCGCAAAAACGACCCGATTGGGCAAACGTGCCGTCTTCATAATGCAACGGTTGCCATACTACACGAAAGCCGCCATCTGCGATTACAGGTGGAATTCGCGTTTGATGACGAAAGCGAATTTCGTTTCCAATTTGTAACTTTTGTCGCCGAAGTCCTTTATTTGCAGGCGGGTATTCAGTAGGATTCGTGGCGCAGAAAAGACGAACTCTATGAACTACCACCGCTTCGCGTATTCGATGCCACTGCGCGGCAAAGAAGAGCCGAAGCCGTTCAAGATTCGGGACGGCGCGGCATTCAGCGAAGTGACCGCCCCGCTCGCCAAACTCGGATACGAATACGGCGAAATTCTCTGGAATCCTCCCTATCGAAAACACAAGCACAAGAAAGTTGGTCGGGATCACTACCAGTTCATCAAGCCTGGCGACTTGATTGTGCTCACCACGAGGCCGCCGTTGAGCGATGACACTCACGCTGACAAGAAGAGGA
>CAYQWK010000770.1:0-2000 GCA_964420805.1 uncultured Bifidobacteriaceae bacterium | reverse complement strand
ACGTGATCGAGCACTGCCGCCTCCAGCTCACCGGCTACAAAGTGCCGAAGCACGTCTACTTCAGGAAGGATCTTCCCAAGACCAACGTTGGAAAGATCCTGCGACGAGCGCTGCGCGACGAGGTTAAGGCCTGACTCGCCTGCGCTTAGACGGCGTGACAAAGGCGAACACGTGAACGCCGGCTGTCAAGCCTCGCCTCTTGGAGCCAGCCCGCTTCGAAGCTTGCCGTCTCGATTCCAGCCACGAGTTTGCATTCGCAATGAATGCATTACCTTGCTCGGCCGAGAAGCGGCGAAAGGCAGCCGCCTCGGCAGGGGAAAGATCATCGACTATCGCTGCACGTTCCAGTAGCGATTGATTGGCCCCGTTGGCCTTTCGATTTGATTCGAGCGTTTGAATCAATTGCAGAATCGACTGCCCAACGTACCCGGTGACTTCGGGCCCGTCGCCTACGAGCTTCGCGACAGATTTTGTCGGAAGATACTGGGAGCTGCCCACGCATCGAATTAGCTTTTGGTCAACGAGGGACTGCAGGAGCCGCTTATACGGCACGCGAACCCGTGCTATTCGCGCGGCATACTCAATCGAGTTTTCAGCACCCTTGAGGCGCAAGGGGCGAGGCTTGGCATCCGCGTCGAGGAAGCGCCGATCCTCGTGCCACGCATGAAGGACCTTCGATAGGGAGACATAGAGGTTGGCTAGTTCCTGACTGTCTCTCTGGATCTTTTCAGCGTCGGCGAGCGCGCGATTCATCACACCAACCAGGTCTGTTCGAGTCGCGCCCTCGCTGAGTAGAAATACTGTTACGGATCTGACCAAGTCCTGGAATGGATCCAGATGAGCTCGCTGGCGTCTTCGTCGTGGCATGGCCGCGTTTCCTGACCCTTCTCTATTCACGTTTTATTAAGGTTTAGGGGTTCTTGGTGAAGAGAGCAGCGCGAGGGTGACGCGAACAGAGCGCGCTGCTGACGATGTCACTCGTCGCACTCGTTTCTTGGCTTTCATTGCACCGATGGCCGTCGCAAGTGTTCGCACCAAGTGGTCAGTCAATAGGATCTCGTCGGCTGCATCATCAGCCACGAACTCTAGCGCATGCGCATAACTGAGCTTCGAGTCGCGAGAAGACGCCGTGGATAACAGCGCTCCAATGTAGGGGATCGCTTCCGTTAGTGCAGCGGTACTGGCCACGGGGCGATCCGTGGGATTGCGACGCAGTGAGACGGTATTGTTGGATTGGGTCGCCAGACCCCTTGATAGCATCGCATCAAGCACAGCCCGCGGCGGAATGTCCCCGCTGTGTCGACGTACCAGAGCGGGGAAGCCATCGGCCGTATCCTTTAGCGGCAAGGATCGGGGGGTTCCATCGCGGCGCAAGAAGTCTGGATCTCGTCGCCAGCCGGCAATCACTCTCGAAGTGCGATCCAGAGCGCGAAGAGGCACGCGCTTGCTTCGAGATGCCTCCGCAAGCTTCCGCCGGACTTCCGCCCTCGACAGGCCGGTTAGCGCCGCAACCTTGGAATGATTCACTCTCCCAGTCGCCATATACGCACCACGCGAGGCCTGCGCAACGAGTGCGTCTTTGGCGATTTCCGCCACCTGACTTGGGGTGACGCCACTATCTAGTAGGGCTTCGGCAAGCGCCTCCAGCAGGGTGCGCAGAACATCCGTTGTCGCTGTGGGGTTCGGTGCCTTGGCGTGACCCTCACGCGTGCGGATGCGGCTCGTAGTTCTCTTCGCCATCAACAACCCTAGGCCGGGAGTTTTACGCTGGCGCTACCGTCGGTGACGGCCGCCTACTAGCGCCTAGCGTTCCGCATCCTAGCGGGGCCGCGGTTCGAATATCTGCACGATTACGATAGAAATGCAGTGATTCGACGACGGCCCCATAAAGCAAAATGCCGCCATGAGCGGCGGCATTCGTAGGCATCTCTGCAACCCAAGGGCGGCTGGAGCCGCCCTTGGGATTTGCGATCAGGAAGGAACGCATGCGGGGACTTTAC
>CAYQWK010000769.1:0-2006 GCA_964420805.1 uncultured Bifidobacteriaceae bacterium | reverse complement strand
ACATGGTGATGCCGAGGCCCCACTGTTTGTAATTGCTCAGGCAGACCGTTCTCCGCGCCCTGGACTTGGCCCGCGCCAAAGCCGGCAGCAGCAGCGCTGCGAGGATCGCGATGATGGCGATGACCACCAGCAGTTCGATCAGGGTGAAGGCGGTGCGGCGTTTCATGTCCGATCAAGGTTGCAGCACCATGCGGAGAAACCCCGTCGCATCAGGCATCGGCAACGAAACGCTGCTGACAGCGCCAGTGGCGACGACGTTTGTCAGTGTGCTCCAGTTGGTGTCCGTCAGACTGCTTCTGATTTCCACCGAGTAGCTGCGGTTGCTGAGACCGTACCACGTCAACAGGCCGGCGCCGCTGAAGCGCAGCAGGCGCGGTTCAGGCGGCGTGGCGAGGTATCCGGGCGAGCCAACGTCACCGGCCTGCGCCGCCTCGAAGGCGCCATGGAGGCCGATCACACTCGGGTCGCCGAAGTATTGCGTGCCGGGATCATAGCCGAATGTGACGCCATAGGTGGCGGTGGAGAAGGCGGCGGCGGCGATGCTGTCCGAATCATCCGTTGCCCCTGGATTCCACAGCACAAGCCCGTCGCCAAGGCTGCTGAGGCTGAGACCAGCACCAGTGTAACTGACGATCTGCAGGTTGGTACGGAGGTTCACGGCGCCCCACCAGTTGCGGAACTGCCTTGGAGTCATGCCTTCGACGAAGACGATAGATTCGCCGGGCGCGATGATCACATGGTTGGTGATGGTGCAGGCGGCGGCGCGGATCGAGGAGCCATCGTCAAACTGGTAGCCGAAGAGATCCACGGCGAATGTGTCGAAGTTAGAGAGTTCCCACCAGTCCGCATGGTTGGCGCCGCCGTTGGTGGAGGGATCAGCGCAGACCTCGGTGATGACGAGGTTGGGTCGTGGCGTGACCTGAAGGCTGGCCTGGCTGAAGACGACGCCAACGGGCGAATTGCTGACCACGACGGAAAACACGCCCGTGCTGGAAAGCGAGGCGTTGTTCAGCGTGTAGGCGGCGGTGGTGGCGCCAACGATGGCAGAGCCGTTGTGGAACCATTGAAAGACCGGTTGCGGCACGCCGGAGGCCACCACGGTGAAGGTGGTGTTCTGCCCGACATAAACAATGCGGTCGGACGGCGGGACCAGAATGGACGGCGGCTCGGGCGCGGCGTTAAGCGCGAGCGTGGCGTTGGAACTGGTCAACGTTTGGAAGCCATTGAAGACAGCCACAGAGTATTGTCCCGTGGAACTGGTTTGCACGTTCGTCACCGTCAACGACGTGAAGCGCGCACCCGGAATGTCTGCGCCGTTGTAGCGCCATTGAAATTTCGCACGCGGCAGGCCGCGTGTGACCACGGTGAAGGTGGCATTGTCACCGGGGTTCACGGAGAGATTGGTGGGATTGCCCGTGATGACGAGTTCCACGGGTCCGGCATTGGTTCCCGGCGAGCCGTAGTCGTCCGAGGTCACGGCCTTGAACGCGCCATTGACGCCGTTGGTGCTGAACCAGGTGAGTGTGCCGAGATTCGTGCTGTAGGTGAAGGAGCGACCACGGATGGCCGAGCCGAAATCAACACTATCCACGAAGTCGGCATCGCCACTCGCGCCGGGCGCCCAGACCCGCAAACCGTCGCCCCCGGAGCCGAGTCCGTTGCCGGTGTACATGCGGACCTGCACGTTGGTTGGCAGGCCCCACCACGCGCGGAATTGCTCAGGCGTGGTCGATCCGGTTGCCGTGTTTTCCACGAACACCACAGCTTCGCCAGGGGCGATGACCAGTCCCGCGAAAGGCGTCGGGTCCGCACCGATCAGTCCGCCCGAGTTGTCGTTAAAACTGTATCCGGTCAGGTCGATGTTCGTGGAGCCGAAGTTCGACAATTCCCAGTAGTCCGAGTTCTGCGCCACCACGGTCGGGCCGAGATTCGTGGCGGAGGAGGACATTGCTTCAGTGATGGCGAGTTGCGCCTGGACGCATTGGGCTGCCGCGCATAACGACAGG
>CAYQWK010000768.1:237-2016 GCA_964420805.1 uncultured Bifidobacteriaceae bacterium | reverse complement strand
AAGGACGCGCGCGTTCGACGCCAGATCGCCTGCTCGGCCAGGCGCTGGCCAGAGGCCGGGGCGTGGCCGGTCATTCGCGAGTTGCTGCACCACGGCGAGGACACCAACGACCAGCACATTCCCCTGCTCATCTGGTGGGCCATCGAAGAAAAGATAACCGCGCGCGGCGCGGGAGAGGCCTTTAACGCGCTGCTCGCCTCGGCCACGGACTGGGACCAACCGCTGACGCGCGATCACATTCTCGAACGCCTGGCGCGCCGTTCCGCCAGCGACCTCGCGGCGAACACGAATGCGAACGTGGCAAATGCGTGCGCTTGGCTGCTCGACACCGCGGCCACTCCCGCGCAACGCGCCGCGGTGTTGCGCGGGTTCGACAAGGCTTGGGAAGGACAACGCGTACCGGCCGGCACGGGCGCGCTCGGCGCGGCCTTCGGGCGTGCATGGTCCAAACACGCCACCGATCCGCTCGCCTTGCGGGTGGGGCTGAGGCTGGCGCAACCGGAGGCGCAGTCCGCCGCCATTGCGCGCCTCACCAACGCGGCCGTGCCCGAGGCTGAACGTGCGACGCTCGCGGAAACGCTGGGCCAATGCGGCATCGAACCGGCCGTGCCGGCCTTGCTGCGGTTGCTGGGCGACAACGCCCGGTTGCAAACCGCCGCTGTGGCCGCGTTGCAGAATTTCTCGCGCGACGACATCGCCGGGGCGCTGCTCGCGGCCTATCCAAGGCTGGCGGCAAACGCAAAAACGCAGGCGCGCACCGCGCTGGCCGGACGCGCGAACTGGGCCGCGCAGTTCGTCCGCGCGGTCGAGGCCGGGCGGTTCGAAGCGAAGGAGCTTTCACCGGAACTGCTCCGCCAGATGGTGCGGCACAACGACGCCGCGTTGCAGGCGGCAATCGAGAAGCGCTGGGGAAAGCTCCAGGCCCAGTCCTCGCAGGAGAAACTCAGCGCCATCAACCAGTTCAAGCTGGTCCTGAACCCGAGTGGAACCACGCACCGGTTCAAGCCCGACGTGGCCGCAGGCAGGAAGCTCTTCACGCAGGCCTGCGCCGGCTGCCATAAGCTTTTCGGCGAAGGGGCGAGCCTCGGTCCGGAGCTGACCGGCTCGGATCGCAAAAACATCGACTGGCTGCTGCCGCAGATTGTCGATCCAAGCGCGTTCATCCGACCGGAGTTCGTCAGCCACAACGTCGAAATGAACGACGGCCGCAGCCTCAGCGGGTTGATCGCGGAGCAGACCGATGCCGCGGTCACGCTGCTCGACGCGCGGGGAGAACGAACCGTGCTGAACCGCGCCGGGATCAAGGAGATCGCACCGTCGGCATTGTCCTTGATGCCAGAGGGTTTGCTGGAGGCGCTGCAACCGCAGCAGGTGCGGGATTTGTTTGGCTATTTGCAGTCCAGCCCTTGAGCCGTCAGGAAAACCGCCATTTCCAAAGATGCTGCTCTAAAGACGGTAACAAATGGCGGGGGGATGGTGGACGCTGCAGGTTTCGAACCTGCGACCCCTACCGTGTGAAGGTAATGCTCTACCACTGAGCTAAGCGTCCACAAACGAAGCGGCGCAGAAAGTAATCAGGGATGTGGCGAATGCAAGAATTCGTTTCGCCGCGCGGCAAATTCCACAGCCGGGCAGAATCAGAGGCCGCGATTGATGATGCTGGGCAGGTCATGCAGCTTGGCCGAGCGCGCGTACTGCACGCTGCGCCCCAGCTGCATCACACGCGCTACCAGCGCCTGATCGCGCTCCAAGAGCGCCACGATCGCCTCAATCTTGCTG
>CAYQWK010000768.1:0-227 GCA_964420805.1 uncultured Bifidobacteriaceae bacterium | reverse complement strand
CTGCGCGTTCCATGGCCGTTCGGACGCGTTCTCGGACTCCGGCGTGACACAGCCCGCAAGCAAGCCGCCCAAGGAGGCGCAGAGTAGAATCAGCCAGACCAGTTTCATTTTAGTAGAGAACCTGATCGCCTTCCTGAATCTCGGCCAACACCGAGCCGGGAACGACGTTGGCGATGCAGCGGTTGTCCAAAACCTCGGCGATGCGAACCTTGACGAGGAACTTACTG
>CAYQWK010000767.1:0-2017 GCA_964420805.1 uncultured Bifidobacteriaceae bacterium | reverse complement strand
CGCCAGTGTCGGGATGAAGACAGCGCAGCCGCTTGTCGTGACCGCCAATCAGAACGCGGTCCTTGGTCACTGCGGGGGAGGAAACGAACGGGAACGCGCGATCCTTGAATGTCCACAAATTCGTGCCTTTCTCCAGGTCCACGCACAGAAACGCGTCCTCGTAATGGCCGACGTAGGCACGTTGGCCGGAAATGGACACCGAGCCGAGCATGGGCGCGCCAATGGGTATGGTCTTCGTCTCCGAACCGTCCGCGACCTTCACGATGTGCAACGTCGCATCGCAGCCGCCCACGACAGTGATGCCATTCGCCACGGCGGGCGTTCCCTTGATGCCGGTACCGGTCGTGACCATCCAGTTGCTTCGGCCCGTGGCGGCATCGACACAATGCAGGCCGCTGTCGAACGAACCGAGGATGATCGACGAGCCCTGGCCGGTGCCGGGAGCGAGATTGGGCGAGCCGGGAATGCGGTCACCGGTCTGGTATTTCCACAGCAACTTGCCGTCCGCCGCGTTGAAGGCCCGCAACGCGCCGTCATCCGAGCCGACAAACACCCTGCCGTCCGCCACCAGCGGCGAGGACTGGACCGGGCCGTCTGTCTTGAACGACCAGAGCAACTTCCCGCTGGCCAGTTCAAGAGCGTAGATATTTCCGTCGTCCGAGCCGGCGAAGACCCTGCCGCCGACGAT
This sequence comes from uncultured Bifidobacteriaceae bacterium, assembly GCA_964420805.1. Taxonomy (GTDB): domain Bacteria; phylum Verrucomicrobiota; class Verrucomicrobiia; order Limisphaerales; family SIBH01; genus JANNGC01. The sequence continues at coordinate 1,329 of CAYQWK010000767.1, read as the reverse complement.
GGCGGGTGACGACTTCACGGCGTTGGTGGTCTTGAAGGTCCAGAGCAGCACCGGCTTCTCTGGTAATGAATCCCTTGTGACACCGGTCAGGGCAGGGGAGGCCCGGAACATGGGCCAGTCTGCCGCGTGCAACGAAGTGGACAAAGCGAGCGCGAGGCACAGGCCCAGCGCGGCCAAAGCAATGCGAAGAATCATCCTCATACGAACCAAGCGCGCGGACTATTCCCCAGCTTTCCTGTGGAGACAACCGGATAATACTTGTGCGTATTACCGCCATGAACGCCGTGAGTTGTTCACCTTGGATGTCACACCAATGTTGATAACCGCAGCTTGCTCCGCATGTGAAGACGCCGTTACTCTCACGCCGCCTTTGGTTGAAGACCCAATGAAGTCACCCAACTCACACCAGCGCCCGTGGCATGTCCTGCGTGCCTTTACGCTCATCGAACTGCTTGTCGTCATTGCCATCATCGCCATTCTGGCGTCGTTGCTCCTGCCGGCACTGGCCAAGGCAAAGGACAAGGCCAAGACCACTGTCTGCCTGAGCAACGTCAAGCAATGGAGCTACGCCTTCTGGATGTACGGGGATGACAACGAAGACTACTTTCCCTATGAAGGCGCGCCAGGAGACATCAGCACCGGTAACAATGTGGACGCCTGGTATAATTCGACCGCGGAGAACGCGGGCACGCCAACGCTGACAAACCTCTACCTCAACGGCCAGCCGCCGTTGCCGGGTTCCAAGAACCTGTTCACCTGTCCGAGCGTCAAGAAGGGACCGGCTGCACCTCCGACCATGGCGAACGCGTTCTTCATGTATGGCTTCAACAACCGCATGGACCCGAACGGCGCGGCCCGATTCAAGCGCTCTGAATGTGTCCGGCCGGTTGACACGGTGACGTTCACCGAAAACAGCGAGGGCAATTTCCCATCGTCCTCCGGCCGCTTTACGCCGGCTCGCCACAGTCTCCGGGCGTGTCTTGGTTTTGCAGATGGCCACGCCCAGGTGGTGCATACCAACGACTACAAGCGGACTTCAGCCGAGGACTCCGGCGCGACTGCCTCGACGGTCGAATGGTCACGTCCGCGCATTGTCTATTGGTATCCGTACAGCGGCGCGCCTGAGTGAGCCGCGAGTGATTTCTGTTCTGTTGACCTGTTCCCGAAACCCCACGCCTGAATACATGAAACTCAAGTTCACCCTCACCTGTTTGGTATCCCTCTCCCTCGTTACCCACGGTGCCATTGTCGCGCAATGGAACTTCAATGACGGTCCCGCCTCCGTGACGGAGACGGTCAGGGCGGCGCAGGCCACGACGATGTCGCTTG
>CAYQWK010000766.1:537-2023 GCA_964420805.1 uncultured Bifidobacteriaceae bacterium | reverse complement strand
GGCTTCATCCGCCTTGCGGACCTTCACCAGATGCACGGCGACCTCGGCCCTCGGTTTTTCGACAGCAACATTCGCTACGGCCTGGGCGAAGGCGAGGCGGTCAACCGCGCCATCTCCGGCGCGCTCAAAAAGATCGTCATCGACAACACCGAAAAACCGTCGGTGTTCGCGTTTGATCACAACGGCATCACGCTTTACGCCGAACAGGTTGAGCATCGCGATGGACAATGTCGTTTGACTGCGCCCCGCTTGTTGAACGGCGCGCAGACCGTGACGACCCTGGGCGGTTTCCTCGAAAAGAATAAGGACAACCCGAAATTGAGGGAGGGGCAGGAATCGCTCAATGGCATCCGCGTCCTGTGCAAGATCATCACCAACGCCGACCAGAAGTTCGTCACCCGCGTCACGGTTAATAACAACCGCCAGAATCCGGTCGAGCCTTGGAATCTCCACGCCAACGACATCATCCAGCTCGATCTCCAGGAAAAATTTGTCGCCGACGTAGGCATCTATTACGAGCGGCAGGAAAACGCCTTTGACCAGCTCAGCCCGGAGGATTTGGAGGATTACGGCATCCAGGAGGACAACAAGGCGATCCAGATGCTCAAACTCACGCAGACGTTTCTGGTTTCCGACGGCCTGATCAGCCGCCTGTCCGACATGCGCCGCGTCTTTGAAGATGAGCGCGTTTATGACCAAGTGTTCCGCCCCACCCGACTCAAGGCGGATTCGCGGCAAATTGTGCTCTGCTACAAGGCCGTGTTCCGTTTGCGCAAACTTTCCAACGAAATCGAGCAGAAGGGGCAGAATAAATACTGGTTTGTCTCCCGGTCGCGCCTCCTGCTTTGGTCGCTCATTTGCCAGGGGTTGCTCAACCATGAAAACCTCGACGAATTGGCCCAGAATCATGGCACTGACATGCGATTGCCTTCGGATTACACCGAAACTTTGAGTTGGTTGGCCACGGCACGGGTTCGCATCTTGCTGTCCGATTTGATGTCAGATCGCGACTACGCCGACAAAGTGTCCGAGGGTAATTTGAGTTTCCTGCGCACGGATAAAGCCTTCGAGAAGTGCATGGCAAACGCCTGGAAGCGGTGGAAATGGCTGCACAAGAAACTGCAATGACCCGCATCTCTCAACAGCAACTCGAATCCTATCTCTGGGGCGCGGCCGTGCTCCTGCGCGGAACGATTGATGCCGGCGATTACAAGCAGTTCATCTTCCCGCTCCTGTTCTACAAACGCGTGTGCGACGTGTTCGATGAAGAGACCCAGGCCGCGCTGGCCGAGTCCGGCGGCGATAAACGCTACGCCGCCGGGCGCGAGCAGCACCGGTTTCAGATTCCGCCGGAGGCCCACTGGCGCGAGGTTCGGCAGGCGGCCAAGAATGTCGGCGCGGCGCTGCAATCGGCCATGCGCGCCATTGAGACGGCCAACCCGGACAAGCTCTACGGCATCTTCGGCGACGCGCAATGGACCAACAA
>CAYQWK010000766.1:0-527 GCA_964420805.1 uncultured Bifidobacteriaceae bacterium | reverse complement strand
CAACAAAGACCGGCTCTCGGATGCCATGCTACGCGATCTGGTCGAGCATTTCAGCACGCTGGAATTGACCGTCGCCAATCTGCCGGAGGACGAACTCGGCCAAGGCTACGAATATCTCATCAAGAAATTCGCCGACGACGCCGGCCACACCGCCGCCGAATTCTACACCAACCGCACCGTCGTCCATCTGATGACCGAGATGCTCGACGTGCAGCCCGGCGAATCAGTTTATGATCCGACGTGCGGCTCGGGCGGCATGTTGCTCTCGTGCATCGCGCACTTGCGCCGGCTGAACAAAGAATGGCGCAACGTCCGGCTCTACGGGCAGGAACGCAACCTGATGACCTCGTCCATCGCCCGGATGAATTGCTTCCTGCACGGCATTGAAGATTTTCGGATTGAACGCGGCGACACCCTGTCCGAGCCGAAGTTTGTCCAGGGCGACCGCCTCCAGCGGTTCGACGTGGTGTTGGCCAATCCGCCATATTCCATCAAGCAATGGGATCGCGACGCCTTCGCCTCTGACC
>CAYQWK010000765.1:0-2034 GCA_964420805.1 uncultured Bifidobacteriaceae bacterium | reverse complement strand
GAGTTCGCCCGCGCGCGCCTGGCCTGCCTGGGCTTGCTGAACCTCGTGGTGGTGGACCACCAGCGCGCGGAAATCCTCTGGCAGTTGATCGAGGCCAATCTCGGCCTGCGACGAACCGGCGACGCGGCGGGCACGTTGAAGACCTTGCTCAAGGACCATCCCTACAGCGAGGCCGCCGCGCGCGCCAAGGACCGCTGGCCGGGGGGAATCGCAATCCCGGCCAAATGAAACGGCGAAACGGCAATTCAACCCGAAGTCGCGAAAACCTGCACCGGAATGGCAAAGAACCAACCCGCAATATCCGCCACGCAGCCCGGACCCGCGGAAATCAATCCCGCAACCCCGAAAACTCACCCCGTAGCGCCAAAACCCCATCCCATACCCCAAAAAACCAATCCCGGAACCCTAAAAATACGGCCAGTAACAGCACAACTACCTTACACTAAGCTACTTGTGATGATTTAACCCCACCAGCCAAATGCAATTGATGCCCACCTCGCAGTCGTCAAATCCGCCTTGATCGAGTCAACGCACGACAAAACCACCATCACCGGGCTTGGGGGACACGATTGGTGGCAGCACGCCTTTCCGCTTCCACCCGGAGCACATCCATGAGCGTGGCGTTGGTGGGCAGACCGAGGCGCAGCAACCGCGCCTGCCATGCCAGCCTCGTTCGGTGTTGGTCTTCCAGATATTTTTGTGTCCGACGTTCAAGAACCTGACTGCCCAGTCCCTGCTCGGCGCGGTGGACCGCCAACAGAACCATGTTTGTGCCGGATGGCATCCGGGGGAGCAAAGTCCGGTCCGCCGGAGTGGCGATCCAGTACCAGCCCCTCTGCTGGTTGAAGATCAGGCCGAGCGCCTCACGGATGCTTGCCCCGGTCCTATCCATGTTAATCCGTTGCACCGCGTTGGAACCCCACAGGCCATCAGGCTGCTCCATGTGCGATGGCAGGGTGAAAGCCGCCCCGTCAAAGACCAAAGGATCAAAGCAGGTCAGATTGAACGAAAGCCCCTTGGAAAGGAGATGCGCCGCGTGGAAAGGATTCACGCCCAGCTCATGCAACCGGGGCGCCGGTCCCGCGAGCAGACTACCTTTGGTCATCAAGCCTGGGCGCGGCGTGAATGGCCCAGCGGAGCGAGAATGTAATTCGTGACGGGCACGAGCCAGTTGCTCAACTCTGCCGCCGTCAATCGTTCCAATGCGTCCGGATCGACATGGACGGACTCCCGAGGTCCGGCGGTGCCGTATTCAAGATTCACCTGCAAGGGCGAGCGGTCGTTCACAAGACACACCAGTTCCTCCAGGGTCAGGTTGGTGACGACCGCACCGAAGATGGATGGAACACTCACTCCGATTAACAGCATGAGAACCACGCAACGATGAAACGCTTGCATAGAGTGCGGGGGTCAGGGGACCGCCTTTGGTGCGGCGCTCGCCGGACGCTTGCCGGGGAGAAACTCCACGCGGGCCACGCCATCCCGTTCGATAACGGAATGCCAGAGGATTCGGTCTTGGCCCTCCAGGGGCACCGCCAGCGTCAACGTGTCCCGGACGGACTTGTTGGTCACGGAGATCGCCGCCGTCGAGGTCATGTCATCCATGCTCGCCCCGGCCGGTGCGATTCTTTTTGCGTCCACGCTTGGCACCTTCGCGTGCAAGGGCAGCAGGATGCCGCCCCACGACACGCCGATTCGTCCGGTGAAGGAGAGGCTCACGGTCTGGGTCATCGGATTGGGCACGCCGTCGGGCAGGCAAACGATGTGCCAGATGTTGGAATGATCCAACGATGGGAGTACATGTGTCTGTGGGTGAATCTGACGCAACAGCCTGGCCAGTCCGTCGATCCCCTGTGTCGCAGACTGCGAATCAACCTTGACCCAGGGCTGCAAGGGCGTCTTCACATGATCCTCGATGGTGAAAAAGACATCCAATTTCGAGCCTGCGTTCCTGATTGCGTCCGCAACGTAGATTTCTGGTATCCGTCCGGCGGGGCCATGTTTGAGGGCTCAGGCGGGAGAGGGGAGGGACTG
>CAYQWK010000764.1:0-2045 GCA_964420805.1 uncultured Bifidobacteriaceae bacterium | reverse complement strand
GGTGGAAGGCGAGCCGATGCCGCCCACCACCCCGCGCAATCACTGGAAGGACTGGGCCGACAACTGCCTTGGCGACAAGAAGCCGCTTTGGACGCCGTTCGACATTGGATGGCGCATCACCGAGCCGGCGTTGCTGGCAGTAAAGGCCACGCGCTATCCCGGCAAGGAACTGCGCTGGGACGCGGAGAACTTCCGCTTCACCAACAGCGAGACGGCCAACAAGGAAATCCTCTCGCGGCCCTATCGCGACGGCTTCGCGCCGCCGCAGGTCGGTTGAGCCAAGGCGTTCACGCGCCGAAGTTCTTCCGCAACACGCCGAGATGCGCGCGGTAATCCGCGACGAGTTCCTTCGGCGCGGCCGCCTCGATTTGAATCCAGCCGCTGAAGGCGATCTCGTCCATCGCCTCGCGAACCTTCGCGAAGTCGATGCGCCCTTCGCCGAGCATGAAGCGGCCGTCCTTGGCGTGGAACTCGCAGATGTTGCCCTTGAGCATGCGGATCTCCTTGTAGATGTCGTAGCCTTTGTCGGTCGAGTTGCCCACGTCGTAATAAACCTTCACCGCCGGGGAGCCGACGCGCTGGAGGATGTCGAGGTTTTCCTCGGCGCTCAGGTAGTTCTCGATGCCGAAGATGACGCCGGCCTTTTCGGCGCGCGGGGCGAGTTCCTTTAGAAGATCCACAGTGCGGTTGGTGCCGTCTTTGTCGCCTTTGAGGTCGCCTTTGTGGAACTGGGCCACGAGCACGATTTTCACGCCCAGCGCCTTCATGACCTCGATCGAGTCGTTCAGCCAGATGGCCGCGCGGGGTTCGCTCTTGAGGGCAATGTTGTTCATCTCGCCAAGTGCCAGGGAGGCAATTTCGACCCCCGCCTTTTTCGCCGCGTCCACGTAGGCGCGTTGAACTTCGGGTTGGCGGAGTTTCATGCCGCTGGCGGCGCGACCCATGTCCACCTGCACGCCATCGAGGCCGATAGCTCTGGCGACCTCGAAGGAGGACGCATCGGATTTGCGCAGGGACCAGTCGCACGCACCAATCTTGAAACGGCGTAGGTCCGGCGCGGCAAACAGGGGCGCAAGTTGCGTCGAGAAACCCAGCGCGGCCACGCTGGCGGCGCTGCGGGAGATCATCTGGCGTCGGGTCATCATGGCGTGTTCGACGCAGACGCAATTGGATTTCGTCATACGACATTGGGCCCGATGCTCCCTGGTGGAATCTCCAATCCAAGGTTTGCGCCAATCGGGCCTTTATACCGCAGCAGCCGGCCTCTATATCGCCAGCATGGCTCATCGAGTCAGCGCGGCGTCTCGTTGAAATACACCTTCACATTTCTCGTCCCGCGCCCGGCGGCGACGATGTCCAACCGGCCGTCGCCATTCAGATCGGCCAGGCACAGGTCTTCGCAGGCCATGCCGTTGTCATCCACGAGCGTGGTGCGCCATTCCTTGAGGTCATTCGCGAGCGGTGTGTAGAGCTTGATGCCAACCCTGGCCTTACTCCCCATCGCGCGCCAGCCGGCCACGATTTGATCGCGACCAATGCCGAGCAAATCGCCGCAGGCCAGCGCATGGCCATCGACGAGCGAGGAGTCGAGGACACGGCGATCCCAATAGCCGAGCCCAACCCGCTTCGGCGTGAACAAGGTCAGGTTCGTTCCGTGCATGGGTTCGATCACGGACAGAAAGGAGTTTGTGCGACCGTCGTTCCCGACACGGACTTCGCCCATTCCACCGACCTCGTTCGTCGCCATCCGCTGTATCCCAATTTCAATCCCGCGGATACCTCGCGGGTATTGCACGTCCACGACCCCTTCCTTCGAGGCAATCCAAATCCTACCCTTCACAACATCGAAGTTGTGCGTCTTGTGCCATTCCTTCCACACCAGATTCGTTGCCCAAGGCTGGTGCGGGTCGGCGGGCCTCCGGTAAGTCATGATCGGCACGCCATCTCCCTCACCGTTCTTATTACCGAAGCCGTGCAAAGGAACTGAGAGCAGGACAAAGTCGTTGGAACCTGATTCAACCCACCGCATCCGGTGTATCGTCGGC
>CAYQWK010000763.1:0-2051 GCA_964420805.1 uncultured Bifidobacteriaceae bacterium | reverse complement strand
CTGCTGGTGCGCGACCTCATCAACCAGATGAAGCGCAGCAAAGACCCGCATTACTGCGAGCGCGTGACGGCCAACGACGGCGAGATCGGCGAGCAACACCTGCGCGATTTCCAGGACAACGAGAAGACCATCCCGACGATCCTGACCACGTCGCAGAAGCTTTCGACGGGTGTGGACGCCCGCAACATCCGCAACATCGTGCTGATGCGGCCGGTGAATTCGATGATCGAGTTCAAGCAGATCATCGGGCGCGGCACACGGCTGTTTGAAGGGAAGGATTACTTCACGATTTACGATTTCGTGAAGGCGCATGAGCACTTCCTCGATCCAGAATGGGACGGCGAACCGCTTGAGCCAGACCCGAAAGAGCCTTGCCCCACTTGTGGCCAGTCGCCGTGCGTTTGTGAGAAGACGCCGCCCAAGCCGTGTCCGGTCTGCGACCAGTCCCCGTGCGCCTGCCCCAAAGAGCCGTGCCCCAAGTGCGGGCAGCGTCCGTGCGTGTGCCGTAAGAAGGCGAAAGTAAAACTGGCGGACGGCAAGGAGCGGAACATCCAGCACATGACCTGCACGAGCTTCTGGCATCCGGACGGCACGCCGATGAGCGCGCAGCAGTTCATGGAATTGCTCTTCGGCAAGCTACCGGAGTTTTTCCACAACGAGGAGGAGTTGCGCCAAATCTGGAGCGCGCCGGACACGCGGAAGAAGCTCCTGCAGGGTCTCGCCGAAAAGGGCTTCGGCCACGACCAACTGGCCGAGATGCAGAAGATCATTGATGCTGAAGCCAGCGACCTGTTCGACGTGCTGGCGCATGTGGCCTACGCCGTGCCACCGGTCACGCGCGAAGCGCGCGCGGCAAACGCGAAGGTTTACATCAACACGCAGTTCGGCGCCAAGCAGCGGGCGTTTCTGGATTTCGTGCTCGAACATTACGTCACCGTCGGCGTGGAGGAACTGGATCAGGAAAAGCTCACACCGCTTCTGCGTCTGAAGTACCACGACTCGATCTCCGATGCCGTGGCCGATCTCGGCATGCCGGAGGAAATCGGGAAAGCGTTCTCCGGCTTTCAGCCCTACCTTTACCAGAAAGGGGCATGAGCTAATTCAACGCCATGCGACTGACGCATCCATCGCCGCCGAACTGATCTCCCAGGTGCGCAAAAGCGTGACCATCGACTGGACCCTGCGTGAAGGCGCGAGAGCGAAGATTCGCGTGATGGTGAAGCGCATCCTGAACAAGTATGGCTATCCGCCGGACCTTCAGGAGGAAGCCGTGAAGACCGTGCTCGCGCAGGCGGAATTGCTTTGTGCAGATGCTTGCCTTGACCCTTCGCGGGCGTAGGGTGGGCTCGCTGATGAGGGGATGGTGGAAGGGTTGGGACGTTCGGCGGCGTTGCGGTTGTGACATTTCTTAGTCCAGAGAGTGAAAAGACGGGGCGATTGCCTGTCGGCGCATCCGGCGTTTCCTCTCGGCGGGCCAGGGCTTCTTTCGCGTTGGCTTTCGTGGCTCTCGGGGTGGGTGTGGTTTGCGTTCTGGGCGGGCAATGGGGGGCGGGTTTTATCCTCGTGTTCGCCGCTGTGGCCGGCGTGATGACCGCATGGCAGATCCGCACCGGCATCAGCCCGCAGGGAAAGGATTGATGACTACGCCGCCATCATTCGGTCGCTTGCAGGCGCTTTTGAGGCGGCGCTGGCATTGTGAGCTTCGATGCGCTGTGGCGCGATCTGGCCGCGGAACCTTGTGCCGGCAGACTGGTGCAACGGCGGAGCAGGGCGGGTGGGGTCGCAGTGCGGACGAGTAAAGTCTATGCCCATTGAAATCTTTTACGACGGCGAAGCTCGCTTGTTGCGGGTGATTGGCGAGAGAGTTGTCACGATGGAGGATCGGCACAAGAGTGTTCGGCAGTTGCTTGAGGAGCCAGGGTATTCAGATGAGTCCGATGTGCTGATCGATGTCAGTGGCATCAGCAATGCGCCGGCAAACTTCAGAGGGGTTGCGAACCTGATCCGCATGTTGCGGACTCGATATTCCGGGCGGATCGGCATCGTGAATG
>CAYQWK010000762.1:0-2056 GCA_964420805.1 uncultured Bifidobacteriaceae bacterium | reverse complement strand
GACCAGTGGTTTCGCAATACTGCGCCGGAACTCGCACTCGTGTATCGGCCTGATGCCGAGTGGCAATTCCGTGGGCGCGTAGCAACCGGCTATGGCACACCGCAGGTCAGCAACTTCTTTGCTCTGCAGAGTGGCGATTTCGGCAACAACACTTCTCTCACGGCCCAAACCAATGTCGGCTACGATCTCGGAACGGATTGGACGCCGAACAACTCGTTGAAATTGAGCGCGACTGCGTTCTACGAATTCTTCCGCAACGAGTTGGTTACGCAGACGACGGCGAAGGGAACGCCCAATCAGAGCTACACCTTCAACGCGCCGCGCTCCGAGCACCGCGGTGTCGAGCTTGCGGTCGATTGGCGGTTTTTGCCGACATGGCGGTTCACCGCGGCTTATACCTATCTCGACGAATTCTATACCGACTACACGGAAAACATCGGCCTCTTCTATTTCAACAGGGTCGGCAACAAGATACCCGGCATCTCGCCGAACGAACTTACAGCGAGGCTGTCGTGGGATGAAACGACGGGTTCGCTCCGCGGGCTCGGTGCGTTCGTCGAGGTCGTGTGGAAGGATTCATTCTACATGGACAATGCGAATTTCCTGAAAGCGCCCGGCTACGAGTTGGTCAATCTGAACCTGCACTACAAGACCGACCTCGTCTCGGAGTCGATGAAGTCGCTGAGCCTCTTCCTGGAAGTACGCAACCTGTTTGACCGAACCTACATCGCTTCAGCCAACAATATCGCGAACACCGTGACGGGGGCCGGTATGCAAAATCCGGCCACGGTGCTGGCGGAAAAGCAGACCGGTTCCATCTATGCCGGATCGCCGCGGGCGTTCGTGGCAGGCATGAAGATCGCGTTCAGGTGATCCGATGAGAAAACCGATGTCCACTCCGGTTCGGTCAACGCTGGTCGTGGCTGCTCTCTTGCTGTTGCCGGCCCGCACGCTTGCCCAAATGCAGCATCAGCACGGCACGGAGGCTGCCTGCGACGAGCCGGCCTTGCGCTGCGCCACCAAGGTTGCGCCGGCCTTCGCGGCGGACGGGACGCTGTGGCTTGCCTGGATGGCGGGTGGCAAGATCTCGGTGGCGAAGTCCCGTGATGCCGGCAAGAACTTCTCGGAGCCTGTCGAGGCAACGCCGGAACGGCTCAATCTCGACTGGGGACCGGATGCGCGGCCGAAGATCGCGATCGACCGCAACGGCATTATCTCGCTGGCGTTCTCGATTTTCAAGGACAAGGCGTTCAACGGGCAGGTGCTCACAACGCATTCCCGCGACGGCGGCAGGAGTTTCGCGGCCGTGCAGCCCATTACCTCGAGCGAGGAGAGCCAGCGGTTCGAGGCGGTCGGGTTCGACCGGAACGGCGAGTTGTTTGCGGCCTGGCTCGACAAGCGTAACCGCGTGCCGGCGAGGGAGGCGGGTAGGAAGTACGACGGTGCCGCGCTTTTCTTTGCGTCTTCGAAAGACGGCGGCGCTAGCTGGCCTGCGGCCCGGATGGCGGTCGACAACACCTGCGAGTGTTGCCGCATCGGGTTGGCGTTCGATCCGTCGAACCGTCCGGTGGTCGTGTTCAGAAACATTTTCGAGGGCGGCGTCAGGGACCACGCCGTGCTCCTCTTTCGCGATGCGTCCGTAGCCGGCGAGCCGCACCGGGTCAGCGTGGACGACTGGCAGATTGCCGCGTGCCCACACCACGGGCCCAGTCTCGCGATTTCCTCCAACGGCACCTATCACGTGGCCTGGTTCACCAATGGCAGGGCGCGCAAGGGACTGTTCTATGCGCAGTCGCACGATGGCGGCAAAACCTTCTCCCCGCCGCTTGCCATCGGCGATCCCAGGCGGTCGCCGTCGCGGCCCTATGTGCTGGCGGGCCCGCGTGGACTGACGATGGTATGGAAGGAGTTCGACGGCGAGAAAAGCAGGGTCAGGTTGATGACCTCCGGCGATGACGGACAAAGCTGGACGAAGCCTCGAACCATCGCCGAGACCGCGGATGCGTCGGACCATCCGCTGCTGGTGAGCGATAGCCAGCGTAGCTATCTTTCCTGG
>CAYQWK010000761.1:0-2070 GCA_964420805.1 uncultured Bifidobacteriaceae bacterium | reverse complement strand
CGGATAGAGGGTGTAACTGGCGTTGGTGGCGCCACTCAGGTTCACACTGTTTGTGCGCCATTGGTAAGTGAGGCTGCCGCCGGTCGCAACGACGGTAAACGTGGCCGAGCCGCCGACGGCAACGGTTGCGCCAACCGGCTCGGTGCTGATGCCCGGTTGAGCGTTGATGCTGATGGTGACGTTGGTGGTCATCACCGAGCTGCAACCGGTGCCGTTGGTCGCGACGACCGTGTAGGTGCCGGCGGCGGTCTGGCTGCCGAAGGTGATGGCGGATCCGGTGCCGCTGGCGGCGGCGCCATTGTTGACGCCGTTGACGCGGAGGTAATAGGTGAGGCCGGACTCGGAACCGGCAAGTCCAACTGCCACGCCGCCGCCGCCGGAGCAATACGAACCGCCGCCGGTGACGCCGAATGCGACCGGTGAGGCATTGACGGAGAGCGCAACGCGAACCGTGTTGGTCGTGCCGCAGGTATTGGTAATGATGCAATCATAGCCGGCGGCAGCGAGGGCTGCATCGGCAAGGGCCACGCTACTGATGGTCAGTGTGGGGCCGTTCACACCGCTGTTGGTGGAGCCGTTGCCCGTAGGGCCGTTTGACAGTGGAGCGCCGTTCTTCTGCCATTGGTAGGAGAGCGTGCTGCCTGTGGCGTTGACGGAGAAGACAGCGCTGTCCCCCTGACACACCGATGGGCCGGCCGGCTCGGTCGTGATTCCAGGAGCCACGCAAGGTCCGCCCGACGGGGTCACGTCCGCCCAAGTGAGGCCGACGCGGATGTTGTCGATCTCATACGTGCCGCCGCCGTTGCCGCTGGAGCCGTTGACGAGCACAACCTGCGAGAGCGGCGCGGAATCGCTGGTGTTCGCCGTGGCCGAGGCGGCAACGGCCGGCGAACCGTCCTCCGATCCGCCGACGGACGCCGGGTTCAGCCAGAGCGTGACCGTGTCGTCGCCCGAGCCGGGACCAAAAGTGTATTTGCCGACGACCGCGACAATGTCGTTCGTTGTGAAAGTGTTCGTGCCCCAGGCGGTGGTTCCGCTGCTGGCGCTGCCCTCGTTTTTGCGGACGCCAATCCGGTAGGTGGTGGCGCTCAAACGCTGGTAGTAAATGACGAGACCAGCACGGGCTTGCCGCGTGCCGCTCCCGCTGCTGGTGCTGACAGAACCATCGTTGTCGAGGCAGAGCATCGCCGAATAATAATTGTCCGTTGTCTGAACCGCCGTGACATGCGCGAGGAATGACACATAGACCACGCCGTTGCTGACAGCTGGACTGGTGAACACTTTGTTGAAGACACTGTTCTGGTTCGTCGCCCACGCCTTCCGGTTGCTGGCGACAGACGGGTCCGCGAGGGCGGCGACCGAAAGGTTGCCATCCACGATGAACATGTTGCCGGCCTGATTGGTCCAGTTGCCGATAAGGGTAAGGTTGGTTATGCCGCTGCCGGCGTAATCAAACGCCTCCGTAAAGAGCGCCGCCGCGCGGGCGCTCTGGTGCGACAGTGCTGCGGTGATCAGAAGGGCGGCGATGCGACTGGCCAAATAGGGCCAAGCAGTGGGGGGATGAGGGGTGTTCTTCATGGGATTTGCTTTCTTCCATCGGCCTCCTGTAAATGCAGGCACAATCCTCCCGAGAGGATGGCCCGTCATGGGCAGGCTTTTGGCTGATGGTCCCAGTGTCAGCAGCTCGCTTGGAAATGGTCAAAGCAATCAGGCTTACAAGTTGGGCAACATGCGGTGATTTTTTTGCACCGTAGCAATCAGGAAAAAGCAAACGACGCGCGGCCTTTCGACCGCGCGTCGGAGTGAATGTGACGTAGCGCCTGATCAGAGTTTGAGCCGATAGAACACGGTGGGTTCCGCCGGACTGATCGGGATGACGACCTGATTGGTGGTCGTCGAGCCACCGACGTTGAACCACGCGTTGCTCGCCGGGACGAGACCAACGCTGCGGCTGTTGGTCTGGGTCTGCAGCGTCCAACCGATGTGATCAGCGGGCCAGCTCAACGTCAGGTTTCCGCCGCCAACGCTGGAGACAATGTTGGTGGGATTCGTGGCCGGACCGCCGCCGCC
>CAYQWK010000760.1:0-2071 GCA_964420805.1 uncultured Bifidobacteriaceae bacterium | reverse complement strand
GTTCTCGCCCATGCGCCAGTAAGACAAGGTGGTGATGGTGGCGGACAAACGGAAGAGCTCAATCTCATCAATGGCCGTGCCAGTGGCGACCAAACCGGAGTCGGGGACGAGCAGGCGGACATTCCGGGCGAGGACGTACCCGGCACCTGTGCGCGCGAGGCTGTAACGATGCCGCAGCCACGGACGAAAGCCGGGGGCGGTGTTCGTGTAACTGATCGTGCCGAGCGTGATCCAATCCGCCGCGTTGGTGGTGAAACTTGCGTTGGTGGACACTTGAAGCGTGTAAGTGCCAAGACAACGATCCTGCGAAGCCCCGGAGTTGTCGCGGCCCCAGGCAATGCCGGTGAGCGGCACGAGATCGCTGTTGGTCAGGCGGATGCCCGCAAACCACGGCGTCGGGTTGGTCGATCCGCCTATCCAGGAGTTCGTATTGCCGTAGCGGCCGTCGTTGAGATTGGTGGCGTAATGCCAGGCCGCCCCGATCTCCGGCCCGAGTTGCCCGCTGGCGTAGGCGATCGCGCCCAGCGAGGCACTGGCGATGTTCGTGGGCACGTTGGGTGGCGTGGGGTTCACACCGTCGTTGCCGTTCCACGTGATGACGTAGCCGGGGGCGTTGGTGATGACGGGTTGCGCCGCAGCGTCGAATGCGCAGGCCAGCGCGAGCACGAGTAGTGCAAACGGAGCGCGGATGGGTCGCAGACCATTCGCAGCAGTTTCGAGCACGCAGCGCCTGGTTTTCAGCTCAAGCGCGCTCCGATTTGGGGTTTGTGTCTTCATACGATGTTCAGGTTGTCGGTGGTTGCGAATGCTTCAAACGATTGAACTTCACGCTGTTCCTTGCGCCTGCCGTTGCTGGATTCAATTCAGCAATCACGGAGTTGCTGCGATGGCCGAGGGTGAGGATGGTTGAGCTGATTTGCGCTCCTTCGTGGGGTGTCGACTTGTGTGGAGCCAAGCTCTGTGCTCTGGGGCGCAGGCCGGAAATTGCCGGTCAGCGGGAGCCGTCCCGCGAAGGACACAGTTTTGTTCACGTATTTCATGGAGTTGCACATCTGCTCAACCACTACAGAAACCTTTCCAAGCGCGTGTCCCGGGGAATTTGAAAATTGTTTGAACCCGCATTCAGGACCGGGAGCGCGCCAAATTCAGTCAAGGTTGAGTGGCCGCGGGGTCGAACACCCGAGGCCGGCGGGGAGGCCGGCGCTCCGGCTTTGTTTCGCGGACCGGGCGAAGAATCTCAGCGGACCTGGGCCATCTCATCAATTTCCCGCCAGGTGGGTGCGCGCCAGATACGGATGGAGCCGAGTCCGTTCATGGAGCCGAGGCAGTTGCCGTCCGGCGAGAAAAAGGTCTGGGAGAAGGCGGAACCTTCGGCGGAGAGCGTCACCAACTCGTGCATGGACTCGACATCCCAGAGTTTGAGCGCCTCGCGGTTATCGCTGCCCACAGCAAGCCGGCCGGAGGAAGAGATGGCGTAGGAGTGCATCCCCTGGAGAAACGCACGGGCGGTCGTCCGGGTGTGGCCCGTGCCCAGATCGCTGAGGGTGACTCGTCCGGCCCGACCGGGGGTGGCAAAAAACTTTTCGTCGGCGGAATACACACCGGAGAAGACGTTGGTCAGCTCGGCCATTTGGAACGGGGCCGAATCCATCTTGCCCCAATGCGCCAGGACATCGCGCGCGACGAAGCGGCGGAAGCGACCGCGTGGGAAGGATTCGAGCGAACGCCAGCCCGCGAGGTTCGTGGCCGGCGGGAAGGAAGTGCCCGCAGGCAGGTCCCATTCGAGCAGCGACTGATCCTGTCCGTGAACCACGCGCAGGCGGCAGCCGTCCTTGGAGATGTTCCAGATGGCCGGCAGCGATTTGCCGGTGTTGATTTTTCCGAGCAGCTTCGCGTCCGGCAAACTCCAGACACGGAGAAGGCCGTTGGTCGTTCCCGCCGCGACATGGCGGCCGTCGGAGGAGAACTGCATGTCGTACTGTCCCGCGCCCGCCTCGAGCAGGATTTCCTCCTGGGAGAGGTTTGCCAAAGCGTGCCGCGCGACCCGCCCGCCCGCTCCGGCCACGAGGAT
>CAYQWK010000759.1:0-2076 GCA_964420805.1 uncultured Bifidobacteriaceae bacterium | reverse complement strand
GCGCGAGTTCGGAGCCCTTTTCATTTCACCAGGGTATTATTAGTGGTATTAACGTGCTGCGTCCAAGCACGTCACCGTGCCCATCCATCCAAGTTTCCGCTGAAGAGCCCGAGAAAGACCGACGATGCCGCGAACAGAGGTGGCCCCGGAAATTAGTGCTGGTGGATAAGTGAAGACTCTGCTCTGATGGGCGAAGGGATCGCCCGCTAAAGGAGCAGCAATGAGAAGGCCAAGAAGGAACCACACCGCCGCGTTCAAGGCGAAAGTCGCGGTGGCCGCGCTGAAGGGCGACAAGACGCTAGGGGGCAGGTCAGTCAGGACAGCTAAAGCTCCTGTACGACCAAAACAAAACGCGGCGGTGACTCGCGCCGCCACCGCGTCAGCGGTTTAGTTCAACACACAAAATTTCAGTTAGGCTCCTGCCCAAACCCTTCCGGCATCACTTCCTTATAAATATCCATAGTTTTAGTTAGAACAATCCGCTCACTGAATTCCTCTATTACTCTTGCTCTCCCTGCCAACCCCATCCTTGATCGCTCATTGGGATTCTCAAACATAAACCGAATCGCACTAGCCAACGCTATCGGATCTCTGCATGGCACCAAGAGGCCGTTCAGGCCGTGTTTGACAATATCACGGCAACCGGGTGTATCGGTGGTAATAATCGGCAATCCACAGGCCGCCGCCTCTATCAGGCTTCTGGGAACACCTTCGCCGTAATTACTCGGAAGTACCGCGATGTCAACCTGATGCAGCCAGTACAATACATCGTCAACATGCCCCAAACATCGCACGACACCAGCATCGTTCCATACTCGAACTATAGACTCTGACACCGTACCTGGATTACCTGGATCTGGCGCACCGGCCAGCAGAAAATCCATCTGAAATCCTGCTGCCTTTAAGTGCTCGGCAGCATCGACCAGTTCTTGGACACCCTTGTCCCATAGTAGCCGTGCAGAAAAAAAAATACGAAAGCGGCGATGCAGAGCAATCGGCATATCCAGTGGTCGGAACCGATTCGTATCGACACCGGAGCCCGGGATTAGACAAAGCCTCTTTGCGTCAATAAGTCCTGCCCGTTCGAATACCGCCAGATCATTCGAGTTCTGCAAGATCAAGCGGGAATCCTTCCCGCTTAGCGCAACCCTCATCAAGACGTGGACAAACGGCCTTAGCAATCGGGCACGAAGCTCGTTGCTGACAAAAACATAGCCCATACCGGCAACCGCATTGATCCGCGTCCTAATACCCGCCAAGCGAGCAGCCAAGGAACCGTAAATCACACACTTGATTGTGAAGTGATGCACAATATCGGGTCGTTCGCGGCGATAGAGCTTTGCCAAGTACAACAAGAACAGAAACTCACGAATAGGATTCAAGCTACGCCGGTCCATCGGCAACGCAATCCAGCGAAACCCCTCGTCTTGCAAGCGCGCGCCATACGGGCCAGCCGGAGATATAAGTACCACTTCCGCACCTGTCGCACGTAACGCACGTGCCAGTGCAAGGCGGAAGTTATAGAGATACCACTCAGTATTGGCGAACAGCAGAACCTTCATAGTTTCGGCAGGGGCTTTACGCCAAACCTCACTTTCAGGCCCAAGCCGATAATAGCGACTTGGGGTATATACAACGAAGTCATCAATGCCTTCTCAAGTACAAATTTGGAAAACGATTGTTTCGCTCTGAATTTCGCTTTTGGCGAGCATCACGAATTACTTTCATATAGTCATCCAAGTTCGATACCGTAGGGAGCATCTGTGACTCTGGCGACCAGACAACTCCACCGTCTTCCAAGTGCTTCTTGACATCCTGCGCAGTAAGTCTCCACCATGAAGCACCATGCCCATAAATCCATACATAACGCGGTGAAAGTTCGATAGCTGTTTGGAACTGCTCACGAAACTCAGCAACAGAATAGCGAGCCGCCTTATCACTGTAGCTTTTTCCCAATGGCCACATTCCAACAGCGATAGAACATTGGTTATTCCAGAACCTTTTGTCCTTTGCGTGCCCCCTCATCGTTTTTTGCTCGAGAGCAACAATCTGTTTCATAAAACCCCTACCTAAGAC
>CAYQWK010000758.1:0-2087 GCA_964420805.1 uncultured Bifidobacteriaceae bacterium | reverse complement strand
ACGGAGGGCGTGAGGCCGTTCGTTGCGCCGCTGGACGCGGTGCCACTCGTCGCAGCGCGACAAGTCCCACCATCGAGAAATACCCATCCCGCCAGAAAGTGAAATGCCCCCGGCCGGAACTTGGGCGCCGATTTCCGCTCCCTCTTTGCCAGTGGGCTGGCCTACGCTTGGCGCATGAAACATCTCGCTGCCGCCGTTCTTATCCTCGGAAACATCCTCGCCACGACCGCCGCGCCCCTCACGGAATTCCAACCGCGCGGTGGCACTCCCAACTTTCTTGCCCGGGCGCGCGGCGATGCCGCGCTGCGCATCGGCTACCTCGGCGGCAGCATCACCGCGGCGGACGGCTGGCGTCCAAAGTCGCTTAAGTGGTTCCAGCAAAAGTTTCCGCAGGCGAAATTCTCCGAGATCAACGCGGCGATTGGCGGCACCGGTTCCGACCTCGGCGTCTTCCGCCTCCAGCGCGACGTGCTGGATCAGAAGCCGGACCTGCTCTTCGTCGAGTTCGCAGTGAACGACGGCGGCGCGGCGCGCGAGCAGATTCACCGCGCCATGGAGGGCATTGTCCGGCAAACTTGGCGCGCCTTCCCGGACTGCGACATCTGCTTCGTTTATACCATTGCGGGAAACATGCTGGAGACAACCCAGGCCGGAAAGCTCCCGCGCTCGGTCGAGGCAATGGAGGAACTCGCCGCGCATTACCAGATTCCATCCATCAACTTCGGCCTTGAAGTCGCCCGACTGGAAAAAGAAGGCAAACTCGTCTTCAAAGCGGCCAAGCCGACCAACGAAATTCAGCGCGCCGCGCTCGCGGAAAAGATGGTCTTTTCCTCCGACGCCGTGCATCCGCACGCGGAAACCGGCCACGAACTCTACCGGCAGTCGGTGACCCGCGCCTTCGACCAACTCGCCGCCAGCCCCGGCTCGCCCGCGAAACACGCCCTCGGCACGCCCCTGCGCGCCGACAACTGGGAGCAGGCGAAACTCATCCCGTTGCAGGCGAAACTGCTTTCCGGGAACTGGACGCTGCTTGATGCCACGAACAAGACCGCGAAGTCCTTCGCCAAACGCCTGCCTGAACTCTGGCGCGCCAGCCAACCCGGCGACGCGCTGCAATTCAAATTCCACGGCACCGCCGCCGCCATCTACGACCTGCTCGGCCCCGACTGCGGCCAGCTACGCCTGACCTTGGACGGCAAAGACATGGGGCTGCGGCCGCGCTTCGACAGCTATTGCACCTATCACCGACTCGGCTCGGTGTCAGTCGGCGCCACGTTGTCGAACACCGTCCACGAAGTTCGACTGGCGCTGGACCCTGCGCCGCTCGACAAGGCGAAGATTCTCTCCCAACGCAACGAGAAGATTGATTCCCCAAAACGCTTTGAACCCGCGTTTTGGTACGCGGGCGCTCTGATGATCGTAGGCGATTTGGTCCCGTGATTTCCCCGGCTTGCCCACCCGTCCAACCCCACCATGCAACAGAACTTCCGGCGCGGATCGACACGCCGCGCGGCCCAAATTTTCTGTTGCCATCAAAGAGCCACCCGATAACGTGTCCCGCTCTTAAACAAGCAATGAATCCTGAACTTGCGAAACAAGCGCTGGCCAAGGTCGGCAACCCAAACATCCTCGTGAACATCGTGTCGCGGCGGGTGCGGCAACTCAATTCCGGCGGCGGCGCCATGAGCCGTCCGCTCGTCACCGACACCGGCACCCTCGGCCTCGGGGACATCGCCCTGCTCGAGATCATCAACGAGAAAATCGGTTTCGACATGCCGGAGACCAACATCCTCGCCATCGATAAGCCCAAGCGCCGCAAGCGCTCGGCCTGATTCGGCCCGGAAGCGTCTTCCGCGCTTACCGTTTGCTTTCCACAGCCAGAAGAACCCACCTTCTGGCTGTTTTCGTTTATGGCGGACATTGTCACCAACCCAAAGGCGCGCCGGGACTACCACATCTCGGAAACTTTCGAGGCCGGCATCGCCCTGCACGGCACCGAGGTCAAATCCCTCCGCGCTGGCAAGGCACAGATCAGCGACGCCTTCGCACGCGTCGAGAAAGACGAGGTATGGCTGCACAATGCACAC
>CAYQWK010000757.1:0-2088 GCA_964420805.1 uncultured Bifidobacteriaceae bacterium | reverse complement strand
GTGGGCGACCGTAATTGTGGCGATGAACGGCAGCGGGCATTGGTACACGCAGCGCGCCAGGCTCAACGACATGCGCCTGAGAACGCAATACCTCGCTGTGGATGTGATTGCCGACAAGGGGCTGGAGTGTCTGCCATGAGGCGCGCGCTCGGGTGGATGTGCTGTCAGATCGTGATGCGCTGGCCCGGCGCATGGCCAATCGGCGCGGTAGCGGGCTGGATTTTGGCATGGGCCGGCGATTACGCCAATGAGCCGCCCAACGCGAAAATCACGGGCGGCTGAAAGCCGTCCCGTGCATTGCCGAGTTAGCGGTTTTTGAATACAAACGGAGAACAAAATGATGCTGAAAAGACTGGCAAGACGATGGAGCCCTGAAAAGGCGCTGAAAGGCGAAAGCAAATACCACCTATTTTCGGCGCGGAGCTTTTTGACCGCGATGTATGGCGACGCGATGGTTGAAGAAATCACCGAGGCATGGAAGAAGACCTGCCCGGTAGAACTCGATGCCTACCGGACCGATGTCGAGTGCAACTGCGGGCTAGACGGCTGTGAGGCTTGCGAGACAGACGCAGAAGAATGCACTGACAACACGCGCATCGAAATCCCCGACTGGGAAAACGGAGAAGGAATAATCCTCTCTCCGACATGGTATGCCGCGCCGACAGGATCGCCAGAAGGCGACGAGCTAGGAATGGACGATTACTCCAAGGCAAACGCGGAATTCCTGGCTATCGTGCATCTGTACTGGCCGCACGTCTACCAATACGTGCAGCGTAGCTACGAAGCCATGCAGGATGCGCTGGAGCACCTCTACAAAGAGCGCGACAGCAAGGACGAAGACGATCCGGCGCTCGACGCGCTGATCGAGAAACTTGAGAACGCGACTGGCGAATGACCGCTAACGCAGAGTTGAGGGGCGCAAGCCAGCTTGCTGGCGCAGCGTCCCGCTCGAACGCCGAGTTAGGCGAGGAGGATTGAAATGGGAATAGTGATGATGATTACACGCCGCTGGACAGTGTTTGGAAAACTCAAGCATTACCTGTTCGAGTGCCCGACGTTTTGGCGCAGGAAGCCTGAGTTTCAGTGCCCGCACTGCGGAAAAGAATACCGCTGCTATTGGGACGGGCATGACATCGGCGGAAAAATCAACGTGTGCCATCGGTGCGCGGAGGAATACGAACGTATGGGCGCATGGAACGAGACGCCGAACGCCGCCTTAACCGAGCGCGGCGAGAAGCAGTAACTACGGAGGACGCTGCTTATTCCGCGTCCGGTTGAAGGCACAGTTATGCAACAAACGAAGGAGTGAGCGATGGACGAACGACTTGAAGCTGTAAGCGAAAAAATACGAATGGGAATTCCGGTAAGCATGACGGAGGCGATTGAGGCGATTGATTACCAGCAAAAGCTGAAAACTGAGCGAGACGCACAAAGAAGCAAAACCATCATCGGCAGACTGATGCGCTGGTTTCGTGGTGCATAACGCCCAAGTAACCGGCGGGCCGCTTGCGGCACGTCCGGTTGACCGCCGTGTTCAGCGGCAAACGGACGGGAGAGAACATGACTGACAGATGCAACCATTGCGGAGCGTTGTTCAGCGCGCAGGCGCAGGCTGACGCATGGCGGGCGTTGTTGCGGTGGGTTTGCGAGGCACCTTCGACGGTCGATGCTCAGTCGCGGACGCTGTACGCGCAGGCGATGCTGGATGGCGCCGATTTTGAATGGTGGTTTGACGACGTGGCCGGGCGCGAAGCAGGGCACAACGCGCCGCCTCCGGCTGTGCTGATGGTGCTGAGGCCGTACTTGCTTGTCAAGGTGGCGGCATGAGCCACAGGACGAAGAGGTTGATAGACAGACTGGCGCGATTGGCAACAACTGGCGTTGATGCTGCACTGATCGAAGCACACAACGAAATCGGCCTGCTTGATCGGCAACTGCGCGAGCTTCGGCTCGGAGTGCTATCGGTGATGCCGGAGAACTGGCGCGAAGACCCTGACTGGGTGGCGCTGGTTGAGGCACAGGAATTGACGCCGAACGCCCAGGTAAGCGGCGGCGGTGCTTTTCCGCCGTCCGCTTGACCGACGTGTT
>CAYQWK010000756.1:0-2091 GCA_964420805.1 uncultured Bifidobacteriaceae bacterium | reverse complement strand
TTCCAACGGTGCGCAGCAATCCACCTCTCCCGCTGGTGGTCGAACGCAAACAGGTTTCTCGCGTGTGCCATCTTCGCGCGATCCACCTTCCCGGGACGCGGCTGCGCCGGGACTCATGCCCCGGCTGTGGTTCCGAGCTGGGAGGTTGATATTCCCCGAAGGCGGCGGAGTCATGACGGAGACGGGGGGCATGCCCGGAAGATGGCGAGCGGCGCGCCCAAACTTTCGTTTGAATTCAATCCTGCGGACGGCAACTATCCGCCTCCATTTTGTAGCCGCGTTGCGTGAGCGCGCGGCCTTCTCGCAGCGCCAGTTGACCGCGCTTTCACGAGACGCGGCTACGGCGAAAACATGAAACGAACACATCATTGCAACGAGCTGCGTCCCGCACATGCGGGCGCGGAAGTGACTTTGACCGGCTGGGTGCATTCCCGCCGCGATCTGGGCGGCGTCCTATTCATCGACTTGCGCGACCGCGAAGGGCGCACTCAGACGGTGTTCGATCCGGCGGATTTGTCGAAAGAGGTCTTTGACACGGCGACGAAGTTGCACGCGGAGTCGGTGATTGAGATCACGGGCAAGGTGCGCGTGCGCCCCGCCGGGACGAACAATGACAAGATCGCCACCGGCCAGGTGGAGGTGCTGGTGAAGCAACTGACGGTGTTGAACCACGCGGACCCGCTGCCCTTCCAGATCGACGATCCGGAGGCTGCCGCGAAGGTCGCCGAGGAGACGCGGCTGCAATACCGTTACCTCGACCTGCGCCGCCCGGAAATGACGCACAACCTGCGTCTGCGCTCGAAGGTGGCCATCGCCACGCGCAGTTACATGGACGAGCAGGGTTTCCTCGAGGTCGAGACGCCGACGTTGTTCAAGAGCACGCCGGAGGGCGCGCGCGAGTTTCTCGTTCCGAACCGCCGGGAGCCGGGCACATTTTACGCGCTGCCGCAGTCGCCGCAGCAGTTCAAGCAGATCCTGATGGTGAGCGGCGTGGAGCGTTATTTCCAACTGGCCCGCTGCTATCGCGACGAGGATTTGCGCGCCGACCGCCAGCCGGAGTTCACGCAGGTGGACATCGAGATGAGCTTCATCGATCGCGAGGATATTTACGCGCTGATCGAGGGGCTCTTGAAGCGGGTGTGGAAGACGGCGCTGAACATCGACGTGCCGACGCCGTTCCGGCGCATCAGCTTCGAGGAGGCGCTCAACCGCTGGGGCATCGACAAGCCGGACACGCGCTTCGGCATGGAGTTGGTGGATTTCACGGAGGAGTTCAAAGCCTCGACCTTCAAGGTGTTCTCGGGCGCCATCGCCAATGGCGGGGTGGTGAAGGCGATGAACGCCAAGGGCATGGCTGGCGCGACGCAGGGCCAGATCGAGACGATGACCGAATACGCCAAGAGCTTCGGCGCGAAGGGTCTCGCTTACATTAAGGTCGAGAACAACGAGTGGAAGTCGCCGATCGTGAAGTTCTTCAGTGAGGCCGAGAAGACGGCGCTCAAGACGAAACTCGCCATCGAGGAGGGCGACTTGATCCTCTTCGCCGCGGACCAGTGGCTGAACGCGTGCGAAATCCTCGGCAAGATCCGGCTCTATTGCGCCGACGTGCTGAAGAATCAGGGCAGGCTCGTCATCGATCCCAGGCAGTTCAACTTCCTGTGGGTCGTCGAGTTCCCGCTGCTTGGCTTCGACCGCGAGCAGAACCGCTGGTATTCCAGCCACCACCCGTTCACCGCGCCGGTGGCCGAGGACATCCCGTTGCTCAAGACCGACCCGAAGAAGGTCCGCGGCCAGCATTACGACATCGTGGTGAACGGCGTGGAACTCGGCGGCGGCTCGATCCGCATCCACCAGCCCGACGTGCAGAAGACGATCTTCGAGGAGCTTCTTCAAATCCCGCCGGAGGAAACCAAACTGCGCTTTGGCTACATGCTGGAGGCGTTCCGTTATGGCGCGCCCCCGCACGGCGGCATCGCGCTCGGCTTTGATCGCCTCTGCGCGATCCTCTGCGGCACCACGAGCATCCGCGACGTCATCGCCTTTCCGAAGACGGCGAAGGGCGTGGACCTGATGACCGATTCGCCAAGCGGT
>CAYQWK010000755.1:0-2113 GCA_964420805.1 uncultured Bifidobacteriaceae bacterium | reverse complement strand
ATCAAACAGCGGCTGGTCATTCCGCCAGCTCGCAGAAAGCGTCTTTCGCGCTGCTTGCAGTTCGTGTTTTGCCCCCTCAACCAACACCTCGCCGCGCGCCAGCGCGACTTGTGCTTTCCTTTCTTCAAGCGCCGATCCCTTGCCCGCCTTGACGCGCTCTTGAACCGTGCGCAGCGCGTCTTCCGCCAATTGACGGTTCGTCAGCGCCAAGTCCAAAGCGTGCTGTCTGGCCACGACTTGAATGAAGCGCTGCGCAACCTCTCCCAAAACCTCGACGCGTTTTAATTCATACTCCGACTTCGTGATGTCGTATGATTGTGCCGCCACACCGGAACGCGCCTTGCGCTTGCCGCCAAGTTCAATCACCTGGCTGAGTTGCAACGTCGTTTGCGCCTCCCGCACACCACGGAAATCCCCTGTGCCCAAAACGTCCTCCACCTCGACTCCCAATTGGGGATTCGGTCGCAATCCCGACTGAAGCTGGCGCGCTTCATTGGCGCGCTGCTGCCACGCAAAGGGGGCGAGTTCTGGATTTTCGGTCAGCGCCAGCGCCAGCGCCTCGCGCAGCGTCAACACACCTGCCTGCTCCTTTACCAAGGTATCTGATGCTGGCAGTTTTGCTGGGGCAGCCGACAAAGGTTCATCCCTACGCAATTCTTTGGCGGGAGCTTCTTTTGACGTTGCGCAACCAACTGGCAACAACGCCGATAACAACGCCGCCGTCAAAAAGGCAAACGGTTTCAAAATCTTCATTGGTCAAAATATTTTCAGTTCACGGAAATTCGTTCCCGAAAAACTGCCTCGTGTTCAATGAACACACTCCCTCTGCGGGACGTTCAGATAGGAAAAGGCCAAATCACGCCAGTTCGATTGGCGTGGACAGCGAAGGAAGAATCAGGCGGTTGGAGGAGCGCGGGGCTGGAGCGGATCGGGCGGGAATGCAGCCGGGGCATGTTCGTCTTCGGGTGTGATGCGGGAGACGAAGGCTTCGGGTGGCGTCAACGAAAGTGAGAATTCCGAAATGATGAAGTCAACCACGAGCGGGTTGACCGCCTGCTGCGGACGCATCTGGACGACGTGATCGGATGCGGAGTGTGGCTGATGGCTGCTGTCGTGATCGTGATGATCGGTGTCGTGGGATTCGTGATGTGCTGGCTCGACGACGGCGGCGAATTGTAGAGCGGCGTTAGAATGATGCTCTGTTCCGAGATGAAAAAAAGTATAACCAGCTTGAAAGACGAACAGCAACAGCATGAGCACGCGCGCCCACCAAACCGGCGAAGCGGGTTCGGCACTCGCAGTATGGCTTTGGCAGTTCATGCTCATCAAAATCTAATGTCCCAAGGACAAAAGATGGTGAGGTTAATACCGGTTCGCCGAAAGGGTGTCAAATCCTCAATGCGCAGCCATTGCTGCGGGAGTTGCCCCGCGTTTGCGTAACACCTGACACCAAAACCACAACGTCCCCAATCCGCCGCACATCGCCGCGCCGATGAAGTTCGCCTGCGGACTGATGCTCCACAGCCATGCACCAAGAAACGAGCCGGTGGTCACGATGCAATCGCGGATGAGATAGTAAGCGCCGTAGGTGCGGGCGCGAAGTCCCGGTGGCGCTTGCGCGATGATGAGCGCCTTGCGCGCCGGTTCACCGAATTCCTTCAAACCGCGAACGGCAAATGCGATGGCCAGCCAACCAAAGCTGTGAGCGAATAGCAGCGACAGGGGAAAGAGCGTGAAGAAGATAAACGTCGCAAACACGAATGGCCGCTGGCCGTGTTTGTCGGCAAGATGAGCAACGGGAATGTAGCAGAGCATTGCCGTCACCATTTCAATGGCGACGAGCCAGCCAAATTGTTGGGCGGTCACGCCGCTGTGATCCATCGCCCACAAAATGACGAACGCATACGGCAGGCGCTCGCAGAAGCGGATGAGGATGTCGCTTACCAGCAGTTCCCGCAGCGTCGGGTTGAACGATCTCACGATGCCGACAAATGTGATGCCGGATTTGTTCGCGCTTGGCTGCACTTGCGTCGCGGGTTCGGCCATGAACCACTGGAACAACGCCGTGGCCGCGCTCAGGATGATGCAACCAAGCAGTGCGTAGCGGACACCT
>CAYQWK010000754.1:0-2118 GCA_964420805.1 uncultured Bifidobacteriaceae bacterium | reverse complement strand
CGATGTGCAGTGTCATCGGTTCGACCACCCAGCCGGGCGAGCCAATGTCGCCGAACTGGGCGGCGATGAATCCGCCGTTCACGCCGTTGGTGCTGAGGCCGGTGGTGTTGTTGCCGGTGAACACGCCGGTGTCAGGGTTCCGCACGAAGGTCCGGCCTGCGGTCGCGGTTGAAAGGGAGATGAAGGCAATCTTGCCGATCGGATCAGTGCTCGACGTTGCCGCCTGGTTCCAGAGGTTGACCTGGTCGCCGCCTGAGCCCAGTCCCAAACCGTTGCCGACATAGCTCACAACCTGCAATCCCGGCGGCAGATTCGTTTCGCCCCACCATGCCTTGAATTGTTCGGCGGTGATGCCTTCGCAACAGATGATGGACTCACCGGGTTTGATGATGACGTGGTTGGTGAAGGTGTAGGCGACGCCGAGATTGGCGGAGTTGTCGTCCCAGCGGTAGCCGAACAGGTCCACGTCGAAGCTGTCGAGGTTCGAAAGTTCAAACCAGTCACCGACAATATTGGTGCCGGAGGCTTCGGAGGATTGGACCTCCGTGACAAGCAGGTTGGGCTTGGGGGTCACCACCAAGGCCACGGTCCCGGTCGCGTTTGGCAAAGTGCCGTTGCTCGCTTCCACGAGGTAGAGGCCGGAGTCGGCAACTTGCAGATTCGCGAGCGTCAACTGGTTTGTGGCGCCGTTGGGCGCGTTCGTGCCATTCCGCTTCCATTGGAAAGTGGGCGCGGGGTTGCCCTGCGCCTGCACCGTGAAGGTGGTGGATTGGCCAACGAACGCCACCATGCTCGTGGGGGTGAGAGATGTGATAACCGGCGGCGTCGCCGCAGGATTTACGGTAAGCGTGACGTTTGAACTGGTAATTGTATCCGCGCCGTTCTGGATAACGACCTTGTAAGCGCCCGCGTTATTCGTCAGCGCGCCGGAAATGACGAGCGTCGGGCTGGTCGCGCCGACGATCGGGCTGTTGGTGAAATACCATTGATACTTCGGGCGCGGCAAACCCAACGCGCCGCTGGTGAACGTGGCGGTGGAGCCGGAAACCACCGTGAGATTCGTCGGCTGCTGCGTGAACGCCAGCGGCACCGGCCCGGCTGTGACACCGGGTGAGCCGACGTCGTCCGTGGTTACGGCCTGGAATGCGCCGCCTTCACCGGCCACGCTCAACACGCCGAACGCGCCGCTGTTCGTGTTGTAGGTGAACGCCCGTCCGCGCGTCGCTGCGTCGAAATGGACGGTGTCCACCAAATTGCTGCTCGGATCCCATACGCTCACTCCGTCGCCGCTGGAGGAAAAGCCGAAGGGCGTGTAGAAGCGGATGACAACGCCGGGATTCAACCCCGCTCCCCACCAGTCCTGCACGGCTTGTGCGGTCGTGTTCACGTCGTCGCGGACAAAGAGAATTGATTCGCCGGCATGAATGGTCAGCCCGTCGAACATCGCGGCGGACGCGCCGCCGAGCCCGGCGCCCTCATCCGCCATGAGGTAATCCTGCAAGCTGATGTCGTTCGTGCCGAAGTTGGTCAGCTCCCAGTAGTCGGAGTTTTGCGTGACGCTGTTGGTGACACCGATGGTCGTGTATGTGTTCGCCGCCGAGGACATGGCCTCGGTGATGGCAAGTTGCGCGCGGGCGTGATTGAGGCCAAGGGCCAGCGAGATGAGGGCAAGGGCGGTCCAGTGCTTCATGGGCATAACGAGTTGATCAGGTTTGTTTGGCAGGAGCGGGTGCGTCAGGGTGATCGCACGGATACGACCCTCCGGCCAGCGAGGGGAAAATGGGTCGCGCGCGTTTCAATTCCGCGACGCACGCGTTACGAATCGGTGAACTGAAAATATCACTGCGGCGGACGCGCGATGAGGGAGCGCCCGGGCAGGCGCACGATCCAGACTTTGCTGGGCTCGCCGGTTTCGTTCTCACCGATGCCGAAGTCGTTGTCGTTGGCGAGCGCGATTTCGTCCGGGCCAACGATGGCCAGTCCTTCGAGCTTGGGGCTGTTGATGGCGGGCAGCGTTGAGAGATCTAGGAAGGTGGTCACCGCGGCTGGCTGGATGCCGCGCTGGGCGAGGTCGGCGTGGATGTCCTCCGGCACGAGCGACTCGGCGGCAGTTGAACC
>CAYQWK010000753.1:0-2118 GCA_964420805.1 uncultured Bifidobacteriaceae bacterium | reverse complement strand
GGTGGAACTTGTCGCGCTGCGACAAGTAGCGCCGCGTCAGAGCGGCGCAATGAACCGGCTGACGCTGCGGATGACCGAACCGCCCGCTGGACGCGGGCTTGTTTTGTCGCAGCGCGACAAAACCCACCACATCGCGCCATCCGCCGCCGCAAGGTGGGGGCGACGACAAGCCTGGGAAGGCGCGGGACTTGCGCATCGCTTTCGCCGTGAGGTGGAACTTGTCGCGCTGCGACAAGTAGCGCCGCGTCAGAGCGGCGCAATGAACCGGCTGGTGCCGCGGTTGAGCGGATCGCCCGCTGGACGCGGGCTTGTTTTGTCGCAGCGCGACAAAACCCACCACGTTGCGCCATCCGCCGCCGCAAGGTGGGGACGACAGCAAGTCCGTGAAGGCGCGGGCATCTTGACGGGGTAGGCGAGTGGCGGCCGCTTGAGGGCGGTGGTGACGAGAGCGGCGGGGAGGATCGGCTAATCGTAGCGCAGCGCCTGGATGGGGTTCAGGCGGGCGGCTTTGATTGCAGGCACCAGGCCGGCGAGGACGCCAACAAGGACGCTGGCGGCGAAGGCCAGTATCATGGAGGCGACGGTGATGACCGGTGTGTTCTCAGTTGGGGAAACGAGGACGAGGAGTTCGACCAGCGCGGCAGAAGCGGCCAGGCCGGCGGCGCCGCCCAGCACGGCGATGACGCTGCTCTCGACGATGATTTGCACGAAGACGGCCAGGGTACTGGCGCCGACGGCTTTGCGGATGCCGATTTCACGGACGCGTTCGGTGATGGAGGCGAGCATGATGTTCATGATGCCTATGCCACCGACGAGCAGGCTGATGGCGGCGATGATGCCGCCGCTCAGACGGGCGTTGCGGATGGCGCTGTTGATTTGTTCGGCCCAGTCTTCCTGGGTCCGGAAGGCGAAGTCCTCGATGCCGCGATGGGTGGTGATGAGGATGTTGCGGGTTTGCTGGAGGGCGGGTTCGAGGTCGTCGATGGATCGGACCTTGATCCAGATTTGGGAGAGGCGGGGGTCGGGCGTGTTGTTGGTGCCGCTGGCGGAGCGGAATTTGACCCACATGGTCTGGAGGGGAATGCAGACGGTCGAGTTCTTGAGGCGATAGACGAAGCTGCTGCCGCCGGCGCCGCGGCTGCCCCAGCCCCGGCTGCGTTTGGGGCCGGTTTCCTCGTGCGGTTTGTCTTTCTCGAGTTCGCGCAACTTGCGGTCCTGCTCGCTTTCGTAGTGCTTGAACATGCCGATGATGGTGAAGGGGAGGCCGTTGATGTTGATGGTCTCGCCGAGCGGGATGATTTCGCGCCCGAGGCGTTCGGGGGAGCCGAAGAGTTCGTCGCGCGTGGCGGTGCCAATGACGCAGACGGAGGCGGCGTTTTCTTCGTCGATCTCGTTGAACATGCGGCCGTGCGCGACGACGTGCTGGTTTATTTCGAGGGTGTTGGGCCACGTTCCGACGAGTTGCCAGGGGGTGAAGGTTTTTCCACCACGCGAGAACATGGGGCGGTTGAGGCGCATCTCGGGCGAGATGGTGGTGAGGAGCGGCGCGGAACGCTGGAGTGCAATGACGTCGTTGATGGTGTTGCCAACGGCCTGGTCGGCGAGATGGAGCTGGCCGGGCGGGATGTCCTGGTCTTCGATGCGGACTTTCTCAAGGCCGCCAATCTCGATGAGCGCGGCTTTAAGCCCGTTCTCCATGCCCTTCACGAGCGCGTCCATCGCCACGAGGCTGGCCACGCCCAGGATGATGCCGAGCATGGTGAGGAGGGAGCGGAACTTGTGCGCCCAGATTTCCTTCAGCCCGACGGAGGTGGATTGGAAGACGTTCACAACTCCGCGCTTTGGAATGACTCGCTGCGCTGGCGGTCGAGGCCGGCGAGTCTCGGGTCCAGTTGGTTGGCGATTTTTCCATCGCGGATTTCGATCTTTCGCGGCGTGACAGCGGCGATCTCGGGGTCGTGGGTGACGAGGGCGATGGTGCGGCCCTGCTGGCTGAGTTCGCGGAAGAGTTGGAGGATGGCTTCGCCGGTGCGGGAGTCGAGGTTGCCGGTGGGTTCGTCGGCGAAGACGATCTTCGGCTGGTTGACGAGGGCGCGGGCGATGGCGACGCGTTGTTGC
>CAYQWK010000752.1:1909-2121 GCA_964420805.1 uncultured Bifidobacteriaceae bacterium | reverse complement strand
GTCCAACGGCATCTCGATCTCGATGCCCTACTGGGACGAACGCTTCGCCGAGATGGCGACGCACTATCCCGATGTGCGAACCGACAAATACCACATCGACATTCTGACTGCGCACTTCGTTCGCAACCCGGACTGGTTCGACGTGGTGGTTGCGTCCAACCTGTTCGGCGACATCCTTTCCGACCTGGGGCCGGCTTGTACCGGCACCATCG
>CAYQWK010000752.1:0-1899 GCA_964420805.1 uncultured Bifidobacteriaceae bacterium | reverse complement strand
GCCTGCGTCGGCGGCATCGGCATCGCGGCTTCGGGCAACCTCAATCCGGAGCGCACGTTCCCCTCGCTCTTCGAACCGGTGCACGGTTCGGCGCCCGACATCTACGGCAAGGGCATCGCCAACCCCATCGGCCAGATCTGGTGCGGGGCGATGATGCTGGACCACCTCGGCTTCGTGCAAGCCGGCGATGCGGTGGTCAAGGCGATCGAAACCGTTCTTGCCGACGGCCCGCGTACGCCCGACATGGGTGGAGATGCGAAAACGGTTGACGTCGGTTGCGCGGTTGCGGCCGCGATCGAGGGACATGCCCTTTGACCGCGACCGCGGCTCCGGCTACTTCAGGGAGAGAAGGTATGCAATGACGTCGGCACGCGCAGCGGCGTCGCCCAGGCCGTCGTATTTCATTTTTCCGCCGGGAACGGCCTTCTTCGGCGCGGCAACATAGGCATCGATCTTTTCCGGCGTCCATACAATGCCGCTTTGCTTCATGGCGTCGGAATATGAGAACTCGGCAATGGTGCCGGCCTTCCGGTTGAGCACGCCAAACAGTGGGGGTCCCTTCTTGGCCTTTCCTTCTTTCGGGCTGTGGCAGTCGCCACATTCCTCGGCAAAGGTGTCGGCCCCCTTTTTTGCATCGCCGGCGGCGAGTGCAGGCGGAACGCAAGCCGATAGGGTTGCCCAGCCGAGCATGGCGAAACCCCAACGCGATGACCGGGTGAATTTGCGCTTGCCCATCAGAACGCGGTCCATGCAAATACGGAGATCGTATTGTTGTCGCGCGCGCGCCGATCGTTTCCGTTGTCGTCGAGGAAATGCTTGCCGCCGTCGAAGCGGTTATAACCGGTGTATTGCACCCCCAGCCGCAGGTTTGCCCAGGGTGCGCCCCAGGATGATTCCTTGCCGAACGGGGTCCAGTCGCCCTGCAGCGTGTAGCCCGAGGTATTGCCGCGGCCCGTGTAGGAAGCGCCGTTCAGGGTAGCGTCCTTCGTGGTCCGCGCGTCGAAAACGCCGGCCGTCAAACCCCACGTCTGCATGTAATGGTAGGACGCGGCGAGCCTCCACTGGTCGAGGCGGTTGCTCCGGTGATCCGCGCCCTCGGTGCCGAACGTGTAGTTGAGTTTCTGCCATTCCCTCGTGTAGCTCGCGTTTACCGTGTAGATGTGTTCACGATTGCCGAGGAACTGGTATGCGGCGTCGATGCCGATGTCGCGGTAGCGGTCGGCGGTGCCGAGGTCGGCCCGATCCGGCTGCAGTTTCGCATTGAAGCCGAACAGGCCCACCGAGAAGTTATCCCGCTTCATGTCCTTCATGTAGGCGACACGCCAGTAGGTGCCGAGGCCCTTGAACTTGCCCGGATCGTCCGCATGAATTCGCTCGAGGGTCTTCGCTGACAAGGTGTCATAGAGACCCAACTCAGCGTAGAAATTCTTGTCCCACAGCGTGTAGGCGTTCAAACCGATCACGCTGCTGGCCAGATTTTCCACCAGCGGTGAGGGGCCTGTCCCAAACCCGAAATCCGGGGATGTGTAAGGAAATCTCCATTGGCCCAACGTGTTGAACGGGTCCGTGAGGGTCGGGTTGCTGTTCAGGGAAACGCCGAAGATGCCCTCCTTGTCACCAGCCTTGTATGGGGTTGCAAAGCGAATATCGACCTGGTCCAGTGCAGAACGCCGGTCTATGTCCGAGTAAGTCCATTGGACGAAGCTGCCGACGGAGTCGGAGAATCGCCCAGCAAGGAAGGCAGAAACCTCCTGAATCGCAAAATTGTTGTTGTCGCTGTAGTGCGGAACGTCTTCGGGAAACTTCTTCGATGTGTGTGTCCAGTTGGCGACGGCCATGCCCGACAAGGGAATCTTGGTACCTTTGCCGTCCGTGTCGGTGTAGCCGCCGAGCTTGAAT
>CAYQWK010000751.1:0-2131 GCA_964420805.1 uncultured Bifidobacteriaceae bacterium | reverse complement strand
ACCGCGATGACTTCAAACAAGGTGTTCTTCGCAAAGCCGCCGAGGGTCGTGCCGAGCATGTCGGCATCGTGATTGAACACGGCCAGCGCCTTACCCACAGGGCTGCCCGGCTCCGGCAGCTTGATGAACGGCGTGCGGCGGAAGATCTGGCCCACGTAGCCATCGGCGGTGCGCGCGGTGGCGTTGAAGAACGAGGCGCGGGCGCGGTAATCAGCAAACTCCTGGTCCGATTGCTCCAGCAGCCGGGGCAGATACCTGTCGCCCGCCGCCTTCACCGCGTCCTCGCCCGCGATGACGTCCCGCGCGCGGGACCAGACCGGCAGCATTTCCACATACTCAGGGTGCAATGAATTGACTGGCATCCATTCTACTTACCACCGGTTTTCCAGCGGACGATGCCGCGTCGGATTCAGTGTTGCGCGACGTAGCGGCACGGCGCGCCGTGTCGCGCCTCATCACAACACGAAACCGCTGAAGGCGCTTGACGCGGTTCTGGACGCTCGGCTCGTCCATGCCTCTCGCGGCGGCGAACGAGGGCTGTCCCAAGGAGTATAGGTGGTGTTTTGATCGTGGGACTCCCAGGGGGTTGAGGGGTGGGGTGCATGTTTCAGCACACCTTGACCACATCCCTGGTCACCACAATCATCCCGGATGCAGCGCAGCATCGCAGTGATCCTTCTCATCGCACTCGCAGTCGTGTTCCAGCCGGATACGCCCGCAGCCACTTGACTAATAACTTGACTTACACTTGACACATACCGAACGTCTTCCCGTGAGCTACCAGCCCATTTTCACCATCACGCCGGCATTGCTCGCCCGGGTTGAGCAGATCGCCGTGGTGCGCGAACGCATCCAGGCGGCCACGGTGCAGGTGCGCTGGATTCCCGCCTTGCAGAAGGACACCCGCACCCGCAACACCCACTCCTCCACCGCCATCGAGGGCAACCCCCTCACCCTGGAACAGGTCCGCGCCGTCGAGGAAGGCCGCGAGATTCCAGCGGTGGCTGCCCGCGCCAGACGCGAAGTGCTGAACTATTTCGCCGGCCTGCGCTTCGTCGAGAAGAACGCGGCCAAAGGTTCCGTCACCCACGAGGATGTTCTGCGGCTCCACAAGATCATGGCCGACGGCGTGATGGACCAGGGTACCGCCGGACGCTACCGCACCATCGCCGTGCGCGTCGGCCGCCACGTGCCGCCGCCACCCGATGACGTGTCGGGCCTGATGTTCGAGCTGCTCACCTGGTGGAACAAGCAAGCAGCCGGCCTGTCGCCCGTGCTCAGTTCCGCCATCGTCCACTACCGCTTCGAGGCCATTCACCCGTTCGCCGACGGAAACGGCCGCACCGGTCGCGCCCTCGCCCTGTGGGAACTCTACCGGCGCGGTTTCGACACCCATCACATCTTCTCGGTGGACGAGTTCTATTGGGAAGACCGCCCGCGCTATTACGCCGCGCTCGATGCCGTGCGCCGCGAGGGCGAGGACATGACCCAATGGCTCGAATACTCCGCCGAGGGCTTGCTGCTCACTCTGGAACGCGTCTGGAAACGCGTGCAGAAATTCACCGCGCAGGCCGGTCCCGCCAAACTGGTGCTGCGTCCACGGCAGGAGCAACTCCTTCAACTGCTCCGCGACCACAAAAGCCTGTCCCCCTCCGAAATCTGGGCGTCGCTTGGCGTGTCACGCCAGGGCGCCATGGACCTGTTGAAGCCCCTGATCAAGGCACGCCTCGTGAAACGCATCGGCTCGAAGAAGACCGGCCGATACATCCTGGCGTGAGATGATTCATGGGCAACGTCCGTTCCAGAAAAGTTGAAGGCGGCCAGGGCGGCAAACGCGGCCATTCCAACATGACTCATTGGGAGTCCACCGAGGACATCAAGGCAGCAACCCGCATTCAACGCCGCCGTCGCGGTCGCGCTGAAGTCGATGACCAGTTGAAAGAACTCCAAACCACTCCGGACGCCACTGCCACCAAACGGGCGCAACGAGCGCGCTGAACGACCGCCGCAATACGAACGCGCCTCGTGCGCGCTCAGAGAACGCGTTCCTCGCTGCGCTCCGTGGAAAGTCGGTTCGCGCGCCGTTCGCTGGTGGCTGTCACTTGCTCTAAACCAGAGCGAACCTGCGAAG
>CAYQWK010000750.1:1213-2140 GCA_964420805.1 uncultured Bifidobacteriaceae bacterium | reverse complement strand
GATGTCGAGTCGCGACTTGTCCTCCTCCTCCTCTGGCTCGGGCTGCTTGACGCGGTCCACCTCGGCCTGGTCCACGATCTCAATTTCGAGGTTGCGCAGCTTGGCAAAGATATCCTCAAGCTCCTCGGGCGAAACGACCGAGTCCGGGAGCGTGTCGTTGATGTCGCCGTAAGTGAGGTAGCCCTGTTCCTGGGCGAGCCGGACGAGTTCTTTGACCTTCTCGGTGAGATCGACGCCGGACTGGCTCTTGATGCTGCCGAGGGCCTGAAGCTGCGCCTCGCCATTCATCGGTTCTGCGGGAGGCCGGGGAGGCGCCGAAGCCTGGCCGGCCACGCCTGCGGCTGACGCGTTGGCCTGCTTTTCCTTGCGACGCGGCTTCGTTGTTTTCGGGGCGGTGCCTTTCTTCGCGGCGGCTTTCGAGACAGACATTTTCGTTTTCGTGTTAGGCATAGATTTCGGAGCCGGCAGCCACATCGGCTCCGGCCCAAAACGAGCCGGGGAATATGTGAAGCGTGCCATGGAGCGTCAAGCAGCGAAACCGACGCAAAAGCACACCGGGGAATTCAGACCGCACCCGCGCTCCGGCCCGGCTTCAGGCCAGCACGCCCCGGACGACCTGCCCATGCACGTCCGTCAGGCGGAAATCCCGGCCGTTGTAGCGGTAAGTCAGCTTCTCGTGGTCGAAACCCAGCAGGTGCAGAATTGTCGCGTGCAGGTCGTGGACATGCACCTTGTCCTGCACGGCCGCCGACCCGAACTCGTCCGTGGCCCCGTACACCGTCCCGCCCTTCACGCCCGCGCCGGCCAGAAGGGTTGTGAACGCCTTGCTGTTGTGGTCCCGGCCGGGGCTGTCGTTGCCGTTTCGATCCCGCACCGGCTTGCGCCCAAACTCGCCGCCCCAGATCACCAACGTCTTGTCGAGCAGGC
>CAYQWK010000750.1:0-1203 GCA_964420805.1 uncultured Bifidobacteriaceae bacterium | reverse complement strand
GCTTTAGGTCATCGAGCAACGCGGCGAAAGGCTGGTCTATCCCACGCGCCTTCAGGGTCAACTTGTCCTCAATGTCCTGATGATGGTCCCAACCGCCGTCCCAGACCTGCACGAAACGCACACCGCGCTCGATCAACCGCCGCGCGGCCAGCAACTGCCGGCCCTGCGTCGTGGCACCGTAAGCCTGCCGCGTCGCCGCAGATTCCTTTGTGATGTCAAAGGCGTCCGTTGCCTCCGTCTGCATCTTGAACGCCATCTCGTAGCTCGAAAGCCGCGCCTCCAACTGCGCGTCCTTTTCCAGTTTCTGGCTGTGCAGTTCGTTGAGCTTGTGGACGAGGTCAAGCTGCCGGCGTTGTTCGCCCAGTACGGTGTACTGGTTGCGAATGTTCTGGATCAACTGGTCCACGCTGGAAACCTGCGCGTTGATGCTGACGCCTTGAAAAACCCCCGGCAGGAAGGCCGAACCCCAGTTCTGCGAACTCGGCGCGCCGCCCGCGCGCAACGACACGAAGCCCGGCATGTTCTGGTTCTGCGTGCCCAGCCCGTACAGCGTCCACGCGCCCAGGCTCGGCCGGGCCAGCCGCAGCGATCCCGTGTTCATGAACTGCGTCGCCACGTCGTGCGCCGGAATGTCCGTGTAGCACGACCGGACCACCGCCATGTCATCCACGAACTCGCCCAGCTTCGGAAACACCTCGCTCACCTCGATGCCTGACTTGCCACGGCGCGTGAACTTGAACGGCGACGCCATCGCCACGCCGCCATTCGCGCCGGGGATCGGCTTGCCGTCGTGCTTGTCGAGCATCGGCTTCGGATCCCACGTGTCCACATGCGAGGGCGCCCCTTGCGCGAAGATGTGGATGACATGTTTCACCTTGGCCGGAAAATGCGGCGCGCGCGGCGATAGAGGGTTCGACGGCGCGACGGCTTGCGCGGCCGGAACAACCAACTCGTCGCCAAGCAACGTCGCCAGGCTCAAGGCACCGAGGCCCAGACCGGCCCGTTGCAGAAACTGCCGGCGCGTCTGGAAAAAATCCTCCACGCGCGGGAGATGTTCTTTCGGGTTCATGCGGTAAAAGTTACGCAAGCAGGACGCGCCCGGCCAGCGAAAGGTTTCCACCGTTGTGTTCATCGAAACGCGCGCATCTCACTTTCTTGCCGGTGGTGGTTGTCGCGCTGCGACAACCCCGTCCGCGCAGAGCG
>CAYQWK010000749.1:0-2141 GCA_964420805.1 uncultured Bifidobacteriaceae bacterium | reverse complement strand
TTCCACCGTTCTGTCTTCGCGCCATTTCAGGCGCACTGGAACTCGTCGCGCTGCGACGAGTGGCGCCGCGTTCAGCAGCGCAACCGGAGGCCGGGAATCGTCCGCCACGCCTGCGCAACCCGGGGCGTCCGCCGGACGAGGGCTTGTTTTGTCGCCCGTGCTCCGTGGCAAGTAGTGCGGAGGGGGGCAGCGCGACAAAACCCGCCTGCGATTTCGGATTGCGCGGAACACGCGCTACAGCTTCCACCCGTCCCGATACTGGTGCTGGATGAACGGCGTGGCCTCCGGGCAGTTTCGCGCGATCAGTTTGGCCGAATCCCAATCGATCTTCTTTCCCGTGCGGTAGGCCACGTTGCCGAGCAGCACGGCCTCGGTCAGCGGGCCGGCGTAGCTGAAATGGCAGGTGGGAGTGCCGCGGGTCTTGATGGCTTCGATCCATTCCTGATGGTGCCCCACGGAGTCGCGGATGAACGGGCGCGGCCGGGCGAGGTTGGTCCACTTGTTCTCCGGCAGCAGCAAATGCGCGGTGTAGTTCGAGAGCAGCATTCCCTTCTCGCCGACAAAGAGCACGCCGCTCTTGAACTTCGACACCAGCTCGGGCGAGACGAGGTCCTTTGGATAACGCATCGTTTCCTTGGTGCCGTGATACCAGGTGAGCTTCACGGCGGGTTGCGGGTATTGGAATTCATTCTTGGGCCGCGCCGGAAACTCGTAGGCCATGACCAGCCAGGGCGGTGTGGACTCGGCGTGAACTGGCGGCCCGTCCACGGTGACCACGCTCGACGGCGCGCCCAGTCCGAGCGCCCAGAACGCGAGGTCCATGAAGTGACAGCCGAAATCCGCCAGCGACCCGCCGCCAAACGCCCACCAATGCCGCCACTTGAACGGCGCATAATCGGGATGGTACGGGCGCGCGGGCACCGGGCCGAGCCAGAGATCCCAGTTCAAATCCGGCGGAACCGGCGGCGTTTCCTTCGGGCGCTCCATGCCGCCGTAGCTCGATGAGACCCACACATGGACTTCGCGCACCGCGCCGAGATAACCCTTCTGGATCAGTTCGACCACGCGGCGGTAATTCCCCCCGGCATGGATTTGCGTGCCCATTTGCGTGACCGCCTTTTGTTCTTTCGCCAGTTCGGTCAGCGCCCGCGCCTCGGAGATCGTGCGGGTGAGCGGCTTCTCGCAATACAGGTCGCGCCCGCTCCGCAGCACGGCGGCCGCAGTCACGGCGTGCGTGTGATCGGGCGTGGCAACGACGATGGCGTCGATGTTCTTCTGGTCGATGAGCGCGCGGAAGTCCTGATGCCTGGTGGCGGCCGGGGCGCGCTGGGCGGCGGTGTTCAAGCGGGCGGAATCCACGTCGCAAAGCGCCACGATGTTCTGTGTCTTGAGGCTTTCGAGGCTGTAATTGGCCTGGCCGCCGCTGCCGATGAAACCGATGTTGACGCGCTCGTTGGCCCCGATGACACGCGCGGCGCTGGCGGCGTTGAGGCCGATGGTCGCGCCGGCGGTGGCGAGGGAAACACGTTGCAGGAACTGCCGGCGGTTGGTCGTGGAGCGAGATTTCATGGCGCTGGCTTAACAGAGCCGGGGCGCGGTGGGCAACACCGGCGAGCAAGTGCGTGGAGTTTCCCTTGCCTGGCCGGCACTGAAGGGCCGGTGGCTTCAAACCTCTCCATCCCCCCCCCCCCAATATGGCTGCCCTGAATCTGGCTGACCTTCCTTCCCCGCTCACCAGGTTCCGGCCAGCCATTGTCAACCAAATGAGGTCAACCAGATGGGAAATCGGAATGAAACCTCTCATCCCCCCCAATCTGGTTGATCTCTCCTGCCTTGCGCTTTCCGCTCTTCTCTCAACCGCGTTCACCGTTCCAATGTCACTTGGCATTCCCGCCCCGCCACGACGGGACATTAAGGCTTGCGCGCGAAACCGGAACGCTTGCCGGCAGGACCGTAACCCTCCTCAAGAAGGTACGAATGCTTCGCGGCGGCGTGGCAGAGTGGCACCACCTGAACCGAAACGATGAGGCAGAACTCCGGGTGGAACGGGCCACTGGCCCGTGCTGTCGGGCGACTCGCCCGACTGTTGTGCGCACAACGCACGCACTGAATGGTGAGCGCGCGGTGTGCGTTCGGCTCGG
>CAYQWK010000748.1:0-2147 GCA_964420805.1 uncultured Bifidobacteriaceae bacterium | reverse complement strand
CGCGCAAGGCTTTCGGCACTTTCACGCAGGATGAATTCGACCGGCTGGTGGCGACGCTTAAAGCGAAGATAGATAACACCGCGCTGGGCCGGAGAAATGGGGCGCAAGGAACTCCCAACTACCATGCGTTTGAAGAGCATGGGACAAAGAAGAAGAAGCAGAGCCGCGCTTGACCATGCGGTGCACTATGTCAACAAACACTCACCTGACGTTTTTCGTAGTTGCGGACACGAATGTGCTCTTTCCAAGAAACCCCACAAGCTTGTTAAGCGACAAGTTTCAAGCGACGTGGGATGAATGTGCCAAACTCGCCAATCTCCGTTTACTGATTCCCGAAATTGTGAGAGGCGAACGCCTGTATCAGCTAACTTGCGTTGCGCAAGATTCGCTGGCAAACGCAGATAAGAATTTCGCTTCGCTCGCGAAAGTGTCGGGTTTTTCGATGCAGCCGTTACCCTCGATTACCACGATCAAAGCGGGCATTGAAAACCGATTTGATGAATGGGCAAAGGCAAAAGCAGTTGAAATTGTCCCCCTTCCGTATGACACAATCAGTTGGCCCAAGGTTGTCAATGACGCCATTTGGCGAAATGCCCCATTCACCCCGGCTCGCGAAGGCAAAGATTCCGAGAAGGGATTTCGCGATTGTTTGATTCTTGAAACCTTGGCTGGCGTGCTTTTGGAGGCTGACGCGCAAGTGGTCTTCATATCGGGCGACAACCTATTGCGCGAATCCGCCATGGCTCGCTTTGAGTCGAACTCGTTTGCGGCATACGAGAACATGGAAGGCTTTCATTCCTACCTGACCGTAACGCGCACGCAGATGGCAGAGGCGGAGAAGCAAACGGCACAGAAGATCATTCAGGCTGCACCGAAAGTGTTCTACTCCGCCGACAATCCCAAATGCGTCTATACGTCTCTCAACATTTATCAACACATCGCGCACCAATACGCTGCCGAATTGGCCAGCGTGGATAAGCCGCAAACGGCAGATGCGGATAAAGAAGTGACTTTTGAAGCCATTTCAGGCGAGAGAGTCTTCATTGATTCCACTCAGTATGAGCCAACTGTCGCCAAGGGCAGAACCTGGGGGTGGAAAACCAGAATCAAATTGATACGCGTATTTCGCGCGAAAACCGTCTATAAACAAGAATCTCCATCTGCGGAGGACGCAAGGGTTGCCGAGTTGCTCGACAATTTGAGAAAGAGTCGAGATCGTTGGGATGAGCTGCTCAAAGTAAATCAAGTTGTGCGAGTTGCCCCGTTTGATGTGTTCTGGACCGCGAGCTGTGATCGTGACGCGAAATTCACGCGCCTAAAGCTGGCTTCGATACAACCACTGCCACACGAGGAAGAATTCGGGCTTTTCAAATACAAATACGGATTCACTGACGAAGTTGACGCGTCACAACCAGCCAGCGCATGAGCGCCCCCGCCATCCTCCACCTGAATCTCCGCCGCGAATTCTTCGCCGCCATCGCCGCGCGCACCAAGCGCATCGAGTATCGCGACCAAACGCCCTACTGGCGCAAGCGTCTTTTATCCTGACACCTGAACCGTTACGCAATGAAAATGCCACCTCCATCCGTTTCGCAGCGGAAAAGTAGCAGGGCCGCCGGGCTGCGTTCCGCCCGCGAGTTCCCCTGGACCAGGGAGGAGGATGCGTTGCTGGGAAAAATCCACGACCGCGAAGTGGCGGAGAAGTTGAATCGCACGCTCAGCGCGGTGCGTGACCGGCGGAAGTTTCTCGGCAAACCCGCCGTGGACCGTGCGCCGGCGCCGTTTCGTATCGAGCGCGAGCCGCGCGATCGTTACGCGCACTTGTTCGCCACCAAATCCGATCACGAACTGCGCGCCATCCTCGGCTGGAGTCACAAGCGGATTCACACGCGACGCCGTCAGTTGGCCGGCGGCAAGGTTACCAAGTTGCAGCCGGAATGGACGTTGGAGGAGGATCGTTTGCTGGGCACGCAGCCGGACCATGTGCTGGCCCGGAAGTTTGGCCGTCCGATCAGCGCGGTGCAGCATCGTCGCTGGAAGAAACGCATCCGCATGAAAAAAGACTGGCGGCCCGAGGACGACAAGATTCTCGGCACCCGCACGGACCATGAAGTCGCATTGCTGCTGGGCCGCAGTCAGACCAATGT
>CAYQWK010000747.1:0-2155 GCA_964420805.1 uncultured Bifidobacteriaceae bacterium | reverse complement strand
GGCCGGGGCAGTCAACGTGGGCGTAATGGCGGGCGTTGGACTCGTACTCGACGTGCGAGACAGCAATCGTAACGGTCTTGGTTTCGTCACGAACAGTGCCGCCCTTGGTAATGTCTGCGTAGCTAATTGCCGGTGCCAGCCCTTTTCGGTGCTGCACCTCGACGATTGCGGCGGTGAGGGTGGACTTGCCGTGGTCAACGTGGCCGATGGTGCCGACATTAACGTGCGGTTTATTACGTTGGAACTGCTCTTTAGCCATTGCTGTCTCCTGCTAGTGTTTTGTTTCTGTTAAACTGTTTGTTAAAT
Organism: uncultured Bifidobacteriaceae bacterium; assembly: GCA_964420805.1. Taxonomy (GTDB): domain Bacteria; phylum Verrucomicrobiota; class Verrucomicrobiia; order Limisphaerales; family SIBH01; genus JANNGC01. Next base: position 1,849 of record CAYQWK010000747.1, on the reverse strand, counting down.
CGATGGAGCCCATGATCGGGATCGAACCGATGACCTCGTCCTTACCAAGGACGTGCTCTGCCAACTGAGCTACATGGGCACCTGAAGCTTTTTTCGTGCTTCTGCGCCCTGTTGGCCTCAAAACGACAAAAAGACCGTCAACCCGTGCGATGCTCCGCAGAACGCTCAGGGTTGGCGGCATTTCCTATCCTTTCACGGCCCAGCGACTGGGGGCGGAAATTAGGAAAGGCCCCACCCCTTGTCAAAAAGATTTCTGATTTTTTTCCGACTCGGCGAAGCCCATGAAAGGCATTATCCACATACCGGCAATGATCCCATCCCAAGGGCCTCGCAGCACCCCGGATTGACGATCCAGAAACCCGCGTCTCAGGCCTCGGAATACACCCGGCCTGGCTCACCAATCAGTCGAACTCCACCCCATTTCTCACCGAGACCCGCTGGAGCATCTTCCCGAGCAAAGACCGCGGCGGGAAGCGGCCGCCGTCGAACTGCGTGGCTGCGGTGCCCGTGGCGACCGCATGGTGCAACCAGTCGAGCGGGCTGGCACCGCAAGCCAACCTGGCGCCGACCGCCGCCAGCAAAGCGTCCCCGGTGCCAACCGTCGTCAGGGCGCGAATGCGCGGGGCGCTGGCCCGCGCGAACACACCTTCAGCCTCATTGACCAGCAACGCCCCATCCGCCCCCATGGACACGAGCGCCCAATGGGACGTGGCCGCCGCGAGTTCGCGGGCGGCCGCAAAAACGGCGCCAACCGAACCAAGATCGCGTCCGGCCCACAGCGAGAGCTCGTGAACATTCGGTTTAACAAGGAAGGGCCGTTCACGCACCGCCGCGGCAAACGCCGGGCCGTCGCAATCCAGAAGCACCCGCACGCCGCGACGACGGGCGAGGTGGATGATCTGCGCATACGCATCGGTGGGGGCTCCGGGCGGGAGACTTCCGGAAAGGACCAGGCAAGCAGGCGCGACCGATGGTGAACCGGTGATTTCGCGAACCGCCCGGAGAACCGCACGCCAGTCGGAGGCGCGAAGCCGCGGGCCAACCGGGTTGAACCGCATCTGCCGCCCGCGTCCCGTGGTCACGATGACATTCACTCGCGTCGCTTCACGCAACGGGATCACGCGTGTGGAGAGTTTCTCGGCGCGCAATTGAGCGTGCAATTCCCGGCCAGATTCACCGCCCAGCGGAACAACCAGGCCGGCGTCCGCGCGCAGGAATCGCAGCCAGCGGGCCACGTTCACGCCTTTGCCGCCCGCCCAGCGACGCTGGGAATGAACCGTGTTCTTCTCCTCCCAAACCACGTCATCGACCTGCCATTCGGCGTCGATGGCGGGATTCAGAGCGAAGACCCAAATTGGCTTCACTGAATACGCAAAAGGCGGAAGAACCGCTGGCTGCCACCGCCGGAAGGCGCGGTGAACGTGCAGGTGCCGTTGGTCGAGGTGACGGGCGAGCCCACGTCCTGCCAAGCGGCCGGCAACGAGTCAGTGTATTGCACCTGGAACGACTGGCCGGCCGGTGCCGTCCAAGTGAAGGTGAGGTTGCCTGCGTTATAGCTTGCGGCGCCCGCCAGCATCTTCGGGCCGGCAACGAGCGATGAATTCTGAGCCACGTAGATGTCGTAGTTCACCGCGACGGCGTTCGTGTTAATCACCGTGAGGAACCACGTGCCCGCATTGATCGGCGGCGTGCTGCCGGTGCCGACCGTGATCGTCGCTCCTGCGCCATCAGGGGCGTTCGTCGAGAAGTCGAACCCGGCCGGCCCTGGCAGCGGCGGATTGTCCTTCACGTAGAAATCAAGATTCCCGCCCGTGACGAACCAAATCCCGAAGTCGGCGCTGTTGAGGGT
>CAYQWK010000746.1:0-2156 GCA_964420805.1 uncultured Bifidobacteriaceae bacterium | reverse complement strand
GCTGCAGTTCAAGGACGGCACGACCGCCCAGACCTTGAAACTCGACGGCACGGAGACCTACGACATCGTCGGCCTCGACGCGAACCTCAAGCCGCAGCAGGATCTCACGCTCAAGATCACGCGCAAGGATGGCAGCGTGGAGAACGTCCCCGTCCGCTGCCGCATCGATACGCCCATCGAGATCGACTACTACCAGCACGGCGGCATCTTGCCGTATGTGTTGCGCCAGTTGATCGCGAAGGCGTAGTTCGTGGAGCACCAAACATCGCTCGGCCTGAAATAGAATCTGAACAGGAACGAATACGTAAGTGAGTGCGATGACACGAAGTGCGGCCGCTGGCTTGGCAGCGTTCCAGGACGCTTCTCTGTCGCTTCAGGCCGATGCCACGCGCAAACGGGACAGCTATCTTCGCACAGATCAGAATGCCTTCGCCGCGATGTCGCGACGGAAGTGAGCACCATCGAAGTGGATCTTCTCCACCGCGGCGTAGGCCGCAGATTGGGCCGCGCGCAGATCCTTGCCCAACGCGGTGACGCCGAGGACGCGTCCGCCATTGGTGACGATCCGACCGTCCTTCAAAGCCGTGCCTGCGTGGAAGACCTTCGCACCCGGAAGCGCATTGGCGGTTTCGAGACCGGTGATGACTTTGCCCTTCGGGTAGTTTCCCGGATAACCGCCACTGGCCATCACCACGCACACGCTGGCTTGCGGGACCCATTTCAGGTCCATCCCGCCCAGCGTGCCACTCGCGCTCGCGTCCAGCAGTTCCACGAGATCGTTCTCCAACCGCGTCAGATAAACCTGCGTCTCGGGATCACCGAACCGCGCGTTGAACTCCAACACCTTCGGCCCGTCCTTCGTGAGCATGATGCCAGGATAAAGCAGCCCGCGAAAGTCGATACCCTCCGCCACACAGCCGCGCATGAAGGGGTCGAGAATGGCCCGCGCCGCGTCCGCAAGTTGTGCCTCGCTGAGAAATGGCGTGGGCGAATATGTCCCCATCCCGCCGGTGTTCAACCCGAGATCTCCATCAAGCGCGCGTTTGTGGTCCTGCGAGGTCGGGAAGATCTTCGCCGTGGTCCCGTCGCATAGCGCATGCATCGAAACTTCGACGCCCTCCAGGAACTCCTGAATGACGACCCGAGAACCAGCCGCGCCAAACGCCCGGCCCACCATGATTTCCTCGACCGCCCGTCCAGCCTCGGACCGGTTCTGACAGATCAAAACCCCCTTCCCGAGCGCGAGCCCGTCCGCCTTCACCACGCACTTTCCCAGGCCGCCGACGAAGCTCTTCGCGGCCGCGGCATCATCGAATGTTCCCGCAGCGGCAGTCGGAATACCGTATTTCTCCATGAACTTCTGGGAGAATACCTTCGAGGACTCGAACTGCGCCGCCTTCCGGTTCACGCCCCAGATCTTCAGGCCGTTTTGCTGAAACAAATCCACCACGCCCAGCGCCAGCGGGTTGTCCGGGCCGACGACCGTGAAATCAACCTGCTTCTCCAATGCGAACGTGAGCAGTCCAGGCAAGTCCTCCGCGCCGATGCTCACGCATTCCACCGCGGCCCCGTTGCGAGCCAGTTTTTCCTGCGCGATGCCGGCGTTGCCTGGCGCGCACCACATTTGCGTAACGTGCTGGGATTGGGCGAGCTTCCAGACCAGGGCGTGTTCGCGGCCGCCCGAACCGATGACCAGTATTTTCATTCAACGTCTCAAGCACGGGATGATTCCGGCGCCCGCCACGAAGTCAAGAAACCCGGCCTCTCAAATCCCGAGGTCGCGCTTCACCGCCGCGAAAGCCTCAAGCGCACGCTCCAGATCATCGGTTGAGTGCGCGGCGGAAATCTGCGTGCGAATGCGCGCCCTGCCCTTCGGCACCACGGGGAAGCTGAAGCCGACCACATAGACGCCCTGCTCCAGCATCTTGTCCGCGAACTTCGTGGCCAGCGCCGCGTCGCCAAGCATGACGGGGCAGATCGGGTGGGTTCCCGGCAGCGTTTGCAGGCCGATGCTGGCGATGCCTTCGCGGAAGAATTTCGTGTTTGCCTCCAGTCGGTCGCGCAACTCGGTGGACTCGGCAAGTATCTCCAGAACCTTCAACGACGCACCCGCGATGCTAGGCGCGAGTGTGTTGCTGAAGAGATAGGGCCGGGAC
>CAYQWK010000745.1:0-2161 GCA_964420805.1 uncultured Bifidobacteriaceae bacterium | reverse complement strand
GGCCTGCAGGTGCGCCAGCCCCTCGCCGGCGGCGCTGAACTTCATCAGCCCGCGCGCGAACTCGATCGCGCAGTAGGCGGTGATGTCGGCGATCGTGAAGCGCTCGCCGGCCCAGTACGGGCGCGTCGCCAGCTCGGCGTCGAACTGCGCCGCCAGCGCGCGGAACTTCTCGCCCTGCGAGGCGCTGAAGTCCGGGAACTGCGGCTGCTCCAGCGGCGCCAGGCCCGGGTGGCCGTGGCGGATCCAGTTCGCGATCGGCAGCAGGAAGTAGAACTCGGCGCGCCGGTCATGCATCTCGATGAAGGCGCGCTCGTCGGCGTCGACGCCCATCAGGTTCGGCTCGGGGTGGTGGCCCTCGAACCAGGTGCAGATCGCGCGGGTCTCGCTCAGGCAGCGGCCGTCGTCGAGTTCGAGCACCGGCACGCGCCCGAACGGGTTGCGTGCCAGGAAGTCGGCGGCGCGGTTGCCCTGGCCGTCGAGGCGGACCGGGACGGTCTCGATCGTCAGGCCCTTCTCGGCCAGGAACATGTGGACACGGCGCGGATTGGGCGCGCGCAGGGCGGTGTGCAGTCTCATCGGTCGGCTCCGGTGCAACGGGGGACAGGGGGACGGGATGTCCCGCAGCATCACCGATCCTCAGTCCGGCCGCGTCAGGTCTTCCATGTAGCCGAGCCAGCGCAGGGCCTGTTCGCGGCTGTCGCCGCACATGTCGGCGCTCGGCTGCAGGCCGCCGCAGACGGCCGGACGCTCGGGCCGGCCGAAGATCCGGCAGCGCAGCTCGGCGTCGAGCTGCACGCAGGGCACGCCCGCCGGCTTGCCGCTGGGCATGCCTGGAATTGGTGATGAGATGGATGGTGCGATGCAGCACGCGCCGCATCTTTCCCTACATGGCCAAGTCACATGCTCGCTCATTTTTGGCGATATAAAGCAAAGGGCCCCGATTCCTCGGGGCCCTCTTTACTCATGTTCAAGCAGGCTGAATCGACGGATGTTCCTTGCGCCTGCGCTCTCGGACGATATTCGGAACGTACTTGTTCTTGGCTTTGCCGTCGCCGAACCCAAGCAGTTCGTAGACTGAGCCGCCGATTCCGGGAATCACTTCCTCTCCATCGTCGCTTTTCTGACTGTCGGTTGCAAAGTGGAAGAACTCAAACTTCCCAGCAACTTCTGCCGGGAACTCCCGCGACAGCCGGTCTTCCGCCCCTTTTAACATTACAGGTGCGGCAACAAATATTCTCTTAGGGTTCGCAGAAGAGATTGCCTTCGTCAAGTTGGTCTTTACTACACATGCGCCCGAGATAATCGACTTGACGATGATAAACACCGAGTCGTCTCTATCGAACGATTCTTCGTAAGTGCGGAGCACAGGTGAAACGGACACCCCCTCACTCTTGAGGCGATCGTTCCACATGCAAATCATCCGGGTTCTAGCTCCGACGTTGCGCGACTCCAACTCTTCAATCAAGCCGCGCGCCAAGAAGTCAGCGTCCTCAACAGTGCAAACGACGCACACGTCTTTCGCCGGGGCGGCCTCCAACTGCGGCAACATGCTGTCGGCAAGATGCTCGCCCAGCTTCCGCATAGCCTCGCGGTAGCCATCAGGATTTCCCTTCAGGCCGGGCAGCTCTTCAACGAGCGTCATCGCCGTCGGGTCTTGCTCCGCGAAGGTGGTGAAAGTCCTGCCGTTGTTCATGGTAGAACCTCTTCGAATTCTTCGAATGTCTTCGGTTGACGTAGAACGATGTCGTTCTGGAACTGCTTGAACTCTTCGCTCAGAACGCTTGAACCGAAGACGCCAGAGGTACCAAAGCCAGACCAATGGAAAAAGCCTCTCTTGACAGAGTACACCAAACCGTGTACCACAGCAAGAGTTCGTTTGAAGTCAACGGCTAGGTAGCTCTCCCAGTCTTTCGTCGCCGGCAACGGTCGTAGCTGGCCAGGGAGCTGCTTCGCAGCGGTCTCAGCAATCTCACGAGCTGATGCGCCGTCCGGGTGATTGAGGCACGCAATCAGAAGCATCCCAAAGACAGCAGACAGCACATCGAGTGAGGGGGCTTCGGTGTGAGAGAGTAGCGACAGATGCGCCTGTAGTTCAGGGAACTCAAGTACGAGCCTGTTCGGCGTCGGATGCCAAGGGAAGTGTTCGACAGTTGTGTGGCCG
>CAYQWK010000744.1:0-2162 GCA_964420805.1 uncultured Bifidobacteriaceae bacterium | reverse complement strand
TTTATATCTCCCACCCCCACAAACCCCCACCCCCCCCCCCCCCCACCCCCCCCCCCACCCCAAGGTGAGGGCGCGGACCGCGGCTTGAAATCCGAGCGGTTCTCGTTCGCAATACCGGCATGGCGTGGCGCATTCATGAGAGCGTGATCCGTGGCGAGATCGACAACCGCGACAAGGGAGTTGTCCGCGGCAAGCTCTGGCTGGATGGCCTGCATGAACCTGTTGTTCTCGAACTCGCCGGAAATGGTTGCGCCGACCTCGCCGGGTGCCTGCTCAGGTTCCGCAACCCCGGCCCGACGGAGCCGATGCGCCGAGACGCCGTGTTCTCCAGCCAGCAGCGGGGGAGAATCGGCGACTTGACCGCATCGCGAAAAGTCCGGGTGTTCGACATCCCGACGGAGGAAGCGCTGGAGATATTGCGGAAGGGCGGGACGCCGCCGGAGCACATGTCGAACGGCCTTTACCTTGAGTGGTTCAGTGATGCGAACGGCCGCGTGGTGATCGAGAGCACCGATTTCGAGATCGAGATTTCCGAGCCGGCCTGGCGGTTGACCGAGGCGGATGAGGCGCAGCGGGTGAAGGACACGGCGGCGGGGTGGGGTGACTTCCTGGGCAAGCTGGACGCGGCGGTTGAGAAGCACAAGCGCGGGTCCAAGGATCCCGAGGAGGATTGGGACGAGCACGATTACGAACGTTTCATGAAGGAGTGCGACGCCCGCACGGACAAGTACATGGAACTGATGGAGAAATACGGCGACTCGGACGAGGCGGAGGAGAAGATCGCCGAGGAGATGGGTTGGAACCGCGAGATGACTCCGGAGGAGGCGGAGGAGAACGCGCGCCACGTCGAGGAGATGAACCGGATTTGCGAGGAATCACTGAAGGACCCTCTGTCTGGGCCGGAACCCAACCCGGCAACGGAGGGCATTGACTGGATTCGCACCGAGGATGGGGAAATCCGCCATCCCGTCCAGCACCGGTGCTTCGAGAGCGCGGTCAGGTTGTGGCAGGACTGCGACGAATTGGATTTGGGCAAATCCGACGATGACGACCTCGCGAAGTTCGTCTCCGAATTTCAGATTGCCGGTGCCAAGCTGGCGGGCGCGCTCGACGGCATCGCCGAGGGCAACGAACCCCACGATCCGTCATTCACCGTCGCCTATTTGAAACGGGCGCTGGACCACTTGCACAAAGCGCAGGCCGGATGCGAGGCCGTCGCCGCAAAGAAATTGGTGCCGGAGGAGATCGTTACCTGGGCGCGCACTGAGTTGTTCGAGATTCGCGAGAGCATTCTCAATCTTATGCAGAAATACCGTGGGGAACGATGACCGCACGAAAAATGATCGCCGAAACATTGCGCAAGGTGAGCCGGGCGTTGACACAACAATCGCCCGCGAATACCGTTTGCACCGTAATCCTTTAAGGAAAAGACATGCTCCGAATCTTTTTGATCCTCGCCATTCTGGCCAGCGTCGGGACGATCGTCCTGACCCAGATCCACGCCCGCAAACAAATCCAGGCTGTGATTGTTGATCGGGACGAGAACATCCAAGGACGGGCCAAGGAGAAGAGCCGCGCCGACAAGTCCGAGAAAGACCACGCCGCGACCAAGGACATTCTCCAGCAGACCAAGGGCACGCTCGCCAAGACTGAGGAGGAGTTGAACAATAACAAGCAGCAGCTTGCCGCCGAGCAGGCCAAGGCCCAGAAGCTGGACACCGACCTCAAGTCGGCCGTCGCCGCGCGCAAAGAGTCTGACCAGCAACTCGACAAATGGCGTCAGCTTGGCACCACACCGGAGCAGGTGATTGAGGCCCGCGCCACCCTCAAGAAGGCGCAAACGGACATCGAAGCGTTGAGCGCCGAAAAGGTCATCCTCGCCCGCACGGCCAAGGACTGGGAAAATAAATATCGGATCGCCATGGGGCCTGAAGACTTTGAAGCTCCGTTGCCTCCGGGAACCAAAGGCAAGGTTGTGGCGGTTGATCCAAAGTGGAATTTCGTGGTCCTCAACATTGGTAAGGACAAGGGGATGCTGGAGCGCGGCGTGTTGATGGTGCATCGCGACAGTAAGTTCCTCGTCAAGGTTCGCATCGCCGAGGTTTTGGACAACCGCTGCATAGCCAACGTCGTTCACGGCTCTGTGTTGGCCGAGATTCAGG
>CAYQWK010000743.1:0-2162 GCA_964420805.1 uncultured Bifidobacteriaceae bacterium | reverse complement strand
GAATAATGGCTTGGCCAACGCCTGGCTACGGATTCGCGCCGTTTGGCTGATATTCTCCGTGCGGGATATTCAGCGCATGCTGCCAGGCATGGACAAGGTGGCTGATGATTTCGTCAACGCCTGCTCCGTGCTTCACCTGCGCAAACACGACCGGACCTGAGCCCCTCATCTTTTTTGCATCACGCGCCATGACTTCGAGATCCGCACCAACGCCCGCGGCCAGATCGGTCTTGTTGATCACCAGCAAATCGCTCTGGGTGATGCCGGGGCCGCCCTTGCGCGGGATCTTGTCCCCGCCGCACACGTCGATGACCTGGATGGTGAAGTCCGCAAGCTCACGGCTGAAACACGCGGCAAGGTTGTCGCCGCCGGATTCGATGAGAAGGAGGTCCGGCTTGAACTTGTGATGAAGTTCCTCGAGCGCGAGCAGGTTCGCGGAAACATCCTCGCGGATTGCCGCGTGCGGGCAACCACCGGTTTCCACCGCGCGAATTCGTTCCGGTTCCAGTGCTCCGTGCTTGATGAGGAACTCGCCGTCCTCACGGGTGAAGATGTCATTTGTCACCGCGGCCACGCTCATCCGGCTGCGAAGCCTTTTGCAGAGCTGGAGCATGAGCGCCGTCTTGCCGCTGCCGACCGGCCCGCCCACGCCGACGGTGAACGCACGGTGGCCAAAGTCCCGGGTGCGCGGTTGCTCGCGCTCGTGAAAGTGCCCGGCGTGGAGGAGATGCTCGTGCGTGTGACCGTGGCCGCCGAATTCGTGCGAGTGCCCGCCGTGAAGAAGTATGCGCATAAGTCAGGTTTGAAACAGTCGCGAGTAAAGCCGGTCTTGAGCGCCCTGCCAGAGGTCGAGCAACGGTGCAGTCTGGGTGGCATCTTCCATGTCTATTTCACCAAATCGCCTGGCCGCGTGCTCAGCATCACCCGCCAGGCGGTGCTGAATCGCCTGCCCTTCGCCAGGCCCGACGATGTTGAGGCGGACCGCCGCGCTGATAAGACCACGCAACTGGCTGAACACGAATAGCCGCCCGGTGACGGAAGACTCCAGAGACAGCCGTTTTGCCACGCCACCAAAGACGGGAGCGAAGTGACCGGGTAAGCCTCCGGCCAGCAGTTGGTCGCGAAATAATTTCAGTTCCCCGCCGCCAAAAATCCGTTCCGCGGACGCCGCAAAAGCGCGCCCCTGCAACCGGCTTGCCCGGTTTGCGACGTGATTGGAAAGAAAGGCATCGCAGCAAGTGTACACGCTCTCGAACTCCCGGTTTCCGATGAACGCGGCGTGGACAAAGGGCAGCGAGGCATTCGCGAGCTGGCGCAATGAGGCGCGCAGGTATTCGATCAAAGCCTCGCCATCAGGCACTTCGCCTTGCTGACGCGCTGCCTCCAAGCCGCCCGAGTGCGCAAAACCGCCCGTTGGAAAAGCCGAGTCCGCGAGTTGCAAGAGCAGCCAAACATCCTCGACGCGAAGGCACGGCGACGCGGAGGGCGGACATTCCGGTCGCCCGGCATTCGCTGTTCGTGCGGGTCGGCGGGTTTTCAAAACAGAAAGTACCGTTGCGCCAGCGGCAGAACTTTCGCGGGTTCGCAGACCAGCAATTCGCCGTCGGCGCGCACCTCGTAGGTTTCAGGATCAACGGAGATCGCCGGTAGTGCATCGTTCCACTTGAGGTCGCGCTTCGTCACTTTGCGGCAGCCTTTCACGGCTTCGATTCGTTTGGTCAGGCCGTAGCTTTTGGCAACGCCCTTTGCCTTGCAGAGCTGGCTTACAAAGGCGATGGACGTGCCGCCGACTGCGCGGCCAATCGCGCCGAACATCGGGCGCATGAGAACAGGCTGCGGCGTCGGGATGCTGGCGTTGGGATCGCCCATCTGCGACCACGCGATGAAGCCGCCTTTGATCACCAGCTCGGGCCGAATGCCGAAGAAGCCCGGCCGCCACAGGACGAGATCGGCGAGCTTGCCGACCTCGACCGAGCCGAGCTCGTGCGCGATGCCATGGGCGATCGCCGGGTTGATCGTGTACTTCGCGACGTATCGCCGCGCGCGCAGGTTGTCCGAATACGCGTGCGTCTCGCCGTCGAGGACACCGCGCTGCTCGCGCATCTTGTGCGCGGTCTGCCAGGTTCGACAGATGACCTCGCCGACACGACCCATCGCCTGCG
>CAYQWK010000742.1:0-2165 GCA_964420805.1 uncultured Bifidobacteriaceae bacterium | reverse complement strand
GCTCAAACCCATCGAATGGCACGCCCCGTGGGACAAACCCATCTTCACGGCTTCAGGCGAACCAACCGACTTCACCGTGGCGCAGCGCGCATTGCCAAGCTGGCCAAGCTATCCGCAACAGGAGGCGCCTCCGCACAAAGAGGGATTCTGTGGCTTGCTCGGCGGCTTGGCGGTTTATGACCGGGCTTTAACCCGTGAGGAAATTCGACGCCTCCACGACTCAACGCTAAAAGCCAAACAGCGGGCCAAATCACCATGATGGCGTTTTTTTCCAAGCCCTGTAGCGGCGTCTCGGCAGAGCGCCGCTGCGGCACAGACGCTCTAAAACCACAACTCGCGCCATGAAACGAAGGCTGCTCGCCGCCTTAGCCATTTTGGTTTCCGCCGCTCCTTTTACTGCGCGGCTGTCCGCGGCCGAACCGAGCCTCGTGCCGGATAGGCCCAGCACCGCGCCAGACTATTTCTGCACGTGGAATGTTCAAGGATTCGCGTGTGGTTACTCCGGTGCGAGCAACCAAGCGGACATGATGATCGAAGCCAACTTGTTCGGGAAAGGGCCAAACCAGAACTGGCTTGGATTCTATCCTGAAGTGCGGGGTGACTTGACGTTCCTGTTGGACGACGCATTTGACTTCCCGCTGGGTGGCGGACACAACCATCCGTCGCGCGGCAGCGTCGAACTGGATACCCGACGATTCCCGTCTTACAAGGGCACTCCTGCCGAACGGCTCATCCAACTGAGCAAAGATTCAAAAGCGCGTGGCTGGCGCGACCTCGGCCTCTGGATTTGCAACTCTCGTCCGAACGTTGATGAGTTGCCGATAGACAGCGAAACGTACTGGTGCGAGCGCCTCGCGTGGTCGCAGCAGGCGGGAGTCGGCAACTGGAAAGTGGATTGGGGCATCGGCATCCCCGGCAAACCGCTCTGGAAATTCAAGGTCACGCCCAAAGCTCGCCGGGCTGCGCCCGATGTTTGGATCGAGTTCGGCACGCAAGGCGATCTCTACCGCACCTACGATGTCGGCATCACCGTCTCGATCCCGGAAACCATCCGCCGCATCGCCGCGTTCCTCGCCAAGGAGGATCCCAACGACCATCGCTTGATCAACTGCGAAGACGAAGTGTACATCGGCGCCGGCATGGGATGCAGCTACGGCATCATGCGTCATCCACTGACCGGCGCCATGCCCAACGGCAAGCCAGATCCCTTCTTTCCATCCGGCTTCCGCAACATGAAACGCCGCCTGGACGAAGTCACGCGGGCTGTCCGCTGGCATCGCATCGCGCAACCATTTCCCAAAGGCGACAAGTTCCTTGTTGATACCAACACCTTCACCGACCGGAAGAAATCGGCCCCTGCGCGGATTGCTCGCGGAGGACTGCCATTGCCTGCCGTGAACGTACCTGCCGGCAGCGAACCGCCGTACGTGCTCTGCTCGCGTCATGCCGACGGCGAAATCGCCATCGCGACGATCGGCCGCGTGCTCGACAACAAAGACGTGGTCATCCCGCGCGCCGACGTAACGCTGGAAGTCGGCGAACTCAACCGTCCCGTCGGCATCTTCGGCGAATATGCCAATCTCTCCTTCATCACCACCAGCACGCTCGCGGGCAAACGCATCCTGGCTCAAGACCTCGCCGGTCAGACGCCGGTGGACATCACCAGCGAAGTGAAAGTGAGCGACGGCCGGCTCACGATTCCCGGTTCGGTGATCCATCGTGTCGGCTTGATGGCGGTGAAATCCGGCGACATTTCCGATCCCGGGCTGGTGCTAGTTATCGAAGGACTCACCAAGTTCGTTTCCAAGTCAGCGATGAAACCGAACAAGAAATTCAACCACCCCGATCCCGCCTACGCGCCGATCACCGATGACACATGGCGTCCCGCCGAGAACTTCGATGTTCTGAAAGGGCTGACCTACTGATCCACGCAATTCGCGATGACCTACCCAGTGCTGAACCACGTTTCACAACTCCATCATTCAATTCCCTCAGACCAGCCATGAAAGAAATCCTCTTCGCCCTCCTCGCCTTCGTCAGTTGTGCCCACGCCCAATCGTCCGGTCTTTTCGCCTTCGACAACGCCGTCGGGCGCGGCCAATGGAAACCCGAGCAGCAGGCCGCGACCCTCAAGGAACTGGGCTATGACGGCATCAGCTACAACT
>CAYQWK010000741.1:0-2168 GCA_964420805.1 uncultured Bifidobacteriaceae bacterium | reverse complement strand
CCCGCGATGCGATGGCTCCAGCGCCGGAAGTCCTCATGCGAACACAGCAACTTGGCCACCCACGAGTCAGGGAACTTCAGCGCGAAGCCGGTCACGGCGAGCGCGATGAAACTGAACGCGAGCAGGAAGTGCTGCCAGCGTTGCTGGAGATTCATGCGCAGAATCGTGCGCGGCTCGGTGCGATGCAGCCGGATCCATTTGCGGATGAAGAGCAGCCCGTTGTGCACCAGCATCACGCTGATGGTGACGACAATCAGGATGATGTAGACGAGCCGCACCCACGCGTTCACCTTGCCCCCCACGTCGGCGGCCTGGTCGGGCGGGGTTTCGGCGGCGACGTGGATTTTGCCGGCCGCGAAGTTCTCCGTCGCGCCTGGATGGCATTTGCCGCAGGTGGCGACGAGGTTGGTCTGGTAAATCGTGGAGCGCGGGTCGGCGGATGGCAGGACGAGGTGATAGCCGTGGCAACTGGAGCAATTCGCCGCGAGCGCGGAGCCGTATTGCGACGCAAGGCCGTGGTAGCTCGCGAAAAAGGTCTGCACGCGGTCCTTGGGCAGGTTGAACTTGGTGTTGATGCGCTCGGAGGCGTGACAGCGGCTGCACACGTCCACGGAGATCTTCAGCGAGGCGTTGGTCTTGAGCTGCTCGATCTGGTGCTCGAAATGGCAGTCAATGCACGTCGCGGATTCCGGCCGCCCCTCGGCGGAACCCTTGCCGTGAACGCTCGCCTGCACTTCCGCTGCCACCGCGTCATGACAGGTGCCACAGGTCTTGCTCAGGTTCTTGAAATGCAGCGGCGATCCTGGGTCGGTCGGCGGCAGAACCTCGTGCGAATCGTGACAGTCCTTGCACGTCGGCGCACTGGCGTCACCCGCCTTCACCGCGATGCCATGCACACTCGCGCCATAGCTCTCGGACATGCGCTCGTGACACGTGGCGCACGCGACCGGTTTGGCGGCCACGTTGTCGTCCGGGTGTTTGATCGTGATGTCGGTGTGGCAGCTCTGGCAGGCGTTGGTCTTGTGGATGGAAGCGCGGAGCTTCGCCTCGTCCACGAACATGGAAACAGCCCGGCCCGCCGCGTTGGTCTTCACCAGCGTTTTGTCGCTGTGACATTCCAGACAGTCGGCGTCCTTGATGACTTGCGCCGCGTAGCCGCCCGCTGTCAGCACAACCCGCAAAGCCGCCAGCGCCACGAACCGCGTTTGTTTCAACATGCGTCGCATTGCAGACAGGCCGGGACACGACTCCGCCCGGCACGGTTGTTTACTACACGGCCCAGCCGGCGAGGCACCGTCTTCCGGAGCGCGGAATTTATTCCGCCTCCCCCGCCGCTGCGGCTGAAGGCCGCGTTCCTTCACCGCCTCAGTGCGCCAGGCGTGAAACCATCGCGTAGATGATCAGCACGAGCAGCACGAGGCCCAGACCGAAGAACAAGTAACCAAAGAACCGCGCGATGGACTTCCAACGGTCCCATTCATCGCGCAGACGGTGCTGGTCCAGCTTGCCGGTTGCGACCAGGCGGTCATACCAGCGTTTGCGTTCGTGCAGCATCTCGGTCTTCGAGATGCGGCCCGAGAAGATCACGGTATCCATCGGGAATTTCTCGATCCGGAAATGCGTGTTGAAGAAGTGGATCGAGAAGATGAATCCCGCCGCCAGCAGAGCCTCGTCCGAGTGGATGATGAGGGCTATGTTGATGATCCAGCCCGGCAGGAACTTGGTAAAGAACACCGGATACCACATCACCAGGCCCGAGGAGCCGATGATGAACCCGCCCCAGAACACCGCGAAGTAGTCGAATTTCTCCCAGTAGGTCCAGCGGTCGAACTCTGGCTTCGGCCCCTTTCCGAAGAACCATATGTTGTGCGCCACAAAGTCCCGCCAGTCTTGCATTGTTGGCATCATCGAGTCCGGTCCGAACAGGATGTTCCAAACCCGTCGCAGGCTGATGCTGCCGGTCTGTGGGTCACGGATCTTTCCGCGTCCCTTCCAGCACTTGCCGACGAGGGAGAGGACATGCAGACCGAAATAGATGAACGTCACCACCGCGCCGAGTCGGTGGAGTGCGCGCGCCGTTTCCGCCCCACCGATGAAGTGGAATAGGGTCTTGGCCCAGTTCGCGTAGTAGAACTTGAGCGGCATGCCGGTGATGACCAGGGCCAGGA
>CAYQWK010000740.1:0-2168 GCA_964420805.1 uncultured Bifidobacteriaceae bacterium | reverse complement strand
ACCCCCAGTTTGTCATGGATCCACTCCGCGCCCTGACCAAGGACGAGGTCTTCTTCGAGTTGAAGGACGAGGTCAGCCCCGGTGTCTTCAAGACGCTGGAGAGCTTCGTGTGCGTCATCATGCCCGTGCGGCTGAGCTGACCCCGGGCGGGCCCGCCCGCCCCCACCCGGACCATGCCGGAACCCATCCTCCTGTTTCTTTCCCCGGCCGCGGCGGTGTTGTTGCTGCTGTTCTACATCAACCTGCGCGTGGCCTCGCCGGTGCTGGCGATCCCGATCCGCTGGCTGCGCTGGATCCTGTTTGCGCTGTTCGCCGCACAGGCCAACGCGCAGCTCGGATGGATTGACCGGCCGTTCTGGACCGTGGCCGCCGCCGTGTTCCTGCTGTGGTTCCTGCTCGAGTCCGGTTTCAACTGGCTGAAAGTCAGCGCCATCAGCCTCAGCCCGATGCCGCTTTTTCCGCGCTATGTCGTGAACACCGGCGGGGATGAGTGGCCCACCCAGCCCCGGCTGCTCAAGGTCCGCGACTGGCTGCGCGACAACCGGTTCACCCCCGTGCAGGCCCTCAAGGCCGAGTTGGGTGGCGGGGTCTGGCTCCGCACCTCGGTGTATCAGAGCCACGACGACACGCTGCGGCTGCACGTGCTTTTTGTGCCCCAGGAAAACGGCGCCCTCACGGCTTGCTTCAGCCTGGCCACGCAGACCGCTGCCGGTCGCCGCCACGTGACCGACAACCTCTACATTCCCTTCGGCGGTTTTTATCCCGAAAGCTGGCACGTGGAGCGCCACCCCTGGTGCCGCCGCCTCGCCAAGCTGGTGGCCCGGCATCTTGCGCGGGTGCGCCAAACCGGCGAAACCGCGCGGGCTTGGACCATCCAGCCGATCGACGACATCAACCAGCAGCAGCAACAGATGGAAATCATCAACACCCAGCTGGGCTACCTGCTGCCACATGCCGAGCGCGAGGAATACGGCAAGATCACGCCGGAGGGACGCTTCCGCATCTGGAAGGAGGCTTGGCTGCTGGATTATTTCGGCCTCGCCGGCCGGTATCAGTGACAGTGACTTGGCCTTGGGGCGGAACGCGACCACCGGGCGCGTTTACTGGATGGGCGAATCGAGCCAACACGCCCAGCGGCCGGGTTCCACCGGTCAAACCCCGGTGAAATCCCGCTGGGAATCAAAAAGGGCTCGTCTCACCGCCCTTTCCGGCTAACCCGTAAGCCATGCCACTGTTCGCCGTCACCGCTTGGGAGAAGATTCAAACGATGCCACCGGCCATCTGGCTGAAGATCGGCATCGCGATCGGGGCCTTTGTCCTGACGATTTTTCTTTTCCGCCGGGTGATGAAGATGAACAAGATCATCGCCAGCATCGTGGTGTTCGTGGTCGGCACCGTCGTGTTTTTTTCCTGGGTCTACAACCGCAACGAGCCGAAGTTCATGACCCCGATCGTGGAGCGCATCGCCCCCTTCTTCCCGAGCGCCGGCGCCTACACCTCCAAGCAGGGCTCGCAACCCAAGCCCTGATGGGCCACGGGCCGGGTTATTACACGGTTCGCGGCTAAAAACAGGTTGGTCTTTGGTTCTCCGGGAGCTATTACCGTGGCACTCCCATGGCCAAAAAGAACTCTGACATCGGACTCATCGGCCTCGCCGTGATGGGTCAGAATCTCGCTCTCAACATCGCCGATCACGGCTTCCAGATTTCGGTTTACAACCGCACCACCGAGAAGACCGACAAGTTCGTCGCCGAGAATCCGCACACCCCGGGCGGCCTCGTCGGCACCAAGACCCTCCAGGAATTCGCCGCCTCGCTGGCGAAGCCGCGCAAGGCCATCATCCTCGTCCAGGCCGGCAAGCCGACCGACGCCGTGATCGACGGCCTCGCCGTCGTCTTCGAGCCCGGCGACATCATCATCGACGGCGGCAACGCGCTCTGGACCGACACCATCCGCCGCGAGAAGGCACTCCGCGAAAAAGGCCTGCGCTTCATCGGCTCCGGCGTGTCCGGCGGCGAGGAAGGCGCGCGCTTCGGCCCGTCCCTCATGCCCGGCGGCGAGTTCGCCGCATGGCAGGAATTAAAGCCCATCTGGGAGGCCGTCGCCGCCAAGGTGGACGCCAAGACCGGCAAGCCCATCCCCGGCGCCGCGCCCGGCAAGCCCGTGAC
>CAYQWK010000739.1:0-2177 GCA_964420805.1 uncultured Bifidobacteriaceae bacterium | reverse complement strand
CGGCTACTCGACTGCCAGCGGGACGATCCGGCTCACCATCCAGATGAGCAATCAGGCCCCGTTCATCGTGACGCAGCCGGTGGGCCGGACGAACAGCCCGGGAGGCACCGTCACCTTTTCCGTCGCGGCGACTGGCGCGCCGCCATTGTCGTATCGCTGGCGTTTGAATGGAACGGTGCTGCCGGGAGCAACGAACACGTCGTTGCAACTGACTAATGTCCAGTCCACCAACGGCGGCGCTTACTCCGTGGTGGTTTCGAACTACGCCGGTTCCGTGACCAGCGCGGTGGCGTCGCTGGTGGTGCAAGCTCCTCCGGTGATTCTGTCGCAGCCGGCCAGCCAACTCGTTGCGCTGGGCGGCACGGCAGGTTTTGGCGTGACGGCGTCCGGCGACGCGCTGGCATATCAATGGAGGTTCAACGCGACGAATATTCCGGGCGCGAACGCGCCGTCGTTCGTGCGGCCGAATGTCGGGGCAGGGGATGCGGGCACTTACACGGTGGTTATCACAAATGTGGCCGGTGCCGTGACCAGTGCGCCAGCGGTGCTTTCGATCATCAATCCGCCGGTGTTCACCGGCCTGCGCCGGACGAACAACATCTTCTCCGGCACTCTCAGCGGCGGAACCAGCAACCTCGGGTTCTACATCGAGGTCACCACGAACTTCGATGCCTGGTCCGTCATCCGCGCGGTCACAAACGTGAACGGGCAGGCGTTCTTTGCGGACACGAACGGCTCGCCACGGAGGATTTACCGTGCGCGGCTGATGCCGTGAGGCGGGGTGTTCGCGCCGGTCAGGCGCCGGGTTCGCAGCCGTTTGCAGCCCGAGGCATGGCTGGAACGAAGGATACTTCCCGTATCGGTGGTCAAATGTGCGGAAAAGGGGCCAAACCGCCCTACGTACTTTTGCGGATAAGGCTGCCCGTGTGCCCCCCCTATTCTCGGCCCTCCGGCTTTCAGCTAGAAACATGCCGGTAGTAATCAGAGATCAGAAGGTTCGAAGATGTTTCGGGAGAGAATTCGTGTGCCACAGGGGAAGTGTGTCGATGCGTTTCCGGTCGGGGGACTGGTGTCGTGTCGGCACGCGTTCATTTCACATGACCCCAGCGCGCGACCGCGCCTTCCTCACTCAGCAGTAGATACAACGTTTATGAAGACGGGATTATTGGATGTGTTCATTGGGATCGTCCTTGCGCGCTTTTCGCGGCGCAGCGCGGCCATCTTCCTCGCGGCGGCGGCGTTTCTCGCCTGCGCCACATCAACCCGCGCACAAGCTGTGGTGCAGGAGTACTACGTACCGATGCCAGAGGAACAGATCCGCCAATCCTTCCTCGTGCTGGCTGCGAACACTGGGACTAATGTTGAGTCCGTCGTTTCCATCGTGGTGGTAGGGGCGGGAACCAAGGTTGTTTATGACCAGTGGGAAGACGGATACGAAATCGACCTCGACAACCCGGTACAGGCGACGACGCAAATCTGGGGCGACGGCGATGACGCGAACGGCATTCCTCCCGGCTATGCGCACGACCCGGCCTCTTTCAATTCGGGCGCGGTGATCGCGCTGCGCAACATCGTGCCGATGCCGCGCAACCCGGCGAACCTGTTGTACGATGCCCGCGACCGCGTTGCCGCCTCCCGTGGCATCGTGGTGTCCCGTTCAGCCTGGGTGACGGTACCCGGTCCTTTGTTGGCCGACTCGGTGACGATGCATTCGGTCGCGGACTGGGGAACGAATTTCGTGGTGCCGATCGGTCAGGACGTGGTGACGCCGGCGCCAGGCACGGCTTCGATGTTCGAGATTTGCTCGTTGTTCGTCATGGCCGCGCAGAACGGCACGGTGGTGAACATCGACACGAACGGCAACGGCACGGTCGACCTCACGCTGAACCTCAGCCAGGGCCAGTCGTATCTGGTTCGTGCTGGCATCCTCAAGGGGGCAACGGTGAAGGCGAATAAGCCCGTGCAGGTGGATTTGCTCACCGGCGACGTGAACGCGAATTACGAGTCACGCTGGTACGCGATCCCGCAAGTGGAGGTATGGAGTTCGAGCTATTTTGCCCCGGTCGGCTCGGCCGCGAACGGGAACGAGACTTACAGCTTCTTCTACAATAACGACACCGACGCCATCACCAACGCCTACCAGACGGGCGTGCGAACTGTCATCGCACCGGTGGTTT
>CAYQWK010000738.1:0-2215 GCA_964420805.1 uncultured Bifidobacteriaceae bacterium | reverse complement strand
GGGGTGGGGACCGACATATACCACCGGCGGGTCGTTTTCCGGGTGACTCGTGTCCATCAATACTTCAATGCGCGGCGATAGCCACATGCCGCGGTACACCTCGTCGTGCACCGTCAGGGGGCCTACGCCCTTCAAGACGGGGTGGGCGCGCCGGGCGGCAACCGGCGTGGCGACAAAATCGACGCCTTCCCGGTAGCGGCTCGCCTCGTGCCCAGGGACGGGTTTGATGAAGTACTTACCGCCAATAACTTCCTCGTACCACCAGGGCCAGTCTGTGTAATTGACAATCGCGTGGTGGATCGAGACCACACCCTTGCCGGCTTCAACAAATGCCCGCAGGTGCTTTATCGTTTCGGGCAACGTCTCGTTCAACATGTCGTGCAGTAAGACGACATCGAACCGGTCGTCGATTGGACGGCGGAAGGCGTCGGCGTGCGACGTGGCGTGTGTCCACTTGACGCCGTCGAGCGAGTTGAGCATCGCGTAGAACTCAACCGGATACGAGTGTCCCTGGGTAACCACGAGCATTCGCGCCGGCGGGGCGTTTTCGGCAATGCGGGGCGCTGGGCTACTGCCGGCGGCCCACTCGACGCCCGCCACCAGTGCGCGACGCAGCCCCGGCTGGTGAAATGCCATGGTGTCGTGGCCGAGCGTGGTGAAGAATACGCGGCCCTTGCCGTAACGGTTGGTCCAAATGATTGGTTCCTGCTGGCCGCTGCCGCCCTGCGTGGGACTGGCCCCCGTGGCTTCAACGGTGGCGCCGGGCAGGATAGTTAAGCGATGGTATAACTCGTCGTTAGCGAGAAACGCCGCGCCTCTGCCGAAGGGCGAGGCCGCGTTCCAGCGTACCTCAAATGGCCCGCGCGGCGCATGCCCGATCTTGGCCGGCTCCCAGCGCGCGCCGATCATCCTGGGCCAGGCAGCCCAACCTTCATCGACGGTTCGGAACTTACCGTTTTCGACGGTCATCCCGAAAAAGGGGCCATAGGCCGATAGATGGAAGGCAAACAGTCCGCCGCCGGCGCGAACGAACGCTTCGAGCGCCTGCTCGGCCGCGCGGGGAAGGCGCGGGCCGTTGTAGTTGACGATCACCGCCTGATAGCCGGTGAGGGCTTCCGCACTAAGTCCGCGTGGTTCCTCATTGGTAACCACGTCAAAAGTTCGCGCCTCTCCGAGCGCCGCGCGAATTGCCGCCGTTGTCTCGCGCCAGTGATGATGCGGCTCGTCGGATTGGCCGGTGACAATCAACACACGGCGGCCGCGCTCGGCGGGGATGGCGGGCGTGGCGGCGGCCGCCAGCAACGCGATGAGAAAGCTAACTTGCCGCATAACTTGTCTCCAGCATCGGCTTTGCCCACGCAAGGCTCTGTTCGAGCATCGGGCCACCTTGCCCTTCGCACTCCAGGCTAAATACGCCGTCGTAACCCTGGTTTGCCAGTATTTTCATGCACCGTACGATGTTGGGGGCATTTACCCCTTCACCGATCGCGCAGTGGCTGACGGCGATGCCGGTTAGTTCTCCTCGGGCCGAGGCGGCCAGGGTGGCGCTTACGTCCTTGATGTGGACATGACTTACACGGCCGCGAAAGCGATCGAGAAACGCCACCGGATCCTCGCCCGCGATGAAAGTATTGCCCGTGTCCATGTTCATTCGCAGATAGGGCGAGTCGACAAACCCGAGCATCTCGGCCATCATGCCCGGTTTGGTGGTGTAATAACCATGCGGCTCGATGTTGATGGTGATGCCGTAGCGCTCGGCCACGGGGACGATTATCTGGTAGATGCGGCGCATGTGATCGAGCGCCTCGCGATCGGTGAGGCCGTCCGGGCGATAGCGGTCGTCGGTGGTATCCACCGAAGGGCATCCGACGATGTGGGCCCACCGGACTGTGTTGAGCACGTACTCGACGCCCAACGTCGCCCCTTCGGGGCGCGATAACGGAAAGGCGGCGTCGACCTGCGAGAAGCGCACCCCGAGCGAGTCCATCTTTCTCCGTAGCGCGAGGGGATCTTCCCACAGCGCCACATGGGGTTGATAGCCGAGCCCGTGAATCCAACTCACGCCGTCAATGGTGCCGCACTCGATGTATTCCACCTTGTGCGCATGCGCCCATTCCAGGCACTGCGCAAAGCTCCAGTACGAGCTGTTGAACGCGTCCGTATGAAAGCCGATCTTCATGGATAGCCGACCCGCCGGCTAACTCAAATCTAGTGG
>CAYQWK010000737.1:0-2216 GCA_964420805.1 uncultured Bifidobacteriaceae bacterium | reverse complement strand
AGGTAGGAGGCCGGGCAGTTGGTGCTGACGGCAAGCTTCAGGGCGTCGTGGACAGCCTGCGCCTTCCGCTTCTCAGGCGCGACACAGACCATCTTGCGGACAGCGCAGAGCGTCGGAATGGTCAGCGTATAAGCGAACTGCGGCATTTGGTCCACCGCCGGGAAATGACCCTCATTGACCTGTTGCTGGCGGCACTTGAGATCAAGGCTGACCAATTTGACGCTCCAGGGATCATCGAACTCGGCAACATGCGGGTCATTGAACGCGATGTGGCCGTTCTCGCCGACACCAAGACAACAGAGGTCAATTTCCTGGGCCTGAAGAAGGTCGGCGTAGCGGGAGCATTCTGTAAGCGGCTGATGCGCGTCCCCTTCGATGTAATGAAACACCTTGGGTTTGACGAGCGACTCGACCCTCTCGCGCATGTATCGGCGGAAGCTCGCCTTGTGATTGGCGTCGATGCCGAGGTATTCGTCCATGTGGAAGAGCGTGACCTTGGACCAGTCAATACCGCCGAGTTGGATGAGCAGTTGAAGAAAGCGAATCTGCGAGTTTCCGGTCGCCAGAATGGCGAACACCTCGCCGCGCTCGGCAAGGCATTGCACGAGGTGTTGCTGCACGATTTGCGCCGCGTCGCGCGCCATGTCGTCCTGCGTCCGGTAAACGCGCACCGGGAGGGAATCCACCTGAAAAGTTTTGATCGGGTTCAAGCGGGCGGAGTTTTCAGAAGGCGGCGGGAGGGCACAAGGGAAAACGCGACCGCCTCAACCAAGCGGGCGCAAAGGAAGTATTCGCTTGCCGACGCAAACGGCTTTTCGCTACAGACGCCGCCGATGAACAAAAACTCCATCACACCCGTTCTGGTCGCGGCGTTTGCCGGCAGCCTCGTTTCCACTTCTATCGCAGCGGATGCAAATACCAACCGCTGGGAAAGCAGCGCCGCCGCCGGCCTCACGCTGACGCGCGGCAACAGCGAGACCTTCCTCGGCACATTGTCCCTCAAGACACAAAAGAAATACTCGAATGATGAAATCTTCCTCGGGGCCAGCGGCGCCTATGGCGAGACGGAAATTCGTGACGACAAGAAGACGAAGGCCGTGGATGAGAGCAGCACCGAGCGGACAGCCGAGAACATCGCGGCATTCGGACAGTGGAACCACCTTTTCAACGAGCGGCTCTACGGAGGTTTGCGCGCCGACTTCCTGCATGATCGTGTGGCTGATCTCGACTACCGCGTCACCCTCAGCCCGTTGGCCGGTTATTACCTCGTGAAGGAGCCGCGCACGAAGTTGAGCGTTGAAGTGGGTCCGTCCGGAGTGATCGAGAAGCAGGGCGACGAGGACAACCAGTATTGCGCTTTGCGCATCGGCGAGCGATTCGAACACAAGTTGAGCGACTCGGCCCGAGTCTGGCAGTCGCTCGAGTACGTGCCGCAGGTGGACCGCTGGCACAACTACCTGATCATCGCCGAAATCGGTGCCGAGGCCTCGCTGACCAAGGAACTGAGCCTCCGCGCAGTGATTCAGGACGTGTACGACAATGAACCCGCGGCGGGCCGGAAGCGGAACGACGTGAAGCTGATCACCTCGATCGTCTACAAGTTCTAATCCGGCGCGGCGCTATCGCTGCCGGAAGGCGGGATCGCCCAGAAGTTTTTGCAGGCCCTGCTGTTGCTCGACGGTGAGCGATTGCAGGGCCTGCGCTTTTTGCTCGGGGGTGAGGTTCGCGTTCTGGGAAACCTGAAGACGTCGGGATTCGATAGACTTCTGCATGTCGTAAATCGGTTTCACGGCCTTGGTGTTCATCCCGTATTGCGCGGCCGTGACAAGCGCCTGTTGGTAGGCCGGGTCCTTGCTGCCCAGATACTGCTCGAACCGCGCCGGGGGGAGCGCCTCTTGAATGGCGCGGTTGCGTTGCGCTTCGAACTGCTCGCGCTGCTTGACGCTCAAGGCGGCGGTGCTCCCGTAATCGATCTGAAGCTGGTGGTCGATCGGGTCAACGGCGCGAAACACCTTTCGGAACTCATCCGGCGAAAGCTCCAACCCGCGCAATTCGAGCCGAAGCCGGCTGGAATTGTGCGAGTAGCGAAGCAGGAATTCCTCGAGTTGCTCGGGGTTGAGTATCTTTGCCAGCTCGGTGCGGGTCTGGTTGCGCATCTTCGCCATGTCCGAGGAGTCAGGCTGGAACCCCTCGTTATTGTTGATCCGGGCCATGAC
>CAYQWK010000736.1:0-2221 GCA_964420805.1 uncultured Bifidobacteriaceae bacterium | reverse complement strand
GCCTTTGTGACGTGCGCCAGCCGGTAATTCACGGCGTCGTCGCGCGGAAAGACAATCGCCCAGACGCCCTCGCGCGGATCGGCGCACATGTTCCCCAGTCGCTGGCCCTGCAATTCCTCCGGCGTGCGCAAATACCACTGGTCCTTTTCGCACCACGCAAATTGCGCCGCCTGGTCGCTCCCGCTGCCGACCACCCACACCTCGTCCCGCGCCCCGACGAACACCTCGCGCACCGCCGCCATCTCACAACCGGTAAACGACCATTGCTCCGGTTCATCCGCCAGCGCATACGCCAGTTGGCCGCTGCCTGTAAGAGAACCATAGATCGTTCCATCGCGGCCAATGGCTTTAATGCTGCGGACACGCGGCAACGCCTTCATTTTGCCATCCAGCCGGACAACCATGTTTGACGCGTTCCAGAACCATGGTCGCCCCCTTGCATCCACAAGCTGGGGTGGCGGCTGGTCGGGGTAACAATCCCACGGACCAGCTTGATAGGCCCAGCGCACCACGGTGTCGTAACCCACGCACCAGACCGAGCCATCCGGTGCCGCGCGCAACCGATACATCAAGGTCTTCAATGGCGCCGAAAAAGTTGCGGACGCCCTCACAAACTGCGCGCCATCCCACACGCTGAACCAATACGTTCCACGCGCCGCATCGCGATTCAACGCGAGCACCTGACCCTGGAGATCACACCCGACCAACACCGTTGGCGCGTTCACCCTCTGCCACCGGCCTTCGCTCAACCGCAGCAAACGGTTCTCTCCCTGTGCGAACAACTCCCCGTCGCGCGATTCGGCCAGTTGCAGAACGCGCGGCTCGTATTCAAAACCCGGATGCTCCGGCAATTCCCAGCGGCCGCCGCGACTTTGCACCCAGCCTTGCGGCGTCGTGGCAAACTGCCGTCCCTGCGCATCCCGAAAATAGGCAATGACGTAATCCATCGGCAGTCCGTCGGCGCGCCCGAAGGATTCCCAGCGTCCCTCGCGCAGGACGGAGAGACCGCCGCGCTTGCCCGACGAGTCCGGCCATTGATCACAGCAGAACCACAGGCTGCCGTCGGTATCCTCGACAATCTGGCGGACATTGGCGCTCGCCAGTCCCTTCTCCGAACCCCGGGTCACATAACGGCACGCCGCGGCATCGAACACGCCGGCGCCGGCATCAGTGCCCACCCACAATTCGCCCGCGCGCGTCACGCATACCGAGCGCACAAACGAACTCGGCAACCCGTCATTCGTGCGAAACGTGTGCCATACATAACCATCGAAACGCCGCAACCCGTCGCTCGCCGCCACCCACACGACCCCGTTCGTTTCAAATGCGATGTCGAACACGCGCTGCCCGGAGAGCCCGGCCTCGCTCGTGAAGGAAGTGAGTTGCCCCGGCCGGTCATGGGTCGATTGATGAATGCTGTTTCCAGGCGGGTTCGCACCCGCACTGCGACAAACGAGAAAGAGAGTTAGCAGAACCAGTCCCGTGGGCATTGCCAGCGAAAGAACGGCCTCGAAGAAATAACGGCCGAATCCCGCAGGACTTTTCCCCAGCCTAAAGCCCCCGGCAAAGGCCGGATGCCCAAAGGCGGATTGGTCGGGACATCTCACTTGCGAAGTCGCAATAACAGCGAATTCATGGCGCCGTGGCGAGAAAAATTCCAAGGAATTACGGACGGGCAACCGGCCTTCCTTCCACGCATTTTAACTGTCATTCCGCCACCGCGCCTTTACTCTCCGCGCTCACGTTTTATGGGATTCCTCGACGACATCGAACCGCTCAAGCACGCCGCGCTCGCGGAGTTGAACGCCGCCGCCGAACTACCCGCTCTCGACGCCGCCAAAGGCGCGTGGATCGGGCCGAATGGCAAGTTCACCGCGCTCATGAAACAGATGGGCACGCTCTCGAAGGAGGAGAAACCCCTCGCCGGCAAAGCCATCAACGCCGCCAAGCAGGAACTCGAAGCCGCCCTCGCCGCACGCCGCGAAGCGCTCGAACTCAAAGCCGCACTGCCGAAGGAGCCGACCGATTGGACGCTCCCCGGTCGCCGCCGCGCCGTGGGCCGGTTGCATCCGCTCACACAAGTCACCGACGACATCGTCCGCGCGTTCCGCAAACTCGGCTTCGTCGTCGCGGACGGGCCGGAGATCGAGGACGAGTATCATTGCTTCGACGCGCTGAACACGCCCGCCGACCATCCAGCGCGTGATTTGCAGGACACATT
>CAYQWK010000735.1:0-2221 GCA_964420805.1 uncultured Bifidobacteriaceae bacterium | reverse complement strand
CGCAGCACGTCGGCAGGCTCGTTTTGCAATCCGGCCTCGATGCGGTTGATCTCCTCAACCCGCGTCCGCAGGCGTTTCACCTCGCGGTCGTTCTTGGAGCCGATGATTTTCTTGATGATGAATCCGATCATTTGGTCAAAAGCGTCGGCGAAGCTACGGGAGGGGCAGGGGTGCGTCAAAGACTTTGCAGGACGCGGGCGGAAGGCGGTTTTTGCGCCGAAAGTTTTGTTACCGGAGGAGTGTTGGAGACAGGCCGGCAAGGCGGCATGCGGACGAGTCGGACTGGGCGCGGCGGCCAACCGCCCATTCAAAGCATTCCGCTGGCCTTGAACAGCGTCTCCGCGACGAGGAGTTCGTCATCGAGGGAAACAGACAGGGGGCGCTCGCCGCGAACGGCGGCGGCGAGTTCGGCAAGGTCGCCTTCGTAACGCTGGTAGGCGGGCAGGGCGACCTTTTGCGCGCCCTTCGCGTAAGGGCCGGCGGCTTTCGCGATGTCGAGCACCAGGGCGGGCGGCTCAATGGGTTGGAGGGTGGCGGAGCCATTCGTGCCCAGCACCTCGAATGAACGCGCGGGTGCGCCGCTCGATTGCAGCGCGGTGTTGATGAGCACGGCGGTGGCGCGGTCGAATTCGAGCACGGCCACGTTGTTGTCACGTAGCGAATCGTTGCCCCGGCCGTGCTGGCGCAGGAACGGCGTCACGGCTTTCGGACGACCGAGCAACCTGACTGTGGCGTCCACGAGATGGGATCCCAACTCGAACATCGAGCCGCCGGGAAACTCGGCCCACTCGGCGCGCTGGGCCGGGCCGAGGTTGTTGCTGACGTAGGCGCGCACCAGGAACACGTCGCCGAGCCAGCCTTTTCGCGTGGCCTCAATGATGGCGTTGAATCCCGGGTGATGGCGCCACATGAAGCCGGTTTGGACGAGGAGCTCCCTCTCGCGCGCGGCAGCGATCACCTCTTGCATTTGCGCGAGCGTGGCGGCGGGCGGCTTTTCGAGATGGATGTGCTTCCCAGCCTTGAGAGCGATCAGGGCGTGGGGCGCATGGTCGCGAATGTCGGACTCCACGGCGATGACTTGGGCGCGATCGAGCAGTTTTGTCTGCGAAACAAGCTCTGCGCCGAGCTTTTCGCAGGCGAGTTTTCCCGCCTCGGAATGGTCGCAAACTCCCACGAACTCCCAGTCTGCGGAAGTTTGCGCAATCTTGATCTTTGCGGGGCCGTGCGAATAGGTCGCGCCGAGGAAGCCGATGCGGATGCGCGGTTTCGTGGCGGGCGTCGCGGCGGGCAGAAAGAACGGGGCGGCGGCAAAGGTGGCTCCGGCGATGCTGGTGCTGAGGAAGGCGCGACGGTTCATGAGAGGGTGTTCCGGGTTGACGAGAAGGGGAGAAGAATCGTTCACGCGCCTTCCAAATGGGTTGCCTCAACCGAGCCACGAGCGCCACGGCAGGTTGCGCAGGACGCCAAAGGCAACCACCACCGCCGCAAGACTCCACAATGCAAAGGCCCCGCGCGGCGCGCGCGGCGTGTTTCTCCAGCGCGTGACCACGGTGCGGAATGCGAACAGGAGCGCGACGGGAAGCAGGCATACGATGAGTGGATTCAAGCGGAACGCTTCAGCAAGGTTTCCGTGCAGCAACTGGTGCGTGGCGCGCAGGCCGCCGCAACCGGGACAATCCAGTCCGGTGAAGGTGTGGAACATGCAGCGGGGATAGAATCCGTTCGTGGCCGGATTAAAAACAAACAAGGTGACCAACGCCGCTGCAAGGGCCAGTCCGGCCAGAAGGCCGCCGATGAGCCAGGTGCGGCGTGATGGTTGGGGCGTGGGTTGATCCATGCGTTTCTAACGCCTTGCCAGTGAGTCGAGCTTCGCCGTTGCGCGCCCGCTGTCGATCAACTGGCCGGCCAGATCCCATCCCTCCGTGATGTTGGGCGTGGCACCAGCAACGAACAGCGCCGCCGCCGCGTTGAGCAGGACCGCGTTGCGCCGGGGGCCGCGGTCCTCGCCGCGCAACACGGCGCGCACGATGGCAGCATTCTGCTGGCGGTCGCCGCCGACCAGATCGGCGAGGGAACCCGGTTGCAGTGGCAACGCGCCGGCCTGGAAGTCGGAGACATGGAATCCGCGTTCCTGGTGGAACTCCGCCACGCGCGTGGAGTCGAGCGTCGAGAACTCGTCGAGATGTCGTGGGCCTTCAGGTGTCGGCACGCGCCCGCAAAC